>JAOZSE010000040.1 GCA_029939835.1 Pontiellaceae bacterium
AACAGTTGATTAGGCAGAAACGGTTTCTACCTATTTATTTCTTTAACACAACTCGTTTTGTGTGATAGGTAGAATGCATGCTCAAGACTTATATGAAAAGAAAAATGTCGGATAAAGAGTCCGCCTTTTGGGCCCGATATGCCGAAATACTCCATAAACAGGGGGTGGGCGGACACAATGCGGAGTGGTATGTGCGCCGTGCGCAGCAGTTTGTATATGGGCTGGATGGACGGAAACTGGCGGATGTGGACTCTGTCTATCTCGATCTCTATCTGGACGAATTAGGCAGAAACTCCGAGTTGAAAGACTGGCAGGTGTCTCAGGCCACTTCAGCGCTTCGTATTTTGCTTGTGGAGATGACCAAGCTGAACTGGCCGAAGGGCTATGACTGGGAGGGGCGATTAACCGCTTGTGCAGATTTGAAGACGGAACATCCGACGTTGGCCAGAGAAGCTCCTTTGAACCCTGAGCTCCCTGTATTGCAGGAGTTGTGCGCGTTAAGTGTGGAAACACAGCAACAGCTCAAACGCATCAAGGAAGTGATTCGTGTGCGCGGAATGTCAATCCGCACCGAACAGACCTATGTTGAGTGGGCTAAGCGTTTTGCCATCTACTGCGGGGGGAGTTTCCCGCAGGAGCCGCTAAAGGTGCGTGATTTTTTGGAATATCTGGCGCTGCGGCGCAAGGTGGCACCCTCGACCCAGGCCCAGGCGCTCAATGCACTGGTGTTTTTGTTTGGGCAGGTGCTTGAGGTTGACCTGGGCGATTTGGGGGCCTACCGGCGCCCCGTCCGGAAACGCAGGCTCCCGGTGGTGCTCTCGCGCGGGGAAACCGATGCGCTGCTCAAGGAGCTTCAGGGGCGCAATGCGCTCATGGCATCACTGCTCTATGGCGGCGGAATGCGGTTAATGGAGTGTGTTCGTCTGCGGGTGAAGGATGTCGATTTTGATAATGGATATATCACGGTGATTGACGGCAAGGGCGGGAAGGATCGCCGGGTTCCGCTACCCGAACGGCTGGTTCCCGATTTGCAGGCCCATCTTGAACAAATGAAGCAGCAGCACACTGTGGATTTAAAGGCGGGCTATGGCGAAGTATTCATTCCCGAATCCCTTTCACGCAAATATCCCAAAGCCTGCCGGGAGTGGATATGGCAATATGTTTTTCCGGCAACGCGTATCAGCACCGACCCGCGCAGCGGAAAACAGCGGCGGCATCATATCAACGAAAACGGATTGCAGAAGGCGGTTAAGGCCGCAACGGCCAAGGCGGGAATTTCCAAACGCGTGACGTGTCACACGCTTCGCCATTCCTTTGCCACGCACCTGTTAGCGGGTGGCGCGGACATTCGCACGGTGCAGGAACTGCTGGGCCATGCGAATGTTTCCACGACGATGATTTACACGCATGTGCTCAACCGACCCGGGCTTGCCGGACGCAGCCCGCTCGATACGCTGTGAGGATCCAATGATTGGAGCGCTCGAAGCGGCCAGTGACGCCGGAAGGGGAGAGGCACCCGTTGGAAAAAGAAGTGTGCGTGCTTCGGGAGAGCAAGCGTCTCGCTTGCTTAAACGAGCGCCCCGAAGTGTCGAGGGTCTTCGAAGGCGCTCGTTCTACCCTGTCTAAGGGCAATCCGTTTTTAATTCGCGTGAATTCGCGGTTAAAAAAATTCCAACGTTTGGAACTTTCCGCCCACAATTTTCCAGCCATTGGACCTGCGTGTCCCGCCATAGCTCGGAGGGCGACGGCGGAAGGTATTCCGAACGTGCTTTTGGTATTGCCAAAAGAAGCGGAGCGGCAAACAATGGATCCTATTTTTCCGTCCACTTGAAACGCTACCTGCCCACATCACTGCGGGCGGGGGCGTAGCATTGCGGACAGGAGGCCTGTAAAAAGACGATGCAGATACCGATTACATATAAAATTTTGAAGGATTGGGCCGGCTGGAAGGTGTTTCGCGACGGCAAAGCGCTCTTCGAGCGCGGCGTGGTCGAGAAAATCGAATACGAGCATCCGTTTGTTCTCGGCCGGTTGGCTATCGGCATCCGCGGCATGCGCAGCAAATTCGAGATACTGCCCGACGGACTGGTCGAAAACCACTGTCCCTGCCGCGACAATCAGGAGCGCGGCCTTATCTGCGCCCATCTGGTAGCGCTTGGGCTCGAAGCCATCCGCCAGCACGGCGACCCGCAGCGACAGGCCAAGGCCAAGGAAGAAACACGCCGCGCCAAACGCCTTGAGCAAATCGACAAGTCCCAATACATCACCCGCGTTCCCGAAGAACATCCCGATGCAACCCCTGCGGTTCTGCGCATTACTCTCGAAAAAAACTGGCATCAACAGGCGCTCGGCGGCCGTTTCCCGCTTCACTGTGCCGCGGACTACGGCGAAAGAAGTGTTCCGCTCAACGAGGTGCCCGGGGATCTGCCGCTCGCGTTCAGTCCGCGCGACGAAAATATACTCTTTGTCCTCGAAGATATTTCCGAAGGGCCGGCCAGGGGACGCCTGATTACCCGCGAGGCCGACTTCATCAATCTGCTGCAGCTCTTTCAAGGCAAGCCGCTTTACGAGGAGGGCGGCGAAGAACCGCTTACGATCTCGTCCAAAACCACCGGCACCCGCCTGCGCATGGATCTCGACGAAGCGAGCGGCGAGATCAACCTTTCCATGCATACGGGATTTCCCGGCCGCAACGGAAAGCCGCTCTTCATCATTGGCGCCCGGGAGGGCTGGGTATTTGCGCGCCGCACCTTCTGGAAACTCGACCAGCTGTTGCCCGGCCCGTTTCGGGGCATCTATCACAACCCGACCCGCATCGCCCGTCCCGCCGTCCCGCATTTTCTTCAGCAGGAACTGCCGGGCCTTGGAAATCTGATACACGTCGATACTCAGGTTGCGCCGGACCTCTTTTCGCTCAAGCCGGCCAAGCCGCGCTACCGGCTCGTCGTCAGCGGCAGCCGCGCCTCGCTTTCCGCCAAGCTCTATGCTGAATATGGCGACGTCATCCTTATTGCCTGCCGCGAAGAAGCCGCGGGCGGTTTCGCCGTCCCCGACCCCGAAGATATTCTGGAATACCGCGTCCGCAACCTCGAATCCGAAAAACAGGCGCTTGAAAAACTGGCGACGACCGGAATCCACGGGCGCCGGGGCGACCTGCTCACTTCCATCATCGGCGAGCGCGACGTGCTCAACTTTCTCGGCGGTGCGGTTCCGCGGCTGCGCCGCTTCGGCTGGCGGATCGAACTCGAGGGCCGAATCGCGCCGTTTATGGAGCACGCGGAATTCACTACGCCGGTCATTAATATCCATGAAGTCTCGGCCGGCGGATTTTTTGATGTCGGCTACGCCTATGAAAACAGCGGCGGCCAGAGTCTCTCGGAAGCCGAAATCCAGCGCGCGCTCAATATGGGCGAGGCGTTTGTCGAAAAAAACGGACGCACCGTCCTGCTGGATATAGATGCCATCGAAACCGCGCGCGAAGTGTTCAACGACTGCGCCTTCGGGTCAGGCGGCGCGGCGGGCACCTTCCGCCTCAACGATATTTATGCCGCCTATGTCCAAGCCTCCCTGAATGCGCTGGATGGCGTGGATGTTGAAGCTTCGCCGGACTGGATGAAAATGGCGCAGACGCAGAACCGCACCGCAAAAATCGAGCCCGAACCGCTCGGTGCCCGGCCCGAAAAAACCCTGCGCGCCTACCAGAAAGACGGCGTTTACTGGCTTCGCTTCCTCGAACGCGGCGGGTTTTCCGGCCTTCTGGCCGACGAAATGGGCCTGGGCAAAACCCTGCAGGCGCTGGTCTGGATTCAGCTCGAGCGGCACAATGAAAAAGCGCGCGGCAAACCGGCGCTCATCGTCTGCCCGACCAGCCTGGTGGGAAACTGGGCCGAAGAGTCGGAAAAATTCACGCCGAACCTGCGCGTACTCAAACTGCACGGGGCGGAGCGGCACGACCTTTGGGAAAAGGTGGAAAAAAGCGACCTCATTATCACGTCGTACGCGCTGCTGCGCCGCGACATTGAAAAATATCTTGAGCACGAATTCGCGGTCGTCGTCCTTGACGAAGCGCAGCACATCAAAAACCGCTCCACGCAAAATGCGGTGGCGGCCAAAAAACTGCGCGCCGTGCATAAACTCGTGCTCACCGGCACGCCGATCGAAAACAGCGTCGCCGACCTTTGGTCCATCATGGATTTTCTGATGCCCGGCTACCTCAGCAACCATAAAGTTTTTCGCGACCACTACGAGCTGCCCATCAGCCGCGGCGGGCCCGACGGCGAACTCGCGCAATTGAAACTGCGCCGCAAACTGCATCCGTTTTTAATGCGCCGCCTCAAACGCGAAGTGGCCAAAGACCTGCCCGAAAAAATCCAGCGCGTCGCGCACAGCGCGCTCAGCAAAGACCAGTACATGGTTTACAAAGAGCTGCTCGAAAGCTCGAAACGCAAAATCAGCGATATGGTTGAGGAGCAGGGGTTCAACCGCGCACGCATGCAGATTTTCAAAACATTGCTGCGCCTGCGCCAGACCTGCTGCCACCTCGACCTGCTCAAGCTGCCCAACCTCAAGAGCGAATATCCCTCCGCCAAAATGGAACTCTTCTTCGAGCTGGTCAACGAAGCGCTCGACGCCCGGCACAGGATCCTCGTTTTCAGCCAGTTCACGTCCATGCTCGCCATTCTGCGGCGCGAGCTCGAAGCGCGCGAACTCAAATACTGCTACCTTGATGGTGCCACCAAAGAGCGCCAGACCATTGTTCGCCAGTTCAACACCGACCGCTCCATCCCGCTTTTTCTCATCAGCCTTAAAGCCGGCGGCACGGGGCTTAACCTTACCGGGGCCGACATGGTTATCCACTACGACCCGTGGTGGAATCCCGCCGTCGAAGACCAGGCCACCGACCGCGCCCACCGGATTGGACAGAAGAACACCGTTTACAGCGTCAAGCTCATCACCAAAGACAGCGTTGAGGAAAAAGTCCTCCAGATGCAGCAGCGCAAAAAAAGCGTTATCGACGCCACCCTCGAAAAAGAGGGCGAATTCATGCAGGCCCTCTCCTGGAACGACGTTCAGGAACTGCTGTCCCTTTAAAAATTTGGAGCGCGCGCTCCAGCGCAAAAGCGGTTCGAAGGAATTTCTCGACATCGGCAGCCGCGCTGCTGTGGATCAGGCGCTTTCCCGGCTGGTGAAGAAGGGGCTGTTGCGGCGGGTGGATCGCGGTGTTTATGGCTACCCGGAGGTGAACCGGTTGATCGGCGAACTTTCTCCCCGTCCGGAGGTGGTGGCGAAGGCAGTGGCTCGCCGGGGATCTCAGCGGCGGCTGCCGTCTGGAGCCTATGCGGCCAATCTGCTCCTTCCAAAAAAATGATTTTGTTGCCTGTCCCGCCATAGCTTTATGCGACGGCGGATCCGTCATTTTGTAAACCTTCTCCCTCTTCCAACGCTTGGAAAAAGTGGAATCGGGTGTACACTATCCGCCCTGTGAGGAGAGCCCATGATCTATAGAACGTACGGAAAAACCGGCAAACAGATTTCAGCCATTGGTTTCGGCGGGATGCGCTTTCCCGAGCCGAAGGAGATTGAAAAGAGCGCGGAACTGGTGCTCCATGCGCACGCAAAGGGCATTACCTACTTCGATACCGCGCCGCTTTACAGCGAAGAGAAGAGCGAAGAGATTTTCGGGCACGCCTTTAAACAGCTTCCGCGCGATTCGTTTTATGTTTCCACTAAATGTATGGAGGCGGACGGGAAAAAATTTCGGCGTTCCCTCGAAACCTCACTGAAACGGCTGGGCCTGGAGCGCATTGACTTTTTCAATGTCTGGGGCCTGCTTTCCCGCGAACAATGGGAGGATCGAAAACGCGGCGGAGTGCTCAAAGCGCTGCTTAACGCCCGCGACGAAGGCCTGATCGAACACGTGGTCTTTTCCACGCACATGACAGGCGAAGAGGCGGACGACGTTTTCGATGAGGAAATTTTCGAAGGAGTTACGCTGGGCTACAACGCCATCAATTTTCCGTTCCGGGAACAGGTGGTGGACAGCGCGGGCCGGCACGGCATCGGCGTGGTCACCATGAACCCGCTGGGCGGCGGGCTGATCCCGAAAAACGCTGAGCGGTTTAATTTTATCCGAAGCGCGGATGATCCCGATGTCGTCAGCGCGGCGCTCCGGTTTAATCTTTCTCACCCCGCGATTACCTGTGCGCTGGTTGGCTTCAGCAGCAGGCAGGAGGTGGACGAGGCCGTGGCCGCCGTGGAGCGTTTTACACCGCTGTCGCCGGAACGCATAGCTGAAATCAAAGGGAAGGTCGAAACAGAGTTTGAAGGGCTTTGCACGGGCTGCGGCTACTGCCTGCCCTGTCCCGAGGGCCTGCCGATTCCCCAGCTGATGGATACCTATAACATGCGTATTCTGCAAGGACCGGAAGATCAAATTGTCGTTAACCGCCTCAAATTCCACTGGGGGCTGACGCCCGATGCCGCCGCTACATGTGTTCATTGCGGCGCCTGCGAAAAAGCCTGTACACAGCATCTGCCGATCATGGAGCGGCTCGATCAAATCGCCGAAATCGGTCCTCGTACTGCCGGGCAGAAAGAATAAGCCGTCGGCACCTGAACAGCATTCGTAGGGATTTTCCCCATACGTTTAAACGTGTGGGGTGAGAAAGGGCATAGAAAAAGCGGGCAGATACGCGGCGTTTATTCCGCTTCGGCAAGGCGGTCAAGGTATTGGCCGAGTTTGCGCCGGAACAGGGCTTCAAGATCCGTTTTCATGGCACGCTGCGCACGAGCCTGTGCTTCTTCGAAGGAGATGTGGCCCTCGCGGGCGCTCCGTTCGAGAAGCAGTTTCAGCGCACCGGTGCGGCCGCGCATCTCCACATTCAGTTTCCAGCGTATAAAAACAAGCGCGCCGCGCCGGAGGTCGGTTTTTTCGAACGAAGCGGTTCCGGAAAAATCGAGCACGGGAGATTCATTCACTTCAGAAAACCCCATGGCGGTTAGTGCGTCCGCGAGCGCATTGCGCGCGGTGTCATTGTTTATTTCTATCGCAAAAGTGACGCTACGCGCGGCATCCGCAGTTTCGGTGTAAAGTGTCTGCGGGGCATAGTGAAGCGAGAGCGTGTCGCGCGCCTGCGGATGGATGATACGAAGCTGCTCGAGAAGCACATCGTTTTCAAGGGCTTTGCGCACAGCCGCACGACGGAAGGCATATTTTTTGACCGGCTCCGGCGCGGTGTCGCTTTGCTGAACCAGAAAAACAATTTTCCGGGCGAGATCCGTGATTTTCCGGCGGTAAATGTCCGCAGTTTCGGCGCGCGGGATGAAGGCGGCCACGTGGACACGTCCGCGCAAATCCGTGAACGCCTCACCGAACTGTATATTGAGCAGCGTTTGGTCGGAACCAATCTGCACATCGGAGCGCAGCTCGCTGAACCGATCGAACGCCTCTTTGGCGCCGCGCATTTCTACGGTTGTTTCGGAGAGTGTTTCGGTGGCGCGGATGTTTGCTTCAAAAATACGGGCAAGCCCGGCGGCGGCGCTGTTTTCCGCCGCGCGGCGGCTGTCGCCTTCACCGACAGCCACCAGGTACTGCGCCGACGGATACGCCTCCTGCGGTGCGAGCAGCCAGGCGGGCATATTGCCGGTGCGGGTTGCACAACCGGTTAGCAACAGGGCCATCAGCAATATTGCGCATCTCACATCCCGCATTCCGTTACTCCTCAATTCAAATAAAACGATTCAATCAGGTTCAGCCCGTCGTCACGGATTTCTACCGTACCGATGACATCCGTGTAAAGCACAGTGCCGCCGGATCCGTAGTATTCAATTTCAATCTGATGCACGCCGGGCGGCAGTTCGGCTTCGGCGATATAGGCTTCTGCCGGGAAGAAGCGCGAGATGCGCAGGTCGGCGTTTTCGGTAGCGCCGATGGCCGCCCCTGCGAGAAGGCTGGCCAGCGGCCCGGAGGAATCGCCCCATTTTTCCTCGGCGGCGCTGCGCGCCTGCGCGGCGGCGATGCCCTTGGCAACGGTACGCGTAATGGTTTTGAGGTAAATGAGCGGCGCCTGAATCTGAAACGTTTCTTCGGCGACGTTTTCGAGGCTTTCGATACGCTCAAGAAGCGGTCCGCGCTGTCCGTTGATTTTCACGCCGATGCCGCGCACCCGCGAGCCGCGCTTTTCAAGCCGGGGCAGTTGAAATTTAAGAGTCCAGCCCGCTTCGACCCCCGGCCAGTAGAAAACGCTGGCGCCCGCAAGGCGTTGTCCGCCGTATCGCTTTTCCCGGGAGTCGGCGACAATAATCTGATCCGGTTCCGTATGAATCCAGAGTGTGTCGGCGCGTTTTTCCGGCGCCTGGCCCGTCAGGCTCAGGAACGAAACCTTTACCGTGCCCTCGGCGGGCCGCTCAAGGGCGCGGCCCAGCTTAGGCGGGCTGAAATTGTAAACATCCGGCTGGAGCGCCCAGGCGGCTTCGATTTTTTTGAGGTCGACGCGCGCATCACCCGGCTTTCCCTCTGCGCGATAGAGCAGCAGGCTCAGCCAGCGGCCCAGCGCGGAGTTCTGGAAGTTGTTCTTGCCGACGCGGAACGGTTCGTCCGTTTCCCGGGCCTCATTATATTTTTGCGCGACCTTCCAGTAGCGGCTTTCGAGCACCTTCAGTTTTTCATCAATCCGCCGGATTTCCACGAACGCTTCATCGAACCCCTCCAGGGCGAGATAATTCAGCGCCTTGAAAATATTCACATAGACGTTTTCATAATCCGCGCCTGCGTAAGTGAGCATGTTGTCGTTGAGCAGCAGTGAAGCCGCACCGCGCGAAACGCTCTTCACAAAGGCATCATCCATAGCCTGCTCGGCTTTTTCCAGCGACACGTTACTCGCCTCGTATTCACCGAGATAATGCTGGAGCATCCCGAGATCGAGCCAGTAAAGCGCGCGGTCTTTTGAGCGGTAGTGCGTGTATTTGCTGCGCTCAATCTGCGCCGCAGCGGCGGCGAAGTCGCCGCGCGCCAGCATAACGTCCACGCCTGCATACTGCCTCTTCACGGTCCAGAGCGTGCCGCAGCCGGAAAGGCAGAGGACAGAGATCCCCAGCAGCAGAAGACAGCTTGTCCGACGTAGCCTTGGCGAAGCTGGAAGGGCGGCAGTATTTCGTATCCCGGTCATTCAGGGGTGCCTGAGAAATTAAAACTTGGCAATCGGGCGTTTGACGAACTTTTTGATTTTCTTGGTGCCGATCCAAACCTTTTCGTTGCTCTCGATGTGAATCAGCTCAAGATCCGTCTGGTAAAATTTAACCTGCTTACGGCCCTCGGTATCCATCTGCGTCTTAATGCTTCCCTTCAGCATATAGTCCGCGCCGGTTTCGGCGGCGAGGCGCTTGGCGGTTTCCTCCGTGGCGAACTGCTGCTGTTCAAGCCGCTCCTGCCGAATTTCGGTGCGTTCATATGCGTTGGCCACAAACTTTACCTTGCCGCTGTTCACCAGTTCGCGCTCGATATCCTTGGCAAACACGCCTGTTTCGAGATGCTCCGAACTCATGTTGCGGATGGTGCCGACAATCACGACCGGCTTTTTGCCGGCGCGCGCGAAATAGTCGTCAGCCCACGAATGAGCGAAGACCTCCTGGATCATCTGCTCGGCGACCAGGCGCGAATCGGTATCGTTCCAGCGACCGCTCAGATCGATAACTTCATCGACCGCGACGCGGTTCACTTTGGTGGCGCAGCCGGTCATAGCCGCGGCGAACAGAATGAGAATGACAAAACGAAGCAGTGTTTTCATGGAGACCCCCTTTGGTTTAGGGCGGCAGTTTAAGCAAAACGCCGCGGACGTGCAACGTTTCCGACCCCAGGAAAAGCATCTGCGGAATCGCCGCCCCGTCCCGCTCAGGAGCACGCCACCTTTTTAAGCACGCGACCGAACGGGTTGCCCGGGGAATTTTGGTGGTAGACTCCGTACCCGCGCCGGATAAAGCCGCGCGCCTCCAGCTTCCTCAGATGGTGCGGTAAACAGGAGGGCGGAATGCCGGTTTTTTCGTGGAGGGCGCCGAACGATGCGGGGCCTTCCGCCAGCGCTCGCGCAATGGCTATGCGCCGGGCGTGCGTAAACGCCGTTGCCTGCCGGATGACGGCGGAGAGGGGCATCCTGTTTTCACAGCAGTCGCGCAGCGCATTGAGCAGGGTTGGCGCGTGTTCCACCTCCGTATTGGCTTCCGGGCGGTAAAACACCCGCAGGCTTTTTCGTCGTGGCGCGATCAGTCCGCGGGCGTTGAGGGCGCGGAGCTGGTTGCTGGCGTTCGGTTCCGAAATTCCGGTCAGACCGGCCAGATCTGCAACGCAGAGACCCTCGGTTTGGAAAAGGATCCAGAGCAGCCGCAGGCGGGTTGTATTGGCTAGAACCCGGCAGGTTCGCCAAAGCGTTGGGCGCAGTTTACTCATAATCAGCACGTTCCTTATCGTTGAAACCTTTAAAGGTATAAAAGCATAACAGTTAAAAATCAACGGAAATACTTACATAAAAATAAATTATAAAACATGGCATATAATACCTTTAAAGGTATAGGGGTTATATTGCATAAAAGGAGAGGGCGGGGGTGCAGATCAGCCAAGGGCGACGTCGAGCATCATCATAACGGCAAAGCCGAGCATGGCGCCGAGGGTGGCGATGTCGGTGTTTTTCTCGGCCTGCGATTCGGGGATCAGTTCCTCGACGACGACAAAGATCATGGCGCCCGCCGCGAAGGAAAGGGCGTAGGGAAGCAGCGGACGCATCAAAAGAACGGCGGCCGCGCCGATGATTCCGGCGACCGGCTCCACCGCGCCGGAAAGCTGGCCATACCAGAAACATTTACGCCGCGAAAGACCTTCGCGGCGAAGAGGCACCGCAACGGAGGTGCCTTCCGGGAAATTCTGGATGCCGATCCCGATGGCCAGCGCAATCGCGCTCGCGAGCGTGGCGGAAGGCAGGTTGTAGGCGACCGCGCCGAACGCAACGCCGACCGCGAGCCCCTCAGGAATATTATGCAGCGTAATCGCCAGAACCAGCAGGACGCTGCGCCGCCAGGTGGTCGGAATCCCCTCGGCCTCTTCAATCGGTTTATCCAGGTGCAGATGCGGGAGAACGCAGTCAATGCCGCGCAGAAAAACACCGCCCAGCAGGAAGCCGACCACGGCGGGCACCCATGACGGCGGCCCGCCGTTTGCTTCGGCCATTTCAATGGCGGGGGCCAGCAGCGACCAGAAACTCGCTGCAATCATCACGCCTGCCGCAAAGCCAAGCATCGCATCGAGGACTTTGCGATTGATGGTTTTGAAAAAAAAGACCAGTGATGCGCCGAGCGCGGTAACGCCCCAGGTGAAAAGTGTAGCCAGCAATGCCTGAAGAATCGGATGCAGGTTAACAAACCAGTCAGCCATAGGGAAACCTCCGGAAGTAATTCGTAATCCGTAATGCGTAATTTGGGAAGCTGTTTCTGTTACGTATTACTCGTTACGCATTACGCGCCGCAGCATTTCTTGTATTTTTTACCGCTGCCGCAGGGGCAGGGATCGTTGCGGCCGACCTTCGGGCCTTCGCGATGCACCGGCTGCGCAGCTGCGGCAGCGGGCGCTTCGTGGCCGGCCGGAATTTGCGGGGCGGGTGCCCCGCCTTGCATGGCCGCGGCCTGACGCGCGGCGGACATGGCGGAAACCTGCTGCTGGGCCTGATTGTCCACCATCATTTTGTTGAGCGACCCCCAGAAGCCCTGCAGCGCCTCCATGGAGGAGCCGGTGCGGAAAATATTCTGCGCAATCTCGTTTTTAATGCGGTCCATCAGGTCGCCGAAAAGGTTGAAGGCTTCGCGCTTGTATTCAACCAGCGGATCGCGCTGCCCGTAGGCGCGCAGGCCGATGCCTTCGCGCAGGCTGTCCATATTGCGCAGGTATTCCTGCCAGTGTTCGTCCACTGACTGCAGGATAATCATCTGCTCAAGGTTTTTGATGCGCGCGGGGTCTTCGTGCGTCACTTTCAGTTCATAGGCCTGTTTAACGCGTTCAAAAACCAGCTCCGTTAATTCCTCGGGCCCGGCGTCGGCGGACAGGTCGGCGGCGCGCAGGCCGATCGGGAACGTGGCATTGGCCCAGCCGAGGAATTCTTCGGCAGGTGCGCCGGCGTTTTCGGCAATGATGTCCGTAATGATTTCGTAGAGCTGTTCGCGCGGCTCTTCGCTTTGCAGGATGGTCTGGCGGAAGGTGTAGATCACCTCGCGTTGCTGGTTCATCACGTCATCGTAGCGCAGCGTGTTTTTGCGGATGCCGAAGTTCATCTGCTCGACGCGCTGCTGCGCCTTCTCGATCGACTTGTTGAGCCACGGATGCTCAAGCACTTCACCCTCTTCGATGCCGAGCTTTTCCATAATGCCCGCGATACGATCCGAGCCGAACAGGCGCATCAGGTCGTCTTCGAGCGAAACGTAAAATCGCGAAATACCGGGGTCGCCCTGCCGCGCGCAGCGTCCGCGCAGCTGGCGGTCGATCCGCCGCGCCTCGTGTCGTTCCGAGGCAATAACGTAGAGCCCGCACGGTTTTTCCGTCAGCAGCTTTTTCAGCGTCTGCGATTCGCCCTCGGGTTTGTCATTCAGCGACAGGGTCAGGGAGGTGGTCTGCTTTTTATCCATCCAGACAACGTCTTTGCCGAGCTTAATGTCCGTTCCGCGGCCCGCCATGTTGGTGGCAATGGTGATGGCTCCGGGCTGTCCGGCCAGCGCGACGATTTCGGCCTCGCGCGCGTGGTTTTTGGCGTTAAGCACGTTGTGCGGAATGCCCTGCCGGTCGAGCAGGCGGCTGATCACTTCAGAGGTATCCACCGTTGCTGTTCCAACCAGCACCGGCTGTTTGCGATTGTGGGCGGCTTTAATTTCTTCGATCAGCGCGTTGTATTTCTCGCGCTTGGTTTTATAAATCTGGTCGTTGATGTCCACGCGGCGGACGGGCCGGTTTGTGGGGATAACCACCACATCGAGCTTGTAGATTTCGTGGAACTCGCCCGCCTCGGTTTCGGCAGTACCGGTCATGCCCGCGAGTTTTTCGTACATGCGGAAATAATTCTGGATCGTGATCGTGGCCAGCGTTTGGGTTTCGCGCTCAATCTTCACGCCCTCTTTGGCTTCGATCGCCTGATGCAGCCCGTCGCTCCAGCGGCGTCCCGGCATCAGGCGGCCCGTGAACGTATCGACAATCATCACCTGATTGTTTTGCACGACGTATTCCACGTCCTTTTCATAAATGCAGTAGGCATTGATCAACTGGTTCACCGCGTGAATCCGTTCGCTGCGGTGCGCGAACTCATCCTGCAGTTTCTGGCGGCGGGCCATCATTTCCTCCGGGGCGAGGTCGGTCTGTCCTTCGAGCTCCGAGAGCGCGGTGGCGAGATCCGGCATCAGGAAATGTTCCGGATCGTCGGGGTTGAGCGCTTCGCACCCCTTGTCCGTCAGGTTGGCATCGTGGCTTTTTTCATCGACGGTGAAGAAAAGCTCCTCGCGCAGGGCGCGGGCCTCTTCCTTATAACTGTCGGTGATCATCATATTGTTCACCTGCTCGAGCAGGCGGCGTTGGGCGGGCTCTTCAACCAGCTTGGCGAGCTGTTTGTTTTTCGGCATGCCCTGATGCACCTGATAGAGCCGGCGCTGGGCATCGTCCTCTTCGCCCTTGTCGAGCAGCGCCTTGGCCTCCTTCATCATTCGCGTGCAAAGATCCTGCTGATGACGGACCAGACTGCGGACGATGCTGTTGAGCGAGCGGTACTGCTCGTCCGCCGAGTAGGGGGCCGGGCCCGAAATAATCAGCGGCGTGCGTGCTTCATCAATCAGGATCGAGTCGATTTCGTCAATGATCGCGTAATGGTGCCCGCGCTGCTGCACCATATCCTCGACGCGCATCGCCATATTGTCGCGCAGGTAATCGAACCCGAACTCGCTGTTCGTACCGTACGTGATATCGCAGTCATACATTTCGAGGCGCTGCGGCGGCGGCATCATGTTTTTCAGGCAGCCGACCGTCAGGCCGAGGTATTGATAGACATGGCCCATCCACTCGCTGTCGCGCTCGGCCAGAAAATCGTTGGTCGTGATTACATGGACGCCGCGGCCCGCGAGCGCGTTGAGATAGACCGGCATCGTCGCGACCAGCGTCTTGCCTTCCCCCGTCGCCATCTCCGCAATCTTGCCCTGATGCAGCACGATGGCGCCGATCAGCTGCACGTCGAACGGCACCATATCCCATTCGATATCGTGACCGGATACATGGGCCGTCGTGCCGCACAGGCGCCGGCAGGCGTTTTTAACGACGGCAAACGCCTCGCACATGAGATCGTCAAGCGTTTCGCCGCTGGCGAGGCGTTCCTTAAATTCGGACGTCTTCGCCTTCAGCGCTTCTTCGGTGAGGGCCTGATACTCCACCTCCAGCGCATTGATGCGATCGACCAGCGGGCGCATCTGCTTCATATCCCGCTCCGCCTTCGACCCGAAAATTTTCTTCAAAATGAAACTGATCATAAAATTACCGGTTAATGGTTATCTGTTAACAGGGGGGGAGTTAACCACAAAGGATTGTGGAATGTAAAACGTAGAACGTGGAATGTGAGGAGAGGGTTTTGAGCGCCAAGACGCAAAGAAAGAGCATTTGACCAGCCGTCGCCAGCGGCTATGGCTTGGCACGCAGGATCACAGGATGTTCAGGATTCTCCAAATAAACGGCCCCGAAGTTTCGGGGCGCCCCGACGGGGCGCAGCTGGAGGCGTAAAGGATGAATACAAACCGGTTTGTATTAAACCGTTACACTCCACCCGATCCGTTTACTTTCCCTTTCTGTGTGTTTTGCAATACTATCCACCCAAATCTTGTTTTTCATGTACGGTTTATCTGGCAACCCATTCCTTAACATCAACGTAACAGGGTCTTTTTTCGACAGAATCATTGGCGACAGAATCATTAAGAAGCTTATATACTCCGGCTGTTAAAATGATTGCCGCTGGTCGCTTCTTTTTGGGGAATACAAAAAGCACGTTCGCAATAGCTCAGGTCTGTCGACCATCATGCTGTCTAAATTTTCTTCTCTGTTTCTGTATTTCGAGGTTTAAATTTTCGGTTGCGGCTTTGCCGCGCTAGGTATTCTGTGGTGAAAAATCTCTACCCCGCCTAAAGCCGGACTCCTGCCCCCTGCCTCCTGATCCGCTAGTACTCGCGGTACTCCGCGAACCCCTTGGCGACGAGTTCGTCGTTGACGTTGATCCAGCACTCCTCCTCCTGAATCCAGATTTCGGCGAGATAACGGCCATATTTTCCGCGCCGGTCTTTGACCGTTTCTATGATGATTTCCTTATCCCCGACTTCCTGCGCTCAAGCTTCAGTAACGGCCCGATTTTACGTGTCTTTTGACCCCTCAGTACCCGCCCGTTATATATAGTATTCTATATATTTATCCCCAAAAATGGCCGTTTATCGAGCCTTTTATATAGAGTACTATATATTTAACGAGACGAAACTGGGAGCAACGTCAACGCCCCGCTGGCGTACCTCTTGAAAAAGTAAGACAAAATATATTTGACTTACCTGTAGGCTTTGGTAGGTTGTTTGGCGGCAAAGGAGAAAGCCCCATGAAGACAGAGACATCCTATGTAACAACCAAAGGACAGGTGGTAATTCCTGCCCGGCTTCGCCGGTTTTTCAACATTAAACAGGGAACCCGCGTGGTTTTTGAACAGAAGAAAGACGGACTGATGGTGCGCCCGATTACAACAGAAACCATTGATTCGCTGCGCGGAATGCTGAAACTCAAGCCCGGTGAAAAATCGGCAACGCAGCAACTGCTTGAAGACCGGGCCGAAGATATTAAGCGTGAGGAAGCCAAATTTTGAAAAACGCGGTTTTTGACAGTTACGCAATTCTCGCCTATCTGTTCGACGAACAGGGCGCGCCGGTTGTCGTGGACTACCTTGGCAAAGCGCTTGAGGATAAGAAAAAAATATTCATCTCCTCGGTCAACTGGGCGGAGGTTGGTTATCAGTGTATCCGCCGCCGGGGAATCCCCGAGTGGAAATCTATTCAGGCGCGGCTGCTGGAGTTCCCGATCGAAATTGTCGAAACCGAGCATTCACAGACCGAACTCGCGGCGGAGTTTAAAGCCGCAAACAAAATGTCCTTGGCCGATGCATTTGCCGCCGCACTCGCCGTACAGAAAAAAGCCGAACTGCTCACCGGCGACCCCGAAT
>JAOZSE010000129.1 GCA_029939835.1 Pontiellaceae bacterium
AAGGACTGACCCCTCTGCCTTATGGAGGGACGCGCTCCGTCGCGTCCATCTTGCGGCCACGACGAAGCGTGGCCCTCCACATTGAGAACGTCCGCAATCAGCGTTTCGAGTTCGGGATTGGAGATTTCCTGCCCTTTGATGCGGAATCGCTCGTTGAATCGAAAGAGGTGCGGTGAGGTGTAGAGTCCTGTTTTGAAGCCGGAGGCGCGCAGGACGGATTCGATCAGGGCACAGACGGTTCCTTTGCCGTTGGTACCGGCGACGTGGATGACTTTGAGATCACGGTGCGGGTTGCCGAGTTTTTCGAGCAGCGCGGTAATAACCTCAAGCCCCGGCTGAATGCCGTGGGCGGTTCGGGCGAAAAGAGAAGAGATGGAATGTTCAACGTTCAATTCTCAATGAATCCTGCTGCACATTGGGAAAGATGGCTGGCAAAATCATGAACAGCAAAATTATTTTCAACAGCCGAAAGAAAGAGCTTTCGGGCAGAATGATCTGGAGTGCTTAAATTGATTATTCTGCCGTACATCATTCTGCGAAAACAGCCCTTTAGGAGGCATTGTTATCCATCATATAATCGAGAACCAGCGCGAGGCGCTCTTTGAGTTCGCCGCGCGGGACGACCATGTCGATGAGGCCGTGTTTTTCGAGAAACTCGGCGCGCTGGAAGCCTTCGGGCAGATCCTGCTGGGTGGTTTCTTTGATGACACGCGGGCCGGCAAAGCCGATGAGGGCACCGGGTTCGGCTATGATCACATCGCCGAGGGTGGCGAAGCTGGCCATGACACCGGCCATGGTGGGATGGGTCAGGACGGGAATGTAGGGCAATCCGGCTTCGGCGTGACGGGCGAGCGCGGCGCTGGTTTTGGCCATCTGCATGAGGCTGAACAGTCCTTCGTACATTCGGGCTCCGCCGGAAGCGCACACGATAACGCAGGGGCGTTTTTCAGCGGTGCAGCGCTCGATCTGACGGGTGATTTTCTCGCCGACGACGCTGCCCATACTGGCGCCGAGGAATTTGAAATCCATCACGCCGAGGCCGATATCACGCCCGTTGAGTTTCGCCGCGCCGCAGGTAACGGCGTCTTTGCAA
This sequence comes from Pontiellaceae bacterium, assembly GCA_029939835.1. GTDB lineage: Bacteria > Verrucomicrobiota > Kiritimatiellia > Kiritimatiellales > Tichowtungiaceae > Tichowtungia. Next base: position 1,094 of record JAOZSE010000129.1, read on the forward strand.
CCGGTTTTTTTCTGATTGGCCTCGAGTTTGGCGACGTAGGAGTCTTTACCGGTGAAGCCGAGCGGGTCGGCAGACTGCATTTCGGCATCCCATTCGACGAAACTGCCTTCGTCGGCCAGCAGGTCAATTCGGTTCTGACGGCCCAGTGAAAAATGGTGTCCGCACTTCGGGCAGACCTGCAGGTTGGCCTCCAGTTCCTTGGTATAGACAATCTCACCGCAACCGGCACATTTTTCCCACAGCCCGTCGGGCACGTCGCGTTTGCGAACCGTGACGGCGGAATAGTTTTTCTTACCGAAACGTAAAGCCATAAGACACCTCGAACTTCTGTGATGCCGAAGCAAGCTTCGGCGAACAAGGCGCAGGCAAGCCTGCGCACTCCATATTTTTTTTTACCCTCTCGCTACAGTCACCACATGCACGGAAGCCGCGCCGCCCTTTTTGAGCGCCTGCGCGCAGGCGTTCACCGTGGCGCCGGTGGTCATCACATCGTCGACCAGTAAAATCCGTTTGCCTGCCAGCCGGGCAAAAAGCCCGCTCCGAAAAGCGCCAACTACGTTAGCCGTCCGCTGCGAGGCTGTCAAACCCGTTTGGGTGACGGTCGGACGAATGCGACGGAGGAGTCCTTCACGGAACGGAAGCCGCAGGCGGCGGGCAAGCGCGACGCCCAGCATAGTGGACTGGTTGAAGCCGCGGGCGCGGCGGCGGGCGGGATGGAGCGGAACGGCTGTGACCGCAGTGAAAGGCACCTCGGGATATTCGGCCTGCACGCCGGCGAGCAAAAGCCCGGCCAGATCGCGCACCATCCAGAGAGCGTTCTTATATTTGATATCCCGGAGGGCTTCGCCGACCGCGCCCTCGTAGCGGACGACGGAGCGGGCGCGGTCAAAGGCGGGGGTCTGGCGGGAGCAGGAAAAGCAGGTGTAGTCGTGCTGGACTGTACCGGCGACCGGATCGCCGCAAACGGTGCAGAACGGCGGCTCGACCTTGGGCGTATCGGAAAGGCAGTCCCAGCAGAGATGACGGAGCGGCTCCGGAGACGGCCCGCCGCAATGAATACAGTTGCGCGGATAGAGCAGATCAAGCATGCGGGGAGAATGGATGTATAAAGTAGAATGTGGAAAGTAGAAAGTGACAGAAAGATACGAAATACATAATAAGTAATATGTAATCAAGCTGTCTGTGCCGGAGAACCCGATTAATGAAAAAGGAGAAGCCTATGAAAAATCTATTGATTATCCTGCTGCTCGTCGCAAATTCCCTCATCGCTGCGGCAAAAGAGCATCCCGATGTGGAATTCAAGGATGTCAAAGCTTCCGAAGTGTACACCGCGGCCTACACCGGAAGTGACGGTGATGATACCGTTCAGGTGCGGGGCCTGCGGCTGGATGCCACCAGCAACCGGAAGTGGTTCCGCATCAGCGCGGCCTATGAAACGCGCCCCGAATGGATTGACCGCCTGTCCATTGAATATTATGTGCTGATGCCCTCGCCCGACCAGAAAGAGGTGCTGTTTAAGGGCGTGGTGAACTATGTAGATATTCCACAGAGTCGCGAGCATTTGAGTGAAATGTACATGCACTTTAACAGCTACGAGCGTCATTACGGCCGCGGAGACATCGAATACGCGGTGGTCGTGCTGATCGACGGTAAAGAGATGGCGGCGAAAACCAGCCGGAAAGAGCCGAAGGACTGGTGGAAAAGCATGACACCCCACCCCTGCGGGCTGCTGAACCGGCTGGACACGCCGTTCCGGGTCATTAACGTGGAAAAATATGAGGCGCAGGACCTCTGCGCGTGGCCGCAGTAAGAAAAAAAGAGGAGAGCCGTTTGGAGTGCGCAGGCTTGCCTGCGCTTTGTTTGCCGTAGCTTGCTACGGCTGTTCGCGGAGCAAGCTCCGCGTGAAAAAGCGGCGGCGAGCCGCCGCACTCCATAAAAGAGTTCCAATAATCCAAGGGTATTTTTCCACTGCAATCCCTAGCTCGATAGCGACTCTCTGGGGTTTGCTCACCCTGCGGGTGAAACGCCCGATGGGGTCATCGGGCCTACAAAACCGGCAATACTGCAGGCCGTCCCGACGTGTCCAGCCAAAGCTGATCGACGGCGGAAGCTTCGGATAGCGAAAAGTCGTTGCGGAAACTGATTCAGGAAAGCAACTTTCCGCCGGATATTGTTTTGACAGCGGGTCGGTTTATCTGGAAACTGCTTACTCTTTTATCAGGGTGACTTTAACAGGCTGAAAGAAAGCCGGTCTTTATTTGGAAGTACACTTAAGGAGGAAAACAGCATGCGAAAGTTAATGGCAGGAATTGCAGCTCTGCTGCTCATACAAAGCGGAATGGCCGAAACGTTGATCACCGCGCAGGACTATGCAGTAGACAGTGATGTGGTGCTGGAAAGCGCCGTAAAAGAAATCAAATCTATCCCGTACGATACCGTCAATGTTATCGGCGACAGCATTAAATATGCGGCGGATGAAACCGTTACGGCCGTCCAGGGCGTCGCAGCGGCGTTTAAAGCCGATCCGGTGGAAAAAACGGAAAAAGCCGCCGCGCTTGAAACGGCCAGTGCGTGGGATTCCTCCAACGACATTCAGTTCCGGTCTTATAAGGTAACCGATGAAGTCGGCGAAGAGCTGGCGCAGGGCGCGGACGTTCCCATGGGTTCCGCCGTGGATACGAGCGGGTTTTTCACCGGCATCGAGTTTCCGGAAGGTGCCTCGGCGTGGTACCGCCCCGAATTCAACCGCCTCTTCGTCCGCAACACGCTGGCCAACATCCTATTCATTGAAGATGTACTGGCTGAGCAGCACAGCGCGGTTCGCGATCTGCTCGGCAAACAGGTCTCCATCGAAACCAAATTTGTTGAAGTCAACCAAAGCACCCTCAACGAACTCGGCTTTGACTGGACCTTTGTCAGCAAGCACGGCGGCGCGGCCAATATTGTTGACGACCTCAGCCTGCCGGGTGGACAGGATCTCTTTTCAGCGGGTCTTCGAACCGTCGCAAGCGCACTGGGGGCGGGTGTCGCCTCCGACACCTTTACGATCACGAAAACGGCTGGATCTCTCCGGTGGAACATGGTCATCAGTGCGCTGGAACAGGCGGATGACACGGAGGTTCTTTCCGCGCCGAGCATTGTGACGCGCGACGGCACCACGGCCTCCATTATAGTTGGAGAAAACCGTGCGGTTTCGCTCGGCTTTGAGGCGGCCACTTCCGAAAGCTCCCTTTACGTTGAGCATGACCTCGAACGGCAACTGATGGGTGTTTCGCTCGAAGTGACCCCGGAAATCCGCTCCGACGA
>JAOZSE010000041.1 GCA_029939835.1 Pontiellaceae bacterium
CAACAACTTAACAGGGTCTTTTTTCGACAGAATCATTGGCGACAGAATCATTAAGAAGCTTATATACTCCGGCTGTTAAAATGATTGCCGCTGGTCGCTTCTTTTTGGGGAATACAAAAAGCACGTTCGCAATAGCTCAGGTCTGTCGACCATCATTCTGTCTAAATTCTCTTCTCTGTTTCTGTATTTCGAGGTTTTAATTTTCGGTTGCGGCTTTGCCGCGCTACGCACTCTGTGGTAAAAATTCTCCCCTCATTAAAAGGAGCTTATGACAACCATCATTATATTCGCTTTTTTTTCTTATCTAATCGGCTCTATTCCGTTCGGGCTGCTGCTTGCCAAAACCAAAGGCATAGACATCCGTAAACAGGGCAGCGGCAATATCGGCGCAACCAATGTACTGCGTTGCCTTGGCAAGCCGCTCGGCATCACCTGTTTTGTACTCGACGTTCTCAAAGGCTTCGCGCCCGCCTTTTTCTTTGCACAGCTGAGCGGTATCACAGCAGAGTTCGGCATTCTTTTCGGTGCGGCGGCGATTCTGGGTCACAATTTCCCGGTCTTTCTGGAATTCAAAGGCGGCAAGGGGGTCGCAACCAGCGCGGGTGTGCTGCTCGGTGTTGCGCCACTGGCAGTCGGCATCGGCCTGCTGACGTGGGGGATTGTTTTCTATGTCTCGGGCTATGTCTCGCTCGGTTCCATCCTCGCGGCAGTTGCCGTGATCATCACCGGCTGGGTCGCGGGCTACGGTATTGTCATCGCCCTTGCCCTCACCCTGCTCGGCGGCCTCGCCATCTACCGTCACCGCGCCAATATTCAACGGCTGATGAATGGAACGGAGAACAAATTTCAGGGGAAGGCAAAGAGTCCAAAGTCAAAGGTCTAAAAGTCGAAGGTCATGGGAAACATTGAGTCATTCGAAGATTTGCGAATCGGGCAGGCAGCAAGGATCCTAGTCAAAGAAGTCTACACCGATTTTAAAGACTGCCGTGATTTTGGGTTTCGCGATCAGATTCAACGCGCAGCCGTTTCTATCATGAACAACACCGCCGAAGGATTCGAACGAAGATCAGATGCGGATTTTGCCCGGTTCCTTGATATTGCCAAAGGATCCTGCGGCGAGGTTCGCGGCATGTATTACACGGCCACAGATTTAGACTGCGTTTCCGCTGAAACGGCGGGACAGCGACAGGAACGAGCATGTAGCATACCCTCCGGAATTGGTTCGCTACTCAAGCACCTGAGGAAATAAAATCACCCGACTTTCGACATTGGACTTTTAGACTTTCGACCGAATAAAAACGGAGCTTTTATGAATGCTTTTGTAATCGGAAACGGCGGCTGGGGAACCGCGCTGGCGATGGTGCTTCACGGCAACGGACACGACGTAACTGTCTGGGGCCCGTTCGCCGAAGAGATTGATGCCGTCCGCAACGCGGGCGAAAACACACTCTATCTGCCCGGCATCTCGATCCCGCCTGAAATCAAATGGACGTCCGATCCCGCCTGCATAAAAGAGGCCGAGCTGATCGTGCTGGTGGTGCCGTCGCGCTTTTACCGCGCCACGCTTGAAACCTTTAAACCACATCTCCCTGCGAACGCTCTGCTGGTGAGCGCCACGAAAGGGATCGATGAAAAAACGCACCAGCGCATGAGTGAAGTCGCCGTCGACGTGCTTAATCATCCTGTCGCCGTTCTTTCGGGGCCGAGTCACGCCGAAGAGGTGGCGCGCGGTGTGCCGACAGCCGTCACGGTCGCGGGCGAAAAAGCGGAGGCTGTTCAACAGGCTTTTATGGGGAAACCATTCCGGATTTATACCTCGAACGATGTGACCGGCGTGGAGCTGGGCGGCGCGTTGAAAAACATTATCGCCGTGGCAGCGGGGATTGTGGACGGCATCGGGCTGGGCGATAACTCGAAGGCGGCGCTGATGACTCGCGGCCTCGCTGAAATCACGCGACTTGGGACGGCGCTCGGAGCAAAACCGGAAACCTTTTCCGGGTTGAGCGGCGTCGGCGACCTGATCGTCACCTGCGGAAGCCGCCACAGCCGCAACCGCGCGGTCGGCGAGCGGCTCGGCAAGGGCGAAAGTCTCGACGAAATCATGAATAGCATGAAGCAGGCGGCTGAAGGCATCTGGAATGCCAAAGCCGCGCGCGATCTCGCTAAAGAACACGGCATTGAAATGCCGATCACTGAAGAGGTCTGCCAAATGGTCGAAAAAGGAAAAGATCCCCGGCAGGCGCTGAGCGATTTAATGACACGAACCCCCAAACAGGAACAGGAATAAGAACAAATGAGAATCAATCCCTTTAAAGCATGGCGCCCTGCGCCTGAACTGGCCGAAAAAGTAGCCTCCGTCCCCTATGATGTTGTAACCACGAAACAGGCCGCCGCGCTGGCCGAAGGCAACCCGCACTCTTTCCTGCATGTCGTGCGGGCCGAAATTGATCTGCCGCCGGAAACCGGTGCCTATGACGACGCCGTTTACGCCAAGGCCAACGAGAACCTTCAAAAAATGATGGCCGACGGCACACTCATCCGCGAAGAAGAGCCCTGCTTCTATCTCTACAGCCAGCAGATGGGCGACCACCTGCAGTACGGCATCGTCGCGGGCTGCCACATCGAAGACTACGAAAACGGGCTGATCAAAATTCACGAAAAAACCCGCAAGGTCAAAGAGCAGGATCGCACCCGCTATGTTGACGAACTCAACGCCAACACCGGCCCCGTCTTCCTCACCTGCAAGGACAGCGAACTCGTCGGCCGCATGATGCAGCAGATTGCCGAAACCGAGCCGCTTTACAAATTCACCGCACCCGACGGCATCATCCACACCGTCTGGAAAATCGAAGAGGCGGGCGCGATCGTCACCGCCTTTGCCGATGTGCCCGCCTTCTACGTCGCCGACGGCCACCACCGTTCTGCCAGCGCAGCCTCGGTCGGCCGCATGCGCCGCGAGGCCAACCCGGATCACGACGGAAACGAACCCTACAACTGGTTCCTCGCCGTCATCTTCCCCGAAAGTCAGCTTAAAATCCTGCCCTACAACCGCGTGATGCTCGATCTTGGCGACCAGACCGACGAGGAGTTTTTCCAAGCCTTGGAAAAATCGTTTGTCATCAATCAGACGGATCAGCCTGATCCGTCTGATTCAGGAACCATCTGCATGTACGCCAACGGCAAGTGGTTTGAGCTGACCCCGAAAGAGGCGATCCCGAACGACCCAGTCGGTGCGCTCGACGTCAGCGTGTTGCAAGACCGCATTCTCGCTCCTCTGCTCGGCATTGACGATCCGCGCGAAAGCAACCGCATTGACTTTGTCGGCGGAATCCACGGCACCGCCGAGCTTGAGCGGCGCGTGAACGACGGCGAAGCCGTCATCGCCTTTTCGCTCTACCCGACCACTATTGAGCAGCTCATGGCTGTCGCCGACGCAGGCCTCCTCATGCCGCCCAAAAGCACCTGGTTCGAGCCCAAACTCCGCTCCGGCCTGCTGGTGAATACGTTGAACTAGGAAGAGTGGAATAAGAAAATGCCAGATCAGTGAAAATGTAGGAACGACAGCAAGAGAGGGATGAGGACAGGACAAAGCGCATCAACACAACCGGATTAGCAATATTACTCTTTTTACTGTCTATAACCTCTGCTTGTTCACACAGTCCTTGGTGCAAACTTATAGATGAAAGCACTGCACTTTACCACGCAGGAAACTATAAACAGGCTGTCCCCGCAGCAAAAGAAGCGTTGGAAGTTGCTGAAAAGACCGACAGGGAAAAAGAAGCCGAGATGCTGGAACAGCGAGCCGCCGCCGTTCGAGCCATCAACCGGTAAATTCCAAGGCTTGGAAAAAGTGACGAAAAAAGTTCCCAGCATTGGAAGAACGGTCCTGTCGCGCATTCTGATTTTTCCAAACCTTGGAAAAATCAGTCCCAGAGGGTTTTGACGTGGGAATAGGTAAGGATTTTGCGGTCAGCGGTGACAAGGGTGAGCCTATGGACGCGGGCGGTAGCGACAAGAATCTGCTCGGCAGGGTCGTTGTGGAAATCGCCGGGCAACCGGGTTGATTCTATTGCGACCCGCTCATCCAGATTGATTTTACAAATCAAGCTTGAATCGAGCGCATTATAAACCCATCGCTCAAGGGGCATGTTCAGATCAATTCTGCTTTTCTGAACCAGCTTGGCAATTTCCCAAACCGACATCAGACTGACAGCCAACGGGCCTGCTTCTTTTCGAAAAGCTGTGCGAACCTTTTTCGGCAGCTTTTCCGGATAGTCCATCATCCATATCCACACATGGGTATCGAGAAGATATTTCATTTGCAGGCATCCCACTCTTCGTCAATCGGTGAAATGATATCGCCGTAACGGGAAACCGATCCCCGCATGGAGCCCATGAATTCGTCAATGGTTTTGGGCCGTTTCTTTTCGTCTTCTTTTGCCGGGGTGATCACGGCAATGGGTTTGCCCCGTTTGGTGACAGTATAGGGCGTATCAGCCACTTCCCGCAGGATCTGCGTGCAGTGCGCCTTGAATTCAGTAACAGATATTTCTTTCATAACAGTCCCCTTATTCAAATGACTAGTTTAGCTGGTCATTTAATAAACGTGAGACGTTTTCGGGCGCAAAAGTGCCGTCCGGCAAGGGGCGGCCTTCGATTCGCCGGGTGAGGTCACCCGGCCTACAAACACGGCTACCAAAACTGTAAGCCCGGTCGCCTGATCGGGTGTTTTTATGCTTTTTTGAAGCAGAGGGTGGCGTTGTGGCCGCCGAAGCCGAGGGAATTGCTGAGTGCAGCCTTTACTTCGGTTTCGCGCGCGGTGTTGGGCACGTAGTCGAGGTCGCAGTCGGGATCCGGTGTTTCATAGTTGATGGTCGGCGGAATAACGCCTTCCTGAATCGCCATGGCACAGGCAATAGCCTCGATCCCGCCGGCGGCGCCGAGCAGGTGACCGGTCATGGATTTGGTCGAGCTGATGGCGACTTTGCGCGCGTTTTCTTCGCCGAGGGCCTTTTTGATGGCGAGTGTTTCGCCTTTGTCGTTGAGAGCGGTGCTGGTGCCGTGGGCGTTGATGTAGTCAATGTCTTCGGCTTTGAGGCCGGCATCTTCAAAAGCGAGCTTCATGCCGCGGGCGGCCTGTTCGGCCTCGGGGCTCGGAGCGGTGATGTGATAGCCGTCGCAGGTGCGGCCGTAGCCGGCGAGTTCGCAGTAGATTTTTGCGCCGCGGGCTTTGGCGTGCTCTTCGCTTTCGATGACGATGACGCCGGCGCCCTCGCCCATGAGAAAGCCGTCGCGGTTGGCATCGAAGGGCCGCGAGGCGCGTTGCGGATCGTCATTGCGCGTAGTGAGCGCGCGCAACGCGCAGAAGCCGCCGAGACCGAGCGGGGTGAGGGCGCCTTCGGTTCCGCCGGCCAGCATGACATCGGCCTCACCGTACTGGATGATGCGCAGGGCTTCGCCGATGGAGTGGGTGGCGGAAGCACAGGCGGAGGTTACACAAAAGTTGGGGCCTTTCAGGCCGTACTGGATGGCAACGTGCCCGGCAACGATGTTGGTGATCATGACCGGGATGATGAAGGGCGAAAGGCGGGAGGCGCCGCGTTCGCGATAGGTGTCTTCCGAAGATTCCATAATCTGGAGGCCGCCGATACCGGAACTGACGATGACACCGGTTTTTTCGAGGTCCTCCTGGTCGAAATCGAGGCCGGAATCCTGAACCGCCATTATGGAAGCGGCCAGCCCGTACTGGGTGAAGAGATTCATTTTGCGGGCTTCTTTTTTGGAGAGGAACTGTTCGACATCGAACTCTTTGACTTCGGCGGCGATCGTGCTGGTAAACCCCTCGAGATTTTCGATTCGGGTAACCGGTCCGGCACCGGACTTCCCGGCTTTCAACCCGGCCCAGAAATCCTCGAGGTTGTTGCCGATCGGCGTCAGCGCCCCCATACCTGTAATAACCACTTTACGACGGTTCATAATTTCCCCTCCAATACGGATACAAAAAAGCCGGGAACCCGTGAAAGGTTCCCGGTTTTTCTATCACAAGCGGTCTTTATTCTCCAAGACCTTTTGATTTGAGATAGTCGTTCACGGCGCCGACAGTCGTCAGCTTTTCCGCATCTTCATCCGGAATTTCCGCGCCGAATTCTTCTTCGAAAGCCATGACCAGTTCGACGGTATCGAGCGAGTCCGCACCGAGGTCTTCGATGAACGAAGCTGCGGGGTTGACCTGATCTGCGTTTACGCCAAGCTGTTCGACGATGATATCTTTTACTTTATCTTCAAGTGCCATTGTATTTTCTCCTTATTTCGGCTCCTGTTGAGAGTCTGTTTAACCTACATGACCATGCCGCCGCAAGTCGAAATCACCTGTCCGGTGACATAACTTGAGGCCTTTCCCGCCAGGAAAGCGACCACATCGGCCACGTCCTCAGGTTCGCCGAAGCGGGCCAGCGGAATCATGGAAAGCATTTTCTGCTGCACTTCCTCGGGCAGCTCATCGGTCATTTTGGTCTTAATGAAGCCCGGAGCGACCGCGTTGCAGCGCACGTTGCGGCTGGACAGCTCCTTGGCGACCGTTTTGGTAAAGGCGATCACGCCGCCCTTGGAGGCGGCATAGTTGGCCTGTCCGGCATTGCCCATCAGGCCGATGATTGAGGCGATGTTGACGATGCTCCCCGCGCACTGCTTCATCATGCCGCGCATCGCCGCTTTGGTGAAGAGAAAGGTGCCCTTGAGGTTGACGTTGAGCACGGCATCCCAGTCGTCTTCGGACATGCGCATGATCAGGCCGTCTTTGGTGATGCCCGCATTGTTCACCAGCACATCAATTTTCCCGAAATCTTTTTCAACCGCTTTCACGGTTTCGTTCACGGCATCGCCTTTACTGACGTCCACGCTGTAGCATTCTACGCGACGGCCAAGTTCTTTGGCTTTGCCGGCGGTTTCTTCGAGCCAGTCGGCCTGCAAGTCGCAGAGTGCGAGGTCGGCGCCTTCGGCGGCCAATTTGAGTGCGATCGCCTGCCCGATGCCGCGCGCGGCGCCTGTAATCAGTGCGGTTTTGCCTTCAAACATAATCCAATCCTTAATTTACGCTTCCAAATCCGTAAGGGTGCCTATGTTAGAAACGGAACGCGTCTTGTCAATACGCTTCAGCAGCCCGGCGAGCACCTTGCCCGGCCCGCATTCGACGAATTCCTCAACGTCCTGTGCCGCCAGCCACTGTATGCAGTCGACCCACTGCACCGACCCGGTGATCTGCGCGACCATATTGGCGCGAATTGCTTCGACGTTCTCGTGCGGTGCGCCGGTCACATTCGAAAGCACCGGGATGCGCGGTTCGGCCAGCGGAACATCCGCCAGAAATGCCGTCATTTTTTCGGCGGCGGGCGCCATCAGCGGCGAATGGAATGCCCCGGCGACCGGCAGGGGCAGCGCGCGCTTGGCGCCGGCCTCTTTGCAGAGTGCCTCGGCTTTGGCAATGCCTTCGGCTTTGCCGGAGAGCACGATCTGCCCGGGCGAGTTGATATTGGCAATCTCGACGCCCGCTTCGGCGCTGATCGTTTCAAGCGCGGCGCGGTCGAGCCCGATTACGGCGAGCATCGCGCCGGGATTGGCTTCGCAGGCGGTCTGGATAAATTCGCCGCGCGCTTTCAGAATGCGCAACGTATCCTCGAACGAAATGACGCCCGCCATATAGAGTGCGCCCCATTCGCCAAGGCTGTGCCCGGCGGCAAAATCAAAGGTTACTTCCGGTTTTTTGAGTTTGAGCGCCTCATACGCCGCCGCGCTGACGGTAAAAATCGCGGGCTGGGTATTGTGCGATTTTTTCAGTTCCTCTTCGGGGCCGTCAAAGCAGATCGCGGCGAGGTCGTACCCGAGCACTTCGTTCGCTTTTTCAAACAGCGCTTTGCACTCCGGAATCGCGTCATAAAAATCGCGACCCATGCCGACGGACTGTGACCCCTGCCCGGGAAAAAGAATCGCTCGTTTCATACTGAAGGAACTCCTTTTTTATCATTCGTATGCTTAAAAAACACGGGCGACTATATTTGATTCCGTGATGCACAAACAACCCCTGACTGTAAAAAACCGGCCGCAGCCAATTCGCCGTTTCGTGCCGGTTGACCAGCAGGACGGGGCCGCTGGCGTCCGGGTTCATTTCCTCCGAAATAAACCGCCTCCCGAATACGGGTACGCGGTACTGCAAATACAGGGAATGTTTACCCGGAGGGAAACGTTGCTGGATGGACAGGTTCTATTTGAACGGCCCGCCAGGCCCTTCGATAAACTCAGAACCGGCGGGACTCGCCACCCCCCGAAACTTCGGGAAGATTTTTAAAAGGAATAAAGGTCAGCCTTCGCTCTCTTTATTCGCTTTACGTTTGTGGCGGCGAAGCATCCATGCGCCCATCCCGCCGACACCGAACAGCAGCGCCGTCGCCGGCTCAGGAACCACTTCGACAGGGCGGAACCCGAGATTAGGGCCCTCAAACGACGGCGCGATGGCGCCGCGGTACGCAGAGCTCAGGATACTTGCCTGAGAATCGTAGGCTCCACTGCGGAACACACCCGCAATGTCCTCCATCCATTCATGCACATTGCCCATCATGTCGTACGTTCCGTTCTGCTCCTCAGCACTGCCGCCTACAGCTCTCCTGCCACCCAAATTGTTATAGTTCCACCCGGTGTTATCCAAAGCTTCTGCCGGAGTGATGTCAGTTCCGTGGGCGTAGAGGCTCCAATAGTCCGATGCATTCCCGGTATAATAGGCCGCTTTGTACCACTCGTCTTCGGTGGGAACCGCGTAGATGGTGCCATAGGTTGTGATGGCCGAGGCGCGGTCCGTGCCGGAATAAGCTCCGCCGCCGCCGTTGAACTGATAGGCTCCGTTGTTGACGTTTCCGCTGGTCAGCCAGTTGCAGTATTTCATCGCTTCGTAAAGAGAGACGTTAACAACGGGGGTCGTTCCCGTGGTTTCGTCGCCGTCGCCTGCGCCCGAAGCCGCGAAATCAGCCCCTGATACCTCACTGTCGCTGATGTTATATTCATAGGCTACCGCACCGTAGCCGGATCCGTCCGGCGCATTCCCCGCTCCGCCGATCGTGACATACGCAGCCTGCGCCATACCGCACAGCGCAACCCACCCTGCTGTTATGATCCATTCGGATTTCATATTTCTCCTTTATATTTCCGATTGCAGAAACAAGCTATGAAGAAAAGGGGATGGTCAGCAAGAACAAAGAGGGCTTTCGTGCGCATTTGAATCACGGGTGATGCCGGAATTACCACTCCACAATGTTGGCGCCCCAGGTAAAGCCGCCGCCGAAGGCGACCAGCAGCATGAGGTCGCCTTTTTTCACTTTACCGGCCTGCACCGCCTCGTGCACGGCAATCGGCAGCGCGGCGGCCGAGGTGTTTGCATATTTTTCAACATTCATAAACATGCGGTCTTCGACCTTGAGTCGCTTTCCGATCGCTTCGATAATGCGGGCGTTGGCCTGGTGCGCAATAAAACAGGCAATGTCGTCGGAACTCAAATTGTGTTTTTCAAGCACGTCGAGCACAGACTTCTTCATCCCGGTCACGGCGTGTTTATAAACCTCGCGGCCTTCCATCTGAAGATATTGAAGCCCTTCATCAAGCATGTCGTGCGTCATCGGATGACGCGTGCCGCCGCCGGGCGTGCTGAGCAGGTGGGCGAGCGAACCGTCCGAGCCGAAAACCCCGTCCATAATGCCGCGCTCAGCACCCGTGGCTTTAAGCACAAACGCTCCCGCTCCGTCGCCGAAGAGCACGCAGGTATTGCGGTCTTTCCAGTTAAGGAACGTGCTCATCTTTTCGGCACCGATCACCAGCGCCGTTTCAACCGCACCGGTAGCGATTTGATTTTTGGCGGTCTCGAGCGCAAAGAGCGAACCGGAGCACGCCGCGCCGAGGTCGTAGCAATAGGCGTTTTTCGCGGCGATCTTATCCTGCACATAGCAGGCGGTGCTCGGGAAAAAAGCGTCGGGCGAGAGCGTAGCGACGATCAGCAGATCCACTTCTTCAGGCGAAACACCGGCATCGGCCAGCGCGGCGCGGCCAGCGTTGGCGGCGAGATCGGATGTATATTCATCGTCGCGCGCGATGCGGCGCTCATGCATACCGGTTCGCGTGTAGATCCACTCATCGGACGTATCAACGATTTTCTCGAGATCGCGATTCGTCATCACTTTCTCGGGAAGATAAATGCCGGTTCCGACGATCGAGACCGTGCGCAGGCTGTTAGATTGGTTACTCACTGTTTTGAAATATTTCGTTGATCTCTTCTTCGATGAGCCGATTGAGTTTCTGCTCGATCGCCGCGCCCGCCACGCGAATCGCGTTATAAACGGCATACGACGAAGACGAACCGTGCCCGATGATGCAAACCCCTTTGACGCCCAGCAGCGGTGCGCCGCCGTAGGCTTCGGGATCAACCTTTTCCTTGATCTCCTTAAAAGCGCCGGAGGCTTTGAGAATGCCCGCGCCGATTTTGCGGATCAGCGAACTGGAAAACGATTCCCTGATCCACTGGCCCATGGCGTGCGAGACACTCTCGCCGGTTTTGAGCACTACATTTCCGATAAAGCCGTCGCAAACCGCCACGTCCACTTTTCCTTCAAAAAGATCGTGGCTTTCGACGTTGCCGATAAAATTGAGGTGTGAGCTTTCCAGCAGCTGGAAGGCCTCTTTGGTAAACTTGCTACCCTTGGCATCCTCGCCGCCGATGCTCAGCAGGCCGACCGTCGGTTTTTCGATGTTCAGAATCTTTTCGGCGTAGATATCGCCCATGGCGGCAAATTCGACGAGCATCGCGGCCGTGCAGTCGGTCGTGGCACCCGCATCGAGTAATACAAAGGGGCTTTTGAGCGAGGGCATCACGGTCGCAATAGCCGGGCGGTTAACGCTCTCAAGCGTCCGCAGACGCAATGTGCAGGCCGCGACGGCCGCGCCGGTGCTTCCGGCGGAAAAGATCGCGTCGGCCTCCCCGTCTTTAACGAGATTCACCGCCTGCATGATGGATGAGTCCTTCTTGCGGCGGAGGGCCAGTGCGGGGGAGTCATCCATTTCGATCACCTGCGAGGCATGGCGGACTTCGATGCATTCCGGTGTTTCACCGTACAGCGCCAGCTCGGCCCGGATGGCGGTTTCGTTGCCAACCAGAAAAAGCCGCTCAATCCCGGAAAGACCGCGGGCCGCTTCCACGGCCCCTTTAACGATCTCACAGGGGGCAAAATCACCGCCCATGGCATCAATTGCGATACGCATAAAATTTACTCGTCAGAAACCGTGACAACCTGACGGCCTCTGTATTTGCCGGTGGTCGGGCAGACACGGTGCGGAAGCGCGGGCGCGCCGCTCTCGGGATCCACACCGGCACGCGTAATGGCGCGCTTCATGTTCTGCGCTTTGCGGCGACCGGTTCTGCATTTCGACGATTTTCTTTTTGGAACAGCCATTTTTCTTCTCCTGATCGAATTCGGATAAAAAGCGAGGCATGCTACCCCACCCCGGCTCCGCTTTTCCATTATAAACTCAAATTATCGAGTGTCCCCCAGGCCCCGCTTCCCGCTCCGCCCGGACATCCGCACGGCCCTTTGTTCAGGTTTTTGCCGCACTGGACACAAAGCCCTTTGCACCCTTCGTCGCAAACGGGAAAATGCGGCAGACTCAGGATGATCGCCTCCCGAATATCCTCCGTAATATCCACCTCCTCCGTTCCGTGAATACCGGAGTAGTCGCGCAGGAAACCGGAATCGCTTACCGTTGTCGAGAAAATTTGCGTGCATCTTGCGCAGCGCGTCTCCAGGGGCGCGGTCAGCGTCCCGCGCACCAGCAGCCTGCCCGAGACCAGCTGCGCGAAAAGCTCATAGCACACCGGGCCCGCCACGCGGAAATCGCCCGGTTCTTCCAGTTCGAAAATTTCCGGGGGCTCCTCGCCTTCCAGCGGCATTCCGTCTTCGGGAATTCTGGCGACGTTGATAAGCATGGGGGTTAATTCATCCGTCTGATCAGACCGATCCGTCCAATCTTTTTTTAACTTTTTCTATTTAGTTTGGCGGACAGCGCTTCAGCAACCGTTTCCGGAACAAACTCGGCCACGTCGCCGCCAAGCAACGCCACCTGCTTGATATTGGTTGAATTCAGGAAGCTGTAATCCTGCTTTGGCATCAGAAAGAGCGTTTCGAGGTCGGGTGCCAGCCGACGGTTGGTCAGCGCCATTTGGAACTCATACTCAAAATCCGAAAAAGCCCGGAGACCGCGAATAATGACCCTCGCGCCCTGGGCACGGGCATAATTTACCAGCAGTCCGTCGAACGGTTCGACCGTCACATCGGGCATGTTGACCACCGCTGACTTCACCAGTTCAACCCGCTCCTCCTGCGAAAAGAGTTCGTCCTTCCCCGTTACAGCCGCCACCGCCACAATCAGCTTTGGAAAAATCCGCGCCGCGCGCTCCACCACATCGAGGTGGCCCAGCGTGATCGGGTCAAACGTACCTGCATAGATCGCTTTTTTATTCATGCTTCGCGCTCCAGAAAGAGAACTTTGGTTTCGCCGTAGGTCTTTTCTTTTGTAAGGGCCCACCCGAAGGAAATACTATAAGTGTCCGATGAACGCATTTCAAACACCAATAGACCGCCCTCGGCCAATGCGTTCCCGGCGGTTTCCAGCAGTTTCGGCAGATCGGCTTCGTCGTACGGTGGATCGGCAATAATCAGGTCGAATGGCTCTGCGCCGTGCTTTAAAAAATCATAAACATCCGCCTGAACGGCCTGAAAACCGCCCAAATCCGGATTGCCCAGAGTTCGGAAGTTTTCCTCCAGAATTTTCCAATATTCAGGATTTTTTTCCACGGCGGTCACGCTCTCCGCGCCGCGGCTCCAGGCCTCCAGCCCCAGCCCGCCCGCACCGGCAAACAGATCGAGCACCCGAGCACCCGGAACGCGCGCGGCCAGCGACGAAAAAATCGCCTCGCGCACCTGTTCCTTCGTCGGACGCATGCCTTCCTCAGGAACCTTGAAAATCCGTCCCTTTAAAATACCGCTGGTTATTCTCATGGCGGCGCATGCTACCGTTAATAGGAGCCAACATCCAATGTCCAATTAACGGGCTCTTTTTTATGTTTTCTGCGGCGGATTCCTGTACATAATGCGCCCCTCAGCTATGAAAGAAACACGCAACAAACTCAAAGAGGCCAAACGGATCGTCGTCAAGGTCGGCAGCCGGGTACTGGTGGATTCCACCGGCAAACCCGACCACGAACGCATTCACACCCTCGTTTCCGGCATTGCCGCCGCGCACGAGACAGGACACGAAATGGTACTGGTCTCCTCCGGCGCCATCGCCGCCGGCATTGAAGCGCTCGGTATGGAAAAACGGCCCGCCGCCCTGCCCGACCTCCAAATGGCCGCCGCTGTCGGGCAGACGCGCCTGATGAGCCTCTACAGTCACCTCTTCGGCACCAAACACATAAAAACCGGGCAGGTGCTTCTCACCGACGACCTGCTCAAGGCCGACGAGCACCGCGCCAACGCGCAGAATACGCTCAACAACCTCGTCGCTCACCGCATCGTGCCTGTCATTAACGAAAACGATACCGTGGCCACCGAGGAAATCACCTTTGGCGACAACGACCTGCTCGCCGCGCTGGTTTCGATTCTCGTTGAGGCTGACGCGCTGATCCTGTTGACCACGACCGACGGCCTGCACGATGCGGACGGCGAACGCGTCGCATTCGTGGACGAAGTATCCGAGAACGTCCTCGCGCTCGACAAAGGCAAAAACGGCGACCTTTCCACCGGCGGTATGAAATCCAAACTGCTCGCCGCTGGTCAGGCCGCCGCCGCGGGCGTGGCCGTCGTGATTGCGGACGGGCAAAATGATGGCGTAATCCGGAACATCCTCGCCGGAGAAGATGTCGGCACACTGATTGCAATGTAGGACAGGCTTCCAGCCTGTCCAGACAGCCAAGATGGCTGTCCTACTTTTAGAAAGGAAGGTAGAATGAACCTGCATGACGATATGATCTTGATGGGCGAAAAGGCCGTTGCCGCGTCGCGCGAACTGGCGAAGCTTTCGACCCGCAGGAAAAACATCATTCTGGAAGCGATGGCCAATGAGATTGCCGCGCAAAAAGAAACGATTCAGGCTGCTAATGCCCGCGACCTTTCGGCGGGCCGTGAGGCGGGCCTCTCCGCAGCCCTGCTCGACCGCCTTGAACTTACGGATGCGCGTATTGACGGCATGGTCAAAGGCCTGCTTGATGTTGCCGCGCTCAAAGACCCCGTCGGAACCCGAATCAGCCTCTGGAACCGGCCCAACGGGTTGCAGATCAAAAAAGTGCGCGTGCCCATCGGCGTCATCGCCATCATTTATGAATCGCGTCCCAACGTGACCGCCGACGCCGCTTCGCTTTGCTTCAAGACGGCCAACGCCGTGATTTTGCGAGGCGGAAAGGACGCCGTGTATTCCAACGCGGCCATTGCCAAAGCACTCCGCGAAGGCGGTGCAAAAAAAGGCATGCCCGAAAATGCTATTCAGCTTGTGGAGACCCCCGACCGCGACGCCGTGCGCGAACTCGCGCAGATGACCGGCAAAGTGGATTTAATTATTCCCCGCGGCGGCGAAGGGCTCATCAAAGCCGTTGCCGAAATGGCGTGGGTACCTGTCATTAAACACTATAAAGGCGTCTGCCACACCTATGTTGATGCCAGTGCCGACATCGAAATGGCACTCGCTATTTGTGAAAACGCCAAGTGTCAGCGTCCCGGCGTCTGTAATGCTATGGAAACCCTGCTTGTCCATAAAGACATCGCGGCGGAGTTCCTGCCCCGCATGATCGAGCGCTTCAAAGAATGCGGTGTCGAGCTGCGCGGTGACGAAACCGTGCAAAAAATAGATGCTTCCGTAAAAGCCGCGACCGAAGAGGACTGGCACGAAGAATATCTCGATATGGTGCTCGCGATCCGTGTGGTCGACCGTGTCGAAGCGGCTATTGAGCATATCAATACGTATGGCTCGTACCATTCCGATGCGATTGTCACCGCCGACGCGGACGCCGAAAAAGCCTTCCTCGCGCAGATTGATTCCGCCGCAGTTTATGTGAACGCCTCGACCCGCTTCACCGACGGCGCGGAATTCGGAATGGGTGCCGAGATTGGAATCAGCACCGACAAACTGCACGCCCGCGGCCCGATGGGTCTCGAAGAATTGACGACCTACAAATTCGTCATCGAAGGCACCGGTCAGATTCGACCGTAACTCTCACGTAGACGAGTGATTCCAGCCTCGTTAGCGCAACAACGCGGTTCGCTCATACAAACGAGGCAAGATGCCTCGTCTACATTTTCCAAACCTTGGAACTTTTCTGCGCGATTTTTCCAAGGCTTGGAAACGTCACGAATTTCACACTTGCGCAAGTGTGGTTTTTTCCAATGCTTGGAAAAACTACCCCAACCCTCGACACCCTCTTTGAGTTTCTTTACACTCGTGGACTCAAAAACTATTGGAGGAAACGATGAGCGCAGAGCTGCTGGAAACATTGGGTCAAATTATTTTAAGCTTGGTTGGCGGCCTTTTCCTAACTGTTCTGCCGTTCTGGTTCATCTGCAAACGAACAGGGCATCATCCTGCGCTCTCATTCCTATCCATCGTTCCTCTGGCGAATGTCATCTTCCTTTTCTATTTGGCATTCTCCAACTGGCCAGCACAACAGGAAAACACACACTCCGATGAGGCACCCCCCATCTCGAAAAAAAGAAAGATGAAGCCGGCTCTTATCATCATCGGGGCATTCCTTTTAGCTGTAGCCCCGCTGATTGTTATAAGCGGCACCGCCTACACATTTACCCTCCCAAAAATCTACGCAAGTCAGGCACTGAT
>JAOZSE010000042.1:0-5778 GCA_029939835.1 Pontiellaceae bacterium
GGAGTCGGGCTGGACGAAGTAGGTGAAGCGGCGGTAGGGGCTGACGGATGATTTTTTGCCTTCGTAGATTTTGTAAACAAGGCTGAGGCGAAAGGTTCCGTTTTTGCCTTTAAAGACGAAGAGTCCGGCATCCGCATTTTCACTTTGCAGGGTTTTGCGGGCAACGTCGAACTGCGCTTTGCGGCAGGAGCGTTCGGTGAGATCGGCTTTTACGTCGGCAAAGGCGAAGACGACATCGTCGGCCTCGAATTTGAGCGCGCCGAATTTGCGGACGTTGGAAAACTTTTCCGGATCGGCGTTGTCCAGCTCTTTGCTTCCCCGTGAAAAAGCCGTGTTTTTCCGACGGAAGAAGGCTTTGGCAGTATCCACCGAGCAGTCCTCAATCAGGTTTTGAAGCAGCTGTTCGTGTTCGGTCATTTTTGTCCCTGCCATTTTTCTGCCCTTCAAACTCTCAAGTGCCTGCTTTTAAATCAGTTCCGATGTTGTGGCTCACCAATGCCACACAAAACAGTTTGTGACTCATTTTTTGTGAAATTTGAGTCATAAACTACACTCCAGCCCATTCAAACAATTACCATATCCCTTAAAACAATCAGCCTTCTTCCCCTGCACCGGACGACATCCGGCACGCACCTATCAAACAACCTTTCTCATTTTTGCAAATCTCATCTTGCTGTATTTGAACGACTTGCAAATAAAGGCCGGTTTTTCACCCAAAAAAACCCGCGCCTCCATCAAACAACTTCCTCCCGGCTGATGGCCCCTTTGGCCCCTTTTTGGCCCCTTTGGAATAGAGCACCGTTACGTCTTTTCTGGCCCCTTTGGCCCCTTTTTGGCTCCTTTGGCCAGCTGATAGAAAACACCCTTTCCAGTCGTACCGTGTTTTTCAAAAACGCCTTTACCAACAAGGTCTGTCAAATCACGATGTGCAGTCCGCTTTGCCACCCCGGTCAACTCCTGATAAGAAGAGTTGCTGATTGGGCCATCAGTTCTGACATAAACCACCGCTTTTCTTTGCCGTTCATTTAAGCCGAGTTCTGCCAGCACCTCGTCGGTGAGCCAGTCGCGCCAGAGGGTGACGACAAAGGAGCCGGATCGCTGTTCGAAGTCCGGCTCGGGCAGACCAGCTTCGCGGCAGAGGTCGATCATGGTCTGGGTGCCTGATCCGGCCCGCTCAATGTAACGGGCAAGATAAAGCGGCTCGGCAATGAGCGGGTTGTTGGGAACAGATGGATGGTCTTTGCGCAGGTCTTCCAGTTTGAGGGTGTCCGGCAGGGAGCCGGGATTCCAGATTTCGAGCCGGTCGGCAAACAGGCGCACTTCGACCGACGCGTTACTGTGGTAGTCGCGATGCGCCAGCGCATTGATAACAGCCTCGCCGACCGCATCCGGCGGCAGTTCATAGGCCGCCGGAGCAATGTTACTTTGTTCGCGAGTGCCAACCGTCCGGTTGATCTTTGCGAGGACAAAATCGCGGGCCTGATCCGCCTGTTCAAAGAGATCGCCGCCATATACCTGCATCGAGGCGAATGGGCGACGGTATTCCGTGCCGTGGCAATGAACGCACTTTGTTTCAGCCGTTGTGTGATAGTTCTGCGGGTTGGCCCCAAACAGCAGTACGGCGGCATTGGTTGGGTGACTCCCGTACATCAATTTCAGATGGATCAGCAAAGCTTCGGGAGCCGTTTCCGACTTAAGCGGAAAATTCCGTTCACGCCGGGCGGTGCCCAGAAACCAGTCGATCCGTTTGCGCGACAACTCTTTTAAGGATGCACCCTCGCAGGCGGCGGTATCAAACGGAGGGACACGCAAAGCGCCGCTCCGGTCAAGATAATCCACCAAGCTGGCATAGACTTCCGCAGTCAGCGCGCTGAAATCTTCGATCCGTCGCCGAATCAGATCCGCGCTTGCCCGGCGAATCAGCTTTTTCATCGCCGGGTCGCGCCGGGACTCATCAGACCCCCAGACAAAAATCAATCGGGTTTTTCCCTGCGCAGTCGCGCAGTTATATTCCCGCTCTGTCGGAGAAAGCCCCTCAGAATCGACGCTGCCGTATTCATAACCGAAGAGGCCCAGATAGATATCGCATTTTTCAACTTCCTCCAGATAAACTTCGCCCGCTCGTCGGTCGCTAGCGGGCAATTCTTCGAAAATGAAAACCTCAGATATAAAACGTCGCAATGCGGCATCGCCCAGCAGAAAAGCCTGCAGATCGCGGCGAACCGGCTCAAACTCCTTCTGAACTGAGCTGATAAATATTCGCATTTTCCTATTCCCCATCAACCCGGTTCTCCACGGCAATAATGACTTCTTCCTTAAGTTCCTGTATGCGCTTTTTGAGCTGTTTAAGATAGTCGTCGTCCAGTTCGGTTCGCAAGGCCGCGAATTCTTTGCGGGCCCGTTCTTTGTTGCTACCGATCTTGGAAATGCGCCGCAGGGTGTTCAACGGCAGTGTGCGGTATTCAAGAATGTCTTCGCGCAGGGTCAGCAGAAAGCAGTTGAGCTCCGTAAACGAGCGGTCTTTCAGGAACGTGTTGACCACGTTGAGCGCTTTCTTTTCGATGCTGATTTCGCTGGCGGCGTGAGGATGTTTTTCGCGGTAGTCGCGCACGTCGGTATAGGTTCTCCAAAAGGTCTCACTGAACGGGATGCGCGGTTCATCAAACTCGCAGCGAACCAGTTCAAGGGCTTCTTCAATCGGCACTTCGGCAATTCTCTCTTCTGTACGCTTGGCCTGTGCAAAGAGGTCGCGGCCTTTTTTGGTAAAGACGACAAGGCTGTTCGCGTCGGCGGCTTTAGCGGTTTTGATGCGCGGGGCGAATTTCCCGATCTTTTCGAGCACTTCGGGATGCTTCTTTTCGATTTCACGGAGAAGCCTGCGAATTTCGGTGAAGCTGCTTTCGCCCCCCTCTTCTTCCGGCGCACGGGAAACCCGGCTGTACAGCGCGGAGGCGGTCGGCTCCTCGTCCGCCGAAAAGATTTGTGCATCTTCGCCCAGCGTGCGGTGGATCATAAACATTTTATCGCCGGCAATCTGACGGCTCTTCACCACGTCCGCGCCCTGCTCAGTCGGGAAGAAGTTATAGATGAAGAGTTCATCGAATACCTTTTTTCCGATTCGGTTGATGCGCCCGACACGCTGGATAACGCGGGTCGGGTTCCACGGAATGTCATAGTTAACAATCGCCCCGGCGCGGTTGAGGTTGAAGCCCTCTGAAATTTTGTCGCTGGCGAGCAGGATGTCGTAGTCGTCCGCCTGCTTACCTTCCGGCGCAAATGCATCGAAATTGTGAAGCATTTCGTTTTCTTTCTGTACACCCAGTTCACCCGGAACCGTGAACACCCGTCCATCAAATGCCTCTTCGAGCGCGGGCCGGAGATATTTGACCGTGTCCACGTACTCCGAAAAGACGATGACTTTGCGGCGCGGCTCCCCGGTCTTTGGCTTCTTCTTTAGAACCTCTTCGAGCGTTTTGATCAGGCAGTCGGTTTTTGGATCATTCGCCGTCAGTTCGAGTTCTCCAATTTCCTGCTGAATTTCTTTGAGGAGTTCAATGTCCAGCCGGATGTTAGCTTTAAATTGCTCCGCATCTTTGAACTCCTCCAGCACATAAACCTGATCACGCTTGGTGCGCTCGCTCTTTTCTGCCTCCATTTTTTTCTCGAAGGCTTCCAGCGCAGCATTGATCTCGTCTTCGTCTTTTTCAAAGACATCATTGAGCAGATCGCGGTCGAGGAGGTATTTTCCAGTTTTGTTGATGAAGGTTTCGGCTCTTTGAGCCACGCGCAAAAAGCTGCCGATACTTTTTTCAAACGCTTCGAATGAGCTTTCGAAGCGTTTGACAAGCAGGCGGCGCATAAATTCAAACAGGTTGCGCTGGGTTTGGTACTGTCGGTTGCCCTCTTCATCCAGCCTGCCTTCCTGCTGAACGCCGCTTTCGTAAAGATAGGGCTGATAAATAGCGCCGGTGAAACGCCCTTCTTCACCAAAATAATCGGTCATTACTTTGTCATAGAAACGTGACTGGTCAGGGGAAAGCTCAAAGAACTGCTCTTCCGGCGGCTGGACTTGAGGAAGGTCTTTGATCTCGTTGCGATATTCCGGGTCGTTGCGCAGATCGAGACGGTTGCGCCGGATGGTGACCGGCTCAATCACGGAGCGGATGTCGCGTGAAAGGCGCCGGATGCGGTATTCAACCAGTGACAGATCAATTTCCGGTTCATCGAAAAGAATCCGGTAATGGCTTTCGGCCCGGACTTTCTTTTTACCCTCCTTTGAGTTCCAGTTTTTACGAATGTAGCTCAATCGGCGGAAAGCATTCCGGTATTCCGTGAAACGACCATCGAGGTCATCGGTCAGCGTCAGCGTGGATTTGCCCGGCACCGTAAACAGCTTGAGCAGGGAAAAGATGTCGCCCGGCGAGTTATTGAACGGCGTGGCGGTCAGCAGGATCACTTTTCGGTTGCGGCAAATACGGCTGAGCAGTTCGTAGTGGCGGGAATCCTGATTGCGGAAGCGGTGCGCCTCGTCAATCACCACCACCTCGCAATCGCTGCCCTGATTGCGAACGAAATCGGCGATCGATTCCAGATCGCCGCAGGAACGGACTTCCCAACGCTCCAAATTGAAATCCTCGACGTATTTCGTCCAGCCAGACTCATGGTTTTTGTCACCGACCAGCCCCGGCGGGCAGATAATCACTCCGCGTTTCCCAAGGCTTTTCGCAATCAGCGAGGCAATCACCGATTTACCCAGCCCAACCACGTCGGCAACAATCACGCCGTTATGCACATCAAGAATGGAAAGGGCCTGTCGAACGGCATCAAGCTGATATTTAAAAGGGGTGTACCCCTTATCTTTCATCAGTTCGACAGCAGTCGGCTCAACCTCCTTTTCATGCTGAAGATATGCGTAGGTTTTCAAAATCAGCGCATACGCCTCGAATGGTGTAATTTCTGAAACCAGCGTTTCCTGCTCGAAGAGCTTCAGCAGTTTCGTCCGGAATTCAGGAACTTCGGTAATGCAAATGGCATCGGCCCAAAGCTCATCAAAAAAGGCTTCGGCCTCTTCGCTTCCATAATCGCCAATTTCGACATTGAATTCCTGCTGATCCACCAGTCCCGCGCGAGTCAGGTTGCTGCTTCCGGTAATAAACAGCTTTTCCCGCAAAAGCTTGTGCTCATCCTTGAGATTGAAAATATAGAGCTTGGCATGGCTGGGCTTGAGCGTTTTTCGAATGATCAGTCGTTCTTCGCGAATCAGCTTTAGAAAAAACTCGACCTGCTCGTGAAACTCTTCCGTATCAAACTCCGCTGTATTGACCGCAGAACGAACGGATTTGAAAAAGCGGTCGGCACCCTCCGCATCCGACTCCGGTTCATTCAGGCCGTATTCCACCAGTGTTCCGAGCGATTGATCCGCTTCCAATCCGACCAGCACCTTTAGAAAAGCCTCTGGCGAGACCTTCAGGGATTCGTATAGCTCCCGAATGCCTGAAAAATAGAAAAAGCCAACCAGAAATTTAAGTTCCTGACTGGCCGAGATGAGTTCCTCCAGCCGTTTCTTCAGCGTCCGGCTGGATTCATTGCTGATAAAATTCTGCATCATTCCATCTCCGCAATCCGTTGCATTCCAAAGACTGGAAAGTTTTTACCGTATTTTTTGGAGGGTTGGAAGCACAGGGGGCGGATTTTCCGGCTAACAAGTTAGCCTTTGAGCACACCAAGCGGGCGGAGTTTGACGAGCGGCTCAATGAGGTCGAGCTGCGCTTTGATGAC
>JAOZSE010000042.1:5878-15893 GCA_029939835.1 Pontiellaceae bacterium
CCAAAATGGTTTTCGCGTCCGGCATAATTGTGGTGGATGTTGATCTCCCGAGTAAATTCAACCCCCGGCAGGACGTGAGCGACCTGTTCGCAAAACGCGGCCATCATGCGCGCGCGGTTTTCGCGGGCATAGTCGAGCGCAAAGTTCATTTCGCGGATGTACGCCTGCCCTTCTTTGCTTTCGACAGGCAGCCAGGCGAGATCGGCGCTGGAGGTCTCGAAATTCAGTTTCTGCGCGACACGGTGATGGTATTCGGCCACTTTGAGCCCGAAATTGCGGGAGCCGGAATGAATCATCAACCAGACAAGGTTGTCGTCGCCACTCTGGATTTCGAGGAAGTGGTTGCCGCCGCCAAGCGTGCCGAGGTTGCGCAGGGCCAGATCCCACGTATGTGCATCGGTCCAGTCCGGTCGGCCATATTTTTTAAAACCCGCCCACTGCTGCGGCGCGCGGTGAGCATGGCCCTCCCCCATCGGAACGGTGCGTTTGACGTCGTCGAGGATGCGGCGCACCGTGGTATCCTTCAGGGCGTCCGCGGCATAATCGGTTTGCACGGCGACCATGCCGCAGCCGATATCCACGCCGACGGCGTTGGGAATAACCGCCTCTTCGCAGGCAATCACGCCGCCGATGGGCATGCCGCAGCCGATGTGACAGTCGGGCATAAGAGCAATGTGATGAAAAATTTTCGGATGGTTCGCGAGATGGCGCACCTGTTCAACCGTACCGGCATCGAGAGGCTCGCACCACGATTTGACCGGTACGGGCCCGAAATCTGTCCGTGTCCATTTCATCATCTGAATTATAGCAGGGTGGCCCGAAAAAGGAACATCCGGCGGTACCGGTTTGTCGCCGCCTTGCATTTACAATTTGTCATTCATGTTTTATGTTTTCGCTTTGCCGGGCGAGTGGTGGAATTGGTAGACACGCAAGATTTAGGATCTTGTGCCTTTGGCGTGCGGGTTCGAGTCCCGCCTTGCCCATTATAAGTTTTTATGCTTTCATATGTGCCGAAAACGACCCCGGAAAGGATAAGGTTACAATGCTGCCACAACATGGAGGTACCCCGAATTATCGTCTGCGCCTCAGCACGCCGGTGGTGACGATGCTTACGCTGGTGCTGGTGGCCGGTTTCCTGCTGACGCTCTCTATTACCTGGAATACGGATGCGGGTGATCTGCACGCACGTCAACTGAGCCGCCTCGTTGGAATTATCACGCTGGTTCTCGCAATCTTTATTTTAATCATCGGCACCGAGCGCTGGTGGCACTCCTACTTATGGAAAAAGGATAAAAGCCGGAGAGATCGCCACCGGCGGCATAAAAATGGAAGCCGGCGGAGTTCACGCTAAGCTTTTTGATTGCGCCTTCACATCTTGGGCAGTACCTTTCCGCTCTCTTTCCCGTCGCGCCGAAGTTCGTCGGCGGCGAACGAAGGAGGATATGGACGCGTAGCTCAGTTGGTAGAGCAGCTGACTCTTAATCAGCGGGTCCAGGGTTCGAGCCCCTGCGCGTCTACCAGCCTTCGCAAAGGCCAGCCATTTGGCTGGCCTTTTAGCTTCGGCGGGCACGCCCGTTGAACCCCGGCAATGCGTAAGCGCCGCGAAGGCTGCCCGCCATAGCCCGAAGGGCGACGGCGCGGCACGTATGATGGCAGGTCATTTTTCTCTTTGAGCTTCCCTGCGCTATCGCGCATACTCCGCAAAATCGGAGAGCCATTATGAGCAGCACTTTCGGCACACTTTTCAAAGTCACAACGTTCGGGGAATCGCACGGTCGAGCCGTCGGCGCGGTGGTGGACGGCTGCCCCGCCGGCCTGCCGCTAACGGAGGCGGATATTCAGCCGCAGCTGGATCGCCGCCGTCCGGGACAGAGCGCGCTCACTACGCCGCGTGACGAGGCGGACATGGTGACGATTCTTTCGGGAACGGAAAACGGGGTTACCCTCGGCACACCGATTGCCCTTTCGGTGAATAACCGCGACCAGCGGCCATCTGACTACGAGGAGACGACAGAAGTGCCCCGCCCTTCGCATGCCGATTATACCTATTTGATGAAGTACGGCATCAAAGCGTCCAGTGGCGGCGGGCGCTCCAGCGCGCGGGAAACAATCGGCCGCGTGGCGGCGGGTGCCATTGCTGAGAAATGGCTGAACGCCCGCTTTAGCGAGTCGGCGATTGTGGCCTGTGTGCAGTCGGTTGGTGAGGTGGAAGCGCCGGAACTAATCGGCGATGTGCTGACGCGTGAACTGGTGGACAGCAATCCGGTGCGCTGCCCGGACGCCGATACGGCGAAAAAAATGATAGCCGCGATTGAAGCCGCGTGCGCGGCCCGGGATTCGGTGGGCGGCACGTTGACCTGTATCTGCCGCGGCTTCC
The DNA here is from genome assembly GCA_029939835.1 of Pontiellaceae bacterium. Taxonomy (GTDB): domain Bacteria; phylum Verrucomicrobiota; class Kiritimatiellia; order Kiritimatiellales; family Tichowtungiaceae; genus Tichowtungia. The sequence goes on from JAOZSE010000042.1 coordinate 8,256, forward strand.
CGGCCGGGCTGGGCGAGCCGGTATTTGACAAACTGGAAGCCAAGCTGGCGCAGGCGATGCTTTCGATCCCCGCCGTGAAGGGTTTTGAGATTGGCTCGGGATTTGCAGGCGCGCGCATGTGCGGATCGGCCCACAATGATCCATTTGTTAAAAAGGGTGAGCAGCTCGGTACTGCGACAAACTACAGCGGCGGCATTCAGGGCGGTATTTCGAACGGCGAGCCGATTATCTTCCGCATTGCTCTCAAGCCGGTGGCTACGATCGGACAAGCGCAGCAAACGGTTGATCTGACGGGTCGCCCGGTTGAACTTGAAGTGAAGGGGCGCCATGATCCCTGCGTGCTGCCGCGCGCGGTTCCGATTGTGGAGGCCATGGCCGCGCTGGTGCTGGCTGACGCTGCACTGCAGCAGGAATATCGCACCTGAATTAGGATTGCTTTCCGCAGAGTTTTAATTAACCTAGCGCGTTCCGGATGATGGTGGGTGTAGCTCAGTTGGTTAGAGCGTCAGGTTGTGATCCTGAATGTCGCGGGTTCAAATCCCGTCACTCACCCCATTTTTGCCGGAATAAGAAAGCCGGCCAATTGGACATAAATGCTGAGAACCCGAGAATACACTTATGAACAAAAATAAAGACGAACTCAGGGATATCTACCAGAGCGACAGCCGCGATTTTGAAAAGGATTTTACGCCGCAGGTGGCGAAGGAAATCATTGAAGAGCGCCAACGGGATCTGCGCCGCAGCCGGTTTACAGCTTTCTTTTTCGGCTCGGTAATTATCCTGCTTTCCGTACTGCTGACCGTCATCGTGATTCGGGAATATGTGGTCGTGCGTACCGCGCCGCAAAAGGCGGGGGCCGAAGAGGCAACCTACATTCCCCGCTATACCCTGCCCTCAGATTCGACCTGGGTGATGGATTACCGCCGGGTGGCGGGCGAGCTGGATCCCGGCGAAGAACCGGGCCCGAAGCCGCTCTCCACCAAATGGGTGAAAAAAGCGGCCTACCATATCATCATGGGCCAGCAGGCGCTGGCGGTCAGCGAGCCCGAAACGGCGCTGGAAAATTTTCAGCAGGTGGTAGACATCTATCCCGATATGGAGGGGATTCATCGCGCGATCGGCATGCTCTTCCTGCAGCAAAGCAATTATACCAACGCGACCAAACATCTGGAAAAAGCACTGGAGGAAGAAGAGCTGTTTGATGTGGTGAACAACCTGGGCACCGCGTATATCGGCCTCGAAGAATATGACAAAGCGGAGGAAAATCTGCTGAAAGCGCTGGCGCTCCAGCCTGAAAGTCCCGGCTGCCACCGGAACCTCGCCGTGCTGTACCGTAAAATGAAAAGCGACGATCAGGCGGTTTATCATTTTGAGAAATATCTCGATCTGCGCCCCGGCGACCTGGACACCATGCAAACGTACGCGCTTTATCTGACGAAACTCGGCCGGTGGAAAGAGGCTGCAGATTTCCTCACGGCATTGACCCGGGAAGTCACCGACGTTGCGCCTATTTATTTTCTGCTGGCACAGGTTCAGGTTCAGAACGGACAGGAAGACAAGGCCGTGGCCGCCCTGCAGCGCGGCATTCAGCTGATCGATCCGGAACTGGCGCTGGCGTGGATGTCTCGCGAAGAATTCAATGCCGTGCGCGATTCAGGCGAGTTTAAGACGCTGGTGGATCAACTGGAGATTGCCACCGTATCGCTTGAGGATGCTCCGTAACGTTTTCGCGAAGCCGAATTTCCAGCCGCCCGGCTTCGACCGGCCAGTTGGGCTGGTCGCTCATATACACCGGGATTCCGCGTGCAACGGCTTCCGCCGCCAAGTCATCGCGAAAGTCGGCTTGCGACAACCATAAACGATCCACCTCGAACATTTCGGTCAGCATCCGAACGGCGGCGGCATCGGCCCGCCGGTCTGTAATCACCAAAGCATGCAGGCGGTTTATTCCCGCGCGCTGCAAATCGGCGCGTGTTCGCGCCGCAGAAAACGAGGATCCTCTTTCGGCCAGTACATAACGGGGCCCCGGAAGCCGCAGGCAGATGGCGTCTTCGGACGAGCTTCCAAACACAATGGTTCCGCTAGGCGGAGACAGCGTCTGGACACCCCACAGCAGGCCGCTGGCCAGCACCGCAGAAAGCGCCAGGGTCCGCATGCGCCGTGAACCCGCAAAAAACAGCACCCAGCCGGAGTACCAGAGCAGCAGGACGACCGCAGACGGTGACCGGATAAACCGGTAGGCCCCGGGCCAGCCGGCCGCGTGGCGAACAGTAAAAAGCAGTCCGGTGATAAAAAGATGGTTGGCATGATTAAACACTACCGCCGCCGGGAGAAAGACGGCGCCGCTCAGCAGGGTCAGGCATCCGGTAAGTACGATCAAAAAGGTCAGCGGTATAATCACCATGTTCCCGGCCAGCGCCACGAGTGAAAAGGTATTGAAATAACGAGCCGTCAGCGGAGCCGAAAAAAGCCAGGCCGCCAGCGAGGTCACCGCCAGCAGTCCCGCGCAGCGCAAGAGGCCCATTAAAGGATGCCGCCCGGCCAGCGATGCCAACGGGACGGTCCAGCCCGGGCGGCGAAATCCATGGAGCTGTCGGGATGCAAAACCGTGTACCAGCACGATGCCGCTAACCACTGTAAACGAAAGTACAAACCCGGGGTTTGTAATCTGAAGCGGATTTACAGCGAGCAGTAAAATGGCAGCCAGCGCGATGGAAGAAACCGGATCGGGGCGCCGCCCGGCCAGCGGGGCTGCAAAGTAGATGGACGCCATGGTGAACGCCCGCAGCGCGCTGGGTTTCATGCCGGTGGAAAAGACGTAAAGAAAAAGCGCCGGGATCAATACCAGTCCCCAGCGCGGCCGGGAAAGACCGGTCATTTTCAATATGGCAATCAGGATTGCCGCCATCACGCCGACATGCAGCCCCGAGATGGCAAAAATATGGAGTGTGCCGGTGCAGGCAAAGGTGCGGTAAAGCGAAAGCGGCATCGCCTGCCGATAGCCCAGCAGCAGCGCTTTGAGCAGTTGCACGTGTTCCGGAAATTTTTCAAGGCCGTGCTGCAGGAGGCCGGCGGCCTGCCGGCGGATTTGATAACAGCGGCCCGGCAGTGACGGGCGCGCGGAGCCCAGCCGTACAGCGGTATTGTCGCTGCCCACCCGAAATGTGCCCGCCGCGCCGTTGCGCGGGGCTTCATAGCCGGTATACCGCCCATGCAGACGCCACCGCTCACCGTAAGCGACCGGAGTTTTTGCCTGATACATATAGATGCGCAGCACGGTTGTGTCGCTGTGCCAGCCGTCTTCTGAGCACACAGCCTCGGTTTTAAATCGAAAAACGATGTATGGGGTTTTTGCGCCTGTATGCTGTACAGGCTCATCCATTACCGTGCCGGCAATTTCGCACCCCTGCGGCAGATTGTCGGCTGTAAACAACGCCGATTTTACGAGGGAGGGACTCTGCGAGGCCGCCAGATGGGCTGCGGCCAGCACTCCGCAACAGACGTAGATCAGCGCGCCGCTGCGGTGCCGGGTCAACCGCAGGCAGGCCCAGGCCAGTATCCCCGCGGCTATGCTCAATAACAGCAGCGGGGAAAGTGTGAGGGCATTCTGAAGGTAAAGTCCTGTTGCGACGGCCAGCGCCATGCCAACCAGCGGACGCCGGATCTGCATGCCTGAAGATATCACGTGACACGCCTTGTTTAGCGGGTGGGCTTAAGCGGCTGGAGCACAGGTCTCGCCACAGGTTCTGCGGCACCGGGAATTGCAGGGGCTGCTCTCTCGATTTCGCGCTTCCGGATTTTTTCGATGGCTTTGCGGGTTTCGATCCCCACGACACGGTCCGCAAATGCCCGGAACTCGACGGTCTCACGAATACCGTCCAGTGCCGATTCCATGAGCCAGGGCTGGATATTCGCTTCACCAAACAGACTGGCCGCCTGTCCAATAATGATGATCGCTTTGCCCGCTTCGTTTTGCTGCGCATAGCAAAGCGCCAGGGCGTGATAATAATCAATCTGCGGGTTGACCCTAACCAGCTCCATGTAATACGGAACGGCGCTCTTATAGGCTCCCTGCGACCAGTAAATTTGTCCGGAGCCTTCCAGCGCGCTTGTATCTGCACGGTCTTTTTCCAGCATCCGGGCAAAAAAGACCAGCGCCTGCTCTTTATCCCCCTGTGCCAGCCGGGCTTCGGCGGCGGCTCTCAGCACATCTAAATTGTCGGGCTGATCTTTCAACATCCAGTCGGCCAGGGCAACGGTTGCTTCAAGCATGTTTTCCGCCTGCATTGCCTGCAGCAAAAGCAACTGGACATCTCCCTGTTGGCTGTCCTGATCGAGAAGCTGGACACACAGCGGTATCGCCTCCGCAAAGGCCCCGGTTTGCATATAAAGCAGCAGCAGCATTTTACGGGCCTTGTGATTGTGGGGCGTGGAGGCCAGCGCCTGTTTAAGCCGTCCAATGGCTTCCTCGTTGATGTTGCGCTGCATGTAGGTGTCCGCCGAGCGAAGAAGCTGCTCGGTCAGAGCCCACTTTTCCAGCCGCCTCTCAATTATACCCGTATCTACGTACAGTTCCGATGGCATGCCGACCGACAGGGCAAGGGCGGAAACCGCATTCGTAAACGCCATACCCATCTGGAGTTCATTGGCCTCCCACACCAGTTGTTCTTTTTCGGAAGGTTCTGCCAGCCGCTCAAGCACAATTTTCAACCCGATAAAGCCGACGGCCAGCAGAACAACAATCAACAAGGCCCGCAATACTATAAACAGCAGCTCTTTATTGGAAACCCGGTTGCTTCTCTCCCGGCGGCGGCCAAGACTGTGCCGCGACGTACGATGGGTTTGCCGGGGATTGAATCCTTGGGATGGTTCCGCCAGCGGCTCCGGCCCTGAGCGTTCAGAATAAAACCCCGGACCGCCCGCCCGGCCAGTCGGTGAACGGTCGTCCGATTCAGAGCGGCGTTTCTTTTTTCTGCGAAAAAATCTCATGGTCAGATCAGATACATCATCCGGGAAAAATAAATCTGGTGCAGTATCGGGCGACGGGCGTAAAGTGTCAAGCATCGCCGAAGCGGGTAAGTCCCGAAAAAGAAAATAAACATATGGACATTTTTACCGGAATCATAATAGCCCTACTGGCCGTACTGGTACTTCTGCAGCTTGCTTTGGCACTGCGCAGTTCGACGCAGCAGGAAACGCAGCTCAAAATGCTCGCGGAGAGTGTTAAAACGCTGACAGAACAGCTCGACTCCCGGGCCCGGCAAAGCGAGGCCGCCATTCAGAAGCAAATCGAAAAACTGGTCGTCGCCAATAACGAACGTCTCAAAGAAATCGGCGAAAAGGTCGAGCAGCGCCTCGATAAGGGCTTTGAAAAAACCACCTCCGTGTTTGCCGATGTAATCAAGCGCCTTGCCCTGATTGATAAAGCACAGGAAAAGATTGCTGAACTTTCCACCAACGTCGTCAGTCTGCAGGAGGTGCTGTCCGATAAACGCTCACGCGGCGCGTTCGGCGAAGTGCAGTTGAGTGCGTTGATCTCCAACATGATGCCCGAAAACAGCTATTCGCTGCAGCACACGTTTGAAAACGGCGTGCGCGCCGACTGTGTGCTCTTCCTCCCTGAGCCGACGGGCACGATCTGTATTGACTCAAAGTTCCCGCTGGAAAGCTATCAGCGCATGACCGATCTTTCGCTCGGAGACGCCGACCGCACCGCCGCCGAGCGCCAGTTCCGGCAGGATATCAAGAAGCACATCAAAGATATTTCCGAAAAATACATCATTCCGGGCAAAACCTCGGATGGCGCGATGATGTTTATTCCGGCAGAAGCCGTGTTCGCCGAAATTCACAGCCATTATCCCGAGCTCGTTGAAGAAGCGCAGCGTGCACGCGTCTGGCTGACGTCACCCACCACGATGATGGCTGTACTGACCACCTCGCGCGCCGTGCTGAAAGATTCAGCCACCCGCAAACAGGTACACATCATTCAGGATCATCTCGTGGCGCTGTCGCAGGATTTCGGACGCTTTCAGGGCCGGATGGATAAGCTTGCAACGCATATCGGCCAGGCGCATAAGGATGTGGACGACGTGCAGACTTCGGCGCGCAAAATCACCACCCGCTTTGGAAAAATCGAGAAAGTGGAACTGCCGGAAACCGCCTTGCGCTCGCTCGAAGAACCGGACGATTAACTGGTCTCTTCTTCACTGGCGCCGAAAACGACGATCCGGTGGAACCGCTCCTTGAAGTGGTACTCTTCGCAAATCCGGTCAATTTCCTTTTCGAGCACCGGACTCGAAAACTCAATAAACTCTCCCGTGTTCTCGCAGATCAGGTGATGATGCCGTCCGTGCCCGTAAATGTGCTCATAGTGTGCGTGAACATCCTGATCCCGGATTTTCTGCACAAACCCCGCCTCGGTCATGAGATCCAGTGTGCGGTAAACCGTCCCGCGGCTAACATGATCGACCCCCGAAGCCAGTTCAGCTGCCAGGTCGTCGGCCCGGAAGTGGTCGTGGCGGGCAAAAACCCGCTCGAAAACAATTCGACGCGCCTGAGTAATCCGCGAGGCCTTGCTTTTCAGAAAATCGACGAAAAGCGCCCATGCATCTTCGGTAGAAGAATTGGCTCCTTCGACATGCGGCTCTGGTTGTTTTTCGCTCATTGTTCCGTTAGGCTTATTTATACTGAGTCTTTATATATTGTATACCATAAATAGTTTTAGGAATGAAAGTAAAAATAGAGCTGGTATGTTGCCCCTGCTAACCTGCAAATGCATACAGCGTATTTGCTTAAGAAAAAAGAAGGAGAATTATCATGGCTTATGTAATTTCTGATGAGTGCACCATGTGCGGCGCCTGCGAAAGCTCGTGCCCGGTAGAAGCTATCAGTGCTGGGGATGGTAAATACGTCATCGACGCCAACCTTTGCACCGATTGCGGTGCCTGCGAGTCCACCTGCCCGGTAGAAGCTATTAGCGCCGGCTAAGAAACGCTGACATCATTGCAGACAAGCCCCGATGACACGCTCATCGGGGCTTTTTTCATCCGACGGGAAAAAACCGGAAAACCACCATTGCCGTGACAATACCGGTCAGCATACCGAAAAACACTTCTACCCGAGTATGCCCCAGCAGCTCCTTGAGCTTGTTTTCCGACAGGTGGTGCTCCGTAAACAGCTCGTCGACAATCTGATTCAGCAACCGGGCCTGCTTGCCCGCCGCCGCGCGCACCGTCTGCGCATCAAACATCACCAGCGAAGCAAAAATAAAACTCACGGCGAAAAGAGGTGAGGAGATTCCTTCCGTCAACCCAACGCCGGTCGTCAACGCGCTCACCAGCGACGAGTGTGCACTCGGCATGCCACCCGTACTCGCCAAATAGCGAAAATCGAGCCGATGCTCCTGCACAAGACAGATGATCATTTTAGTCGCCTGAGCGACAAACCAGCCGGCGACGCCAGCCCAGAATGTTATGTTCAATTTTTCCATATCTTTTTCGCCCGACGGGTTTCCCCTTGAAAGGGAACGGCATAATAAAGAGTATATGGCCCGCAGGTGCAACCTTTTTCCTGAAAGCGGCCCTCTTTAAAAAGACGTGCATCTCTACCCCCGAAAGCGTACAAAAAACCATGCCACTC
>JAOZSE010000130.1:0-1837 GCA_029939835.1 Pontiellaceae bacterium
GGCAACTTGTGTCCATCCCTCTTTAGAGACTCTTCTTCTCTCTGCTACGATGAATTGTTTTGTCTCTTTGTCAAATGCTATTGCTAGTAGTCTTGTTCCATTTTTGTCATCATTCCAGTCTCCTCCTAGAAAAACTATATATCTATCTCTATTTAGCATTATATCTTTTCTGTCTATGCCTTTTAATGTATTCTTTTCTATAAAGAAATCCTGAAATACACTAGCTTCACCTTCACCAAATTCAGCCATTACTTCTTGAACATAGCCTATATCTGTAAACTGTCCTTTGAATTCTCTATCTAATTTATCATTGTAATGTGGTAATACAAATGATGGGAAATGAAATGACCTATAGTCTTCTAGTTCTTCTAGTCTATATAGTTGTGATTTACCATTTGGTGTTGATGCTACCCATAATTCTACGTTTGGATTATCTGCTAGGATGGCAAGGATTGAATTGAAGTCTGCTTCTGACATGTAGTCGACTTCGTCTAAAACAATAATATCTGCTGCCTGTCCACGAACTGAACCAGCACCAGATGCACCAGTTGTGAACGCTCTTATTCTTGAGTGGTTCTTGAACTTCATAAAGTAAGTAGGTGACTTAATGAATTTCTCTATTATGGAGTCGTAATCTCCATAATCTGGATTGAGTGCCCAAACGAATTCAAGTATAAGATTCATTAATTCTTCTGCCTGAACCTCATATGGAGTTACTACCAAGATTTTACATTCAGTCATCATTGCTCTATGTAACATCTTTAATGCCATGGCATATGATTTCCCAGCACGTCTACCACATCTAAGTGTTAGACGTTTGCTGGTACATCTAGTAAACATCTCTTGATACCAGCGTTCAGTAAACTTCTTCTTATGTATATTCCTATTAGCCCAGGCATATGGATTAGCAAGTTGTTCAGCTGTATCCATGTCTTCATCTGAGAACAAGTGTTTAAGTTTTTCATCTACCAGCATATCTGCTGATGCTAATCCTTTGCATTCAATTTGTCTTTTGCCATATTTAGCAATTTGAGACTGAATACATTCTTCACACATTGAATTTATATCAGAACCGTAATTCTTAGCCTCAAGATAGTCTCTCCAGTAAATCTTAGATAGAGGTGTATTGCCAAATGATTTTTTTAGTTCTCTTGTATTTTCTATATCATTAGACATTATATTATACCTGCCATTATCATGGCTTCATTGCCAAGCAATTGACCTCTGTCATTAAGACCCGATTTAGACAGCTTACTCATTGTTTTCTGCCTATGAGTCAAGGTTCCTCGTGTTACATCTACATCGGATTGAAACTTTGCATATGTCATTTCTTCTGCTATTTCGTTTACCATATTATTTGAATTATTTGCTTCTTTCACTAAGTAACCTGCACCCATACCAGCAGCACCACCTGCTATTGCTGCTCCCACTCCTAGTGTTCCTCCAGCAGCTAGCATTCCAAATCTACCAAAACTTTTTGCTCCTTTGGCTACTGTTCCACCAAACAAATTTACACCTGCACGTCCACCAGCATTAGCAGCTGCACCGATTCCAAGACCAACATTCTTTCCTACATTCCATCCTGCCATCAAGCCTATACCTGGTAGCATCCAATCTCCTACATAATCCTGAACGCCTCCACCTTCTGCCATTGTACTAACAGCACCAAATGCTGCCATTGCTGGCATCATCCAGCTTTGTTCCCTCGGTAGATGACGGGGTAAACTTAAGACAGCTTCCCATAGAAGATGCAAAAGACATCTCCTCTTTTAAGTACATGGTATCCACCTACGATTACGAAAGCAATATGATAAGGGACGGAATGCTCAATAAGGGT
>JAOZSE010000130.1:1847-4316 GCA_029939835.1 Pontiellaceae bacterium
TTGAGCTGCCATGAAACCATTAGTTTTAGCCATCTTCTTTTGATGTCTGGTAAGTAGGCCTACTGAATTTAGTAACATCTCTCTTTTTACACCACTACCAAATGTTGCTGCTTGAGCTGCTTTAGTGAAAAATGTTCGTGCTTTTGGTGTTGCACCTTTCTTTTTCTGTATCCCTTTAAACTTGTCCCATGTTCTTTCGTTATATAATCTACTTTTAGCACCAAGAGCATTCTTGGTGGTATTCCATGATTTATTTATGAAATTATTTTCCATATATTATTACCTCATTAATACTCGTGATGTCTTGTTGCGTTTTCCCACATATACAAACCAGTTCCATGATACACTTCTGGTCTAGAATACATGTTGAATGTACGATCATTACTTCTTGCATACATCTTTTCTTGTGTTCTTTCTTTATAGCTTTGTTCATTGTCTCCAGTACGAGTCATTGCGAATGCACCTATAGCCAATGCACCAAATGCTATTTTTCTTTTATGCTTCATATTGGTCAAAGCATCGGTAAATTTTTCATCCATCCCTTGTGCATTATTAAGTATCCTACTAACCTTATCACCAAAGAATTTTTCTCCTTCTTTGGCTTTTTTAATCTGATCTTCTAATGATAATCCTTTTAAGCTATCAGAGAATGCTTCTATATCTACACCTTTGGTTCCTTTACCGAAGAATCTTTCTACAACATGATTCCTTGCTTTTGTACTGCTTCTTGTTCTTTTTATACTTTTGTCATAGTAGTCTGGACCTATACTGCTATATTCTACACCATCAATGATTTTCTTTTTATACTTTATTGATTCTGGATCTATTAATCTGGTTTCACCAGTTGATGATCCTTGCATCTCTTCTAGCGTGTTACGTATTCCTGACATGAATTGTGCTGATGATTCAAATGGCTGTGCTGCTCTAATACGGGCAAGGACGTTCATGTTACTTTCAGAAACAGAATTAGTACTTAGTTGATGCATCATTTCGCCAAGCTTATTAAATATTCTTACCTGGTCTGCGGCATCAGCTGCAGCCGTATGTTTCTCTGCACCAGAGCCTTTAAATAATGCTTGTTTTAAGAAGTCAACTTTCAAGCCCACACCAATATGTGCAGAGTCTATCTTGTTTCTTTCTGCTGCCATAGAATACATTGCATTAGATATATCCATTAGCTCAACTGTCACTGTTCCCTTCTTGGCATCTATTGCTTTATTATAGTTAGATAATAGACCTTGATATATATTATTTATTTCTTTTACTTTTGATGCTCGTGCTTTTGGATCAGTAGTTTTACCTAGCAAGGTTTGAGCCCTCATGGCCTCATGCCTTGCCATGGTTACTTCTGGTGGAGAAAATAGTAGCTTACCTTTATGATCCTGAGATACATATCCAAATTGTTTTGCATATTTATTAACTTTAGAATCTGGTGATCTATTAAGGACTTCTGCAATCATCTTGTTTTCGAAGTTTATATTCTGAATAAGGAGCATGGATTTACCATCTAATTCTTTAAACATACTAGTTAAACTTTGTTTTGGTGTTAATGCTTTTCCTTCATCTAATGCTTTCTTATATGCATCATGATAACCTGCTATACCAAAGATATCGTTTTCATATAAATTCTTAAGTGTTTTCTTTTTTGGATCACCACGTTTACCAGCTAGTCTTTTAACAAAGTGTTCTTTTTCACCTGATGCAGTTGCTGTACCTACTGACCATATAAAGTCTTTCTTTCTATCTAAACCAGATGTTTCTATATCGAGAGACACTAAGCTATCTTTAGATGAACCAAATAAAGAACCTGATAAGCTACCTGAAGATCCTACTTTCTTTGACCCTGTTGATGTGTGGATTTTTTTTAGCTTGTTGGTTCTGGCTTCTGCTCTGGTAGAAGATTTATCTATTCTTCCTTGTGCAATCCCCTTCTTTATCTGTCTGCCTTCTGCTTTACTTATTGCTTTATTGCTTCTCTTTAGATCTTTTTCAATACCCTTAATCATTCTCCCTATTTGCTGATCTTCTAATGCCTGATTATTTGACATCTGATTAGCTCTTATATCAACTAAGTCATTTGGGTTTTCAGCAGTACTTATAGCTTCTGATATTGTTCCCTCTGGTATATTTCTAGACTTAGGATTGGTTCTGGCTTTTGATCTTTGTGCTGAAGCTTTTAAATTATTCCCTATCTTTAACTTAGATTCTTCTTTTCGTCTTAATGCTTGAGCTTTATATTCTGCATTTTCTTTTGCTCTAGCTTGTTTAGCTAGCTCTCTTTCCCATGCTACACCTTCTTGCCAGTTTTTCTTTTCTGTTAAATACGATTCCTTATGATACTCTCTGGATCTTTTTTTCTTATCTCTTGCTCTTCTCTGTAAAGCAGAGACTCTTTTCTCTTGGCCTCTTAGCTCTTTTTTTTGTCTACGTCCTTTAGCTCCATATACTCTATCCCAATATGCCTTTTGT
>JAOZSE010000131.1 GCA_029939835.1 Pontiellaceae bacterium
CGGCGGAGCGGGCGTCGAGAACGGCTTTCCCGACGACTTTGTTTCCGGTGGCGACCCCGACAATGTCCATGGCTTGAATGATGGGGACTCCGCTATCCATGAGCTGAGCGAAGGTGGAGGCGAAGCGGGTGATGGCGACTTTTTGAACGAGAACCCCCATGATGGGGAAGTTGAGGAAGAAGAGGTCTCGGTTGTAGGCTCCTTTTTCGGTGGCGACGTAGCGCCGAATGGTATACACGGTGGTTCCAACTACGGCAATGACGATGTACCAGTAGGATTTGACGAAATCACTGATGTCGACGAGTATTTGAGTCGCAGCGGGAAGTTCTCCGCCCATGCCTCCAAACATTTCGGCGAAAACAGGGACAATGAAGACGATGAGTGCGGTGCAGATGATGAGGGCGACGCACATGACGACGGTTGGATACATCATGGCTGATTTTACTTTGGCTTTTAGCGCGTTGGAGGCTTCGAGGAAACCTGCGACTTTGTCGCAGGTCTCGGGGAGCATGCCGCTCATTTCTCCCGCTTTCATCATGTTGACGTAGAGTTCGTCGAAGACCTGCGGGTATTTTCCGAGGGCTTCGGAATACATGCTTCCACCTTCCACGCTTCCGCGAAGGTTGCCCAGAAGTTCTTTGAAGCCTTTGTGTTCCGTTTGCTCTTCGAGTGCGCTCATGCATTGGATGAGCGGCATGCCGGATTCGAGCATGGCGGATAGCTGGCGGGTATAGAGAGATAGCTCTTTTTTCCGGATGGAGGCGGCTCCGCGAACGCGATATTGGTTTTTGCTTTTTTCAGCCATAGTGGTTCCTTTTTTGTACTTGCCTCTTGGGCTGGGTCATTGGCGGTTTGATATTCCTCTTCTTTTCAATATCCAACATTTAATAATCAAATCCAAGTTCCAGCCTTTTGTTATCGTTTTTTTTCTTCCTTGGCTATTGGATATTCCTTGTTGGCTGTTGGTTATTCATCTCTTCTTTCTATTCGCTGGTGATGCGGAGAATTTCTTCGACGCTGGTTTCGCCAGCGCGGACTTTGTCGAATCCAGTGGAGCGAAGCGTCTGCATACCTTCTTCGACGGCAACGTCTCGAATGACGGTGGCTTCGGACGTTTCTAGAATGGTTCGTTTGATTTTATCATTGAGCAATAGGATTTCCATAATCGCACCGCGTCCTTTGTAGCCAGCACCATTGCATTTCGGACAACCGACCGCTGTATAAATCGCATCGTCTGAGCTGAATTCATCGAGGGCGATGTGGTTTTCGGTGAGAATTTCTTCGGAGACTTGCATCTCTTTTTTACAGAAAGGGCAGAGGCGGCGGAAGAGGCGCTGGGCTTGTGTCATCAGGACAGACGAGGAGAGAAGGAACGGCTCAATGCCCATGTATGCCATACGCGCAATGGCTCCGGGGGCGTCGTTGCAGTGAAGTGTGCTGAGCACCAAATGACCTGTCAGCGCGGCCTGCACCGCGATGGAGGCGGTTTCGTGGTCTCGAATCTCCCCGATCATTACGATGTCGGGGTCTTGGCGAAGGATGGAGCGCAGACCGGCGGCGAAGGTGAGCCCGACATCGGCATGGGTCTGAATTTGGTTGATGTTGTGTAGCTGATATTCCACTGGATCTTCTACGGTGGTGATGTTGACTCCGTCGTCGTTGAGCTCTTGAAGGGCAGAGTAAAGTGTGGTGGTTTTCCCTGATCCGGTCGGGCCGGTGACGAGGATCATTCCATAGGGTTGGCTGACGGCATATTTGAGGTTGGCCAGCGGTTTTGGCGCAAGACCCAGTGCTTCCAGACTGGGAGCCAGCGCGGTTTTGTCGAGAATACGCATCACGATCTTCTCGCCGTGTACGGTGGGCAGATAACTGACACGAATGTCCACCTCTTTGTTGAGTGCCCGGATTTTAAAGCGACCGTCCTGTGGAACTCGTCGCTCGGCGATGTCGAGGTTCGACATAATTTTGATACGCGAGGAGATGGCGGCCTGAACGCTTTTAGGCGGGGAGGGACTCTGGGTCAGCACGCCGTCGGTGCGATATCGCAACCGGATTGTTTTTTCCATTGGTTCAATGTGAATATCGCTGGCGCCCTTGCGGAGTGCTTCGATCAGAATCGAGTTTACGATTCGAATCACTGGTGCGTCGTCGGCTCCTTCGCCAGGCTCGTCTAGGCTGTCGGCGGAAAGATCTTCTTGGAATTCCAGATCGGTATCGTCCTCAATGTCGCGCAGAACATCCTCTAGTCCGGCTGCGGTTGAGGCGTCCACGAGGCTTTCAAAGACGGAAAGCAACTCCGTTTCGCTTGCGACGACGGGGAGGATAGAAAGGCCGATTTGAGATTTTAAATTCTCAATTCCCATGATGTTGAATGGATCTGCCGTCGCCACCGTTAGCAATTTCCCCGTTTTGCACAAAGGGAGCATCTTGAGGTGAATCCATTCTGGTTTTGGAATCAGATCGATCAGAATCTCGTCGGGGGAGAATCCACTCAAATTAATGGGGGACATTTCGAGATACTCGGCGCGAGCCAGAAGAAGGTCGGTTTCAGAAACCAGCTCTCTAGAAAGGAGAATATCTTCAATGGATGTACCGGTTTTGCTTTTCTCTGCATAGATTTCATCCAGAACATCCGAATCGAGCGGATGGTTTTTTAGGATAACGTCGGTCAGCGTATGGTAGTGGCTTGCGTTCATGTGTATAATATAATATGGATTGTCATTCGTTAGCAAGAGATCCAAAGCAGTTTCAATGTATAAGAGGATTTTCTTTTATGCAATTCAGAAATGCCGTGTCATCCGGTACGAGATGTGCTTTCTTAGCGATGAGCGTGGTTTTTAGGAGAGGATATATGAGTGAAATGATCGGGGGAAAATCAGAACAGGAGCAGTCCGCAGAGATGCTTCAACAGATTCTAGAGGTGATGCCATCCGACATCCCCACGATGAAAACGTTGTACAACACTCATCTTCAGATGGGCTCCCTTGAGCCCGCCTTAGAGATGCTGGTTCGTATCGAAAAAGTGGCAACTTCTATGAAGGATGATGCGGCGATTTCTTTTGTGCTGGAGCAGTACGCAGCGGCCGAAAATGCGTCCCCCGAATTCAAAGAGCAAATGGTTCGTCTGCGTGAGACACAAGGAGTCACAGGGTCGGTCGCGGCCGCCTCGGAAAGCACCCTCCCAGAAGAAATCGGAGCCACCTCGTTGGAGTCCGAGATGTCGCTGGCATGGGAGCTGTTGCAGGACGAACAGTTGACTCAGGAGGAATATTCTGAAGTCGTGGGGGATCTCACCGAAATGATGTCGAAAGACGTGGGTGTTCCTGTGACGTTGTTGCACGTGCTGAACGATCGTAACTTTAGTCGGTTTGAGCGGCTGATGGCGCATCTCTCTGAGAAAGCCAACGTGCCGATTCTTTCGTTGGAATCCTTTGAAGAGAATGAAGAGGCGGAGAAGGCACTGTCCATCGAGTTTTCCAGCACGCGCGGGGTGCTGTCCTTTGGGTTTGTCGGGGAGGATCTTTTGGTCGCGGTCTTGAACCCCTTTGATCACAAGCTTTTGAGCGAGGCAACGCAACGGAGCGGACGGACATGCCATGCGTTTCTTGTTTCTCCCTATGAATATGATAAACGGTTGAATGAACGAAAAAAAGCGATTCGTGAAAACGAAAAAGAAGAGGAATAAAGATGAAAAAAACAGAGGCATTTACATTGGTTGAGGTTTTGGTTGTGGTCGCCATTCTTGGGTTGCTGGCTGCGGTGGGTATTCCCTCTATGATGAACGCGCACCAGAACGCGCAGAAAAAATCAGGTGAAATTAATATCGTTTCCATTGAGGCGGCAATTGACCAGTGGGCCGTGATTAACAACGCCAGACCCAATACGCCTGTGGCGTTCACAAACATTCAGGATTATCTGGGAGGAACGGTAAAAGAAGTCGCTGATTTAGATATTGGAACCAATCGGATGCAGGCTCGCATCTCGGGAGGGACGGGTACAAACGGGTTCACCAGTATTACGCAGGATGGAGATAGCATGTGGGTCGGTGGAGATTTCCGATACAACTGGCCGTTTTAAAGATGAAATTGAACCATTCGTTGGATTGCATGGCGGTCGGTGCTGGCTTGACCCATCAATCGACCGTTTCGATCGAATACACGAACATCAGGAATGGACGAGATGTTGTATTTCTTTGTGATGGGCGTGTCCCAGTCGCGAATGTTGATCTGCTTTAGAACCACATCGGGATCGTTGTCCGCCAATGCTTCAACGTGGGGAGCCAGACGCCGACAGGGCTGAC
>JAOZSE010000132.1 GCA_029939835.1 Pontiellaceae bacterium
CCGCTCCGCGCGGTGGTTGTCGATCTTCGCGAATCCTAATTCATCAAAACCATTCTTATTCATTTGTCTCCTCAAAGTAGGACAGGCTTCCAGCCTGTCTACGGATGCTCGGCTCTTTACAGGCTGGAAGCCTGTCCTACTTTATTCCCCGATTCATGCTGCCCATTTTATAACCGGACAGATCGAGTGCCACGTGGTCAAACCCGAGCATCTTCAGCTTTTCAACGATTGTAGCGGCGGTTTTCGGTTCGGCAAGCCCGGCGATACTGTTCGGCTCAACTTCGATGCGCGCGTTGGTTCCGTGGTGCCGCACGCGAAGCTGTCCTTTGCAGAACGGGCGAACAAATTTTTCGGCCTCTTCGACCTGTTTCAGGCGCTCGGGCGTCAGCGGCAGGTCGTATTCGATGCGCGAGGCGAGACAGGCGGCGGACGGCTTTTCCCACGTCGGAAGTGTCCAATGTTTAGAAATTTTACGGATTTCCGCTTTGGTCAGGCCGGCTTCTTTAAGCGGGCTGCTGACGCGCTCAAGTTCCGCGACAGCGCGGCTGCCGGGGCGGTAGTCGTCTGCGTCGTCAACATTGGTACCCTCCACAACCCAGGGGTAGCCGCGCGCGGCGGCCCATTCGGTCAGTGCCTCAAACCGGATTTTTTTGCAGTGGTAGCAACGCTCTGCGGTATTGGCGGTGAAGGTCTCGTCGCCAAACTCGTCGGTTTCAAGAAGGACGTGCTCCACGCCGATCTGTTTGCCCAGCTCAAGTGCCTCGGCTTTTTCGTCATCGGTGAGCGTGGCAGACACTGCGGTGGCGGCGAGAACGTTTTCCGCGCCGAGGGCGCGCACCGCAGCAGCAGTGAGAAATGTGCTGTCCACGCCGCCGCTGAATGCAACAACGACGCGCTCCAGCTTCTGGAAAATTTCATTTAGTTTTTGCAGTTTGGCTTCGGTTTTCATTTTTTCTACTATGCAGGACAGGCTTCCAGCCTGTCTAAGACAGCCAGGATGGCTGTCCTACTTTATTATTCCCCGCTTACCGGGCGTCGGCGTTCTTTCTTCTCCGCCTGTTTATGTTTCGCATCGAGCATTTTGTTTTTCGCGCGGCGGGAGCGTCGGCGCTTCTGCCTGCGTATTTTTTCGATCTCCTGCTGCTTGCGGCTGGCCGCGCCGAGTACTTTTTCTTCGAGTTTTTCGCAGAGGTCGCGGCGCGCGAAATAACGGTTGGAGGCCTGCAGGCGCGAACGCTGGCACCTCACTTCAAGACCCGAAGAAATGTGTTTTAGCTGTACGCAGGAGGAGGTTTTGTTGACTTTCTGGCCACCTTTTCCGGATCCGCGGATAAACTGCTCCGCAAGATCCTCTTCCCGGATGCCGAGCTGCTTCATGCGCTCGCGCAGCCGATCCCACTTTTCCTGCGTAATCATGCCGGAAGAATAACCACCCGCCGCCGTCTTATCAAGCTATGGCGGGCAGGTGTATCAGCGCAGATGAACATCAATAAAATTCTGGCTTGCAAAGGATTCGGGAATTCCCATACTAGCCAGCCTTCTACTCGACGCGGGTGTAGCTCAGTGGTAGAGCGTCACGTTGCCAACGTGACTGTCGTCGGTTCGAATCCGATCACCCGCTCCAGCCTTCGCTTTCGAGTGAAGCGACGAAACGAAGGCTGTCTCGCCAAAGCCTCTGGCGAAGGCGGACGTTCCCTCTGAATAGAGCTTCGGCCAGGCAGGCCCTCTTTCGCTACCTGTTTTAAACTTTGTTTTCCGGCCGTTTTGCATATATTTTTCGTTCTGGAGGAAAAAATCATGAAAACTTTACTTATATTCATTCTAGCCATGCTGCTGACCGGCTGTATATCGCAGAAAGCGGTTCAGGACCTGATCGACGAAAAGATTGCGTCCAATAACAACGTGTTCATTCAACCCGCGCTGGCGCAACAGGCGGCGGACATCGCCGCAGTGACTGTTAAAGCGGATAAAAACAGCCTGGCCATTCTGGAATCGAGCTCGCTGGTTTCGGTGCATCAGGATGTGCTGCTCGGCCTGTTCCAAAAACAGCAGGAAACCGCCGCTTTTGCGTTGGATCAACTGACCCCCAAGCCGGCGGCGGTGCCACAGATTCCGACTCCGGCGCCGTCTCCGATCACCGCACCCGTTCCGGAGTCGAAGCCCGTTCCGGAAGCTGTGACGCCTGAATAATCAGTCTGTTTCGACCGTAACGGTATCCACGCGAAGCGAGGTTCGCCCGCCCTCGGCGGGTCGGATAATATCGAGGTCTTTCACCATCCAGAGTCCATCGAACTCCTTGACGCTGACTACTTTGATGATTTTTTGCGTCGTCCCGTCCGCATCCTTTTCTTCCGCTCCGAACAGCCGCCCGGTCGTCTGCTCGATCCAAAGCCGCAGGCTCTTTTTCCCGGCGCGGGGCACCGTCAGCACAAAACAGTCACTCCCCAGTTTTTTGGCCGCGCCTTCTGTCCGTGCTGCGGTGTCCCAGAGAAATGAAAAGCTCAAATCAGCCCAGGTGAGGCCCAGCCCGTCTATTTCCGTGCTGGGGTCCATATCGGCGGGCGCGCCGTTTGCTTTAAACCGGTATTCCGGCCCGCTGCTTTTCCAAACCATTTCCAGGACCTGAGCGGCCCCGGTCTTTTCATCAAGAATGCGGTAGGTCGCGCGCGCCGGCTTTGCGCCCCAGTCGAGCTCCATTTCGACATTCCGCGTGCGTTTCACATGGCCGTTAGGCGCGCGCGCTTTCAGCGTGCCGGTCATGCGAACCGGCTGCAAAGGAAGCTGCGCACGGGCAAACGCAAGGATTTCCTGCGCGGGCGGAAGGCCCGTCGCGGGAACAGCTCGCGCGGGCGCCGGGCGTTCTGTATGGCCGGGGGTTTGCTGCGCGGGCGGCGGTTGTTTTGCACAACCCGAGGCGGCAAGAAGCACGACCGTGAGAAAAAGGGTGGTTCGACGAATCATGCCGCGCAGTCTAGCCAAGCGCCGAGGGTGCCGCCAGTTTCAAACCTTGGAAAAACGAGCAAAAAATTTCCAATGTTTGGGAAAAGCGTTTATGGTCTGCGCCATGGCTCGTTTCATTATTCAGGGCGGCAAAGCAATCGGCGGAACGTTTCTCCCGCGGGGGAACAAAAACGCAGTACTGCCGATGCTCGCCGCGTGTACGCTGACCGATCAGCCGGTCAAACTCTGTAATGTTCCCGATAT
The DNA here is from genome assembly GCA_029939835.1 of Pontiellaceae bacterium. Classification (GTDB taxonomy): domain Bacteria; phylum Verrucomicrobiota; class Kiritimatiellia; order Kiritimatiellales; family Tichowtungiaceae; genus Tichowtungia. The sequence continues at coordinate 3,205 of JAOZSE010000132.1, forward strand.
TCAGGATGTGCGCGTAATGCTGGACCTCCTCGAATCGCTCGGCGTATCCGTCCAAAAAGAGGGCGGGAGTGTAACGCTTTGCGCCAAAGGGCTGAAAAACACCGAGCTTGATCCCGAATACTGCCGTAAAGTGCGCGCCTCCATCCTGCTGGCCGGGCCGCTGGCCGCCCGTCACGGCTCGGTGCTCATTCATTCACCCGGCGGCGATGTGATCGGCCGCCGCCGCCTCGACACCCATTTTTACGGCCTGCGCGCCCTCGGCATCGATATTAACGACTCCGCACCGTATCGTTTTGAATGCAAGGCCCTGGCAGGCGCCGACCTGGTGCTGGATGAAGCCAGTGTGACCGCCACCGAAAACATTCTGATGGCCGCAACGCTCGCCAAAGGTGAAACAACCATCTTCAACGCCGCCTGCGAGCCGCACGTGCAGGATCTGGCGCGTCTGCTGGTGAAAATGGGCGCGGATATCGGCGGCATCGGCACCAACCGGCTGACGGTGACGGGCGTCGAGACGCTCGGCGGCACGGAACACGCCGTTCAGCCTGATTATATTGAGGTCGGCAGCTTTATTGCCGCTGCCGCCGTCACCGGCGGCGCGCTCGAAATTCCCGATCCGGGCGACCCCGTTACGCTCAATGTACTCGAAAAAGGGTTTTCAAAGCTCGGCGTCAAATGGGCGCTCAAAACTTGTGACGCCAAAGGCGTTAGCGGCGTGCTTTCCCAAGGTTCGAATCCTTCACGCGAAATTGTTCCAGACCTTGGAAACTTCACGCCGAAAATCGAAGACGGCATCTGGCCTGCATTTCCCTCCGACCTGATGAGCGTGATGATTGTGCTGGCGACGCAGACCTCCGGGCAGATGCTCTTTTTCGAAAAGCTCTTCGAGAGCCGCATGTACTTCGTGGACAACCTGATGGCGATGGGCGCCAACATTATCCAGTGCGACCCGCACCGCGTCGTTGTCAGCGGCCCGTCCAAACTGCACGGCGCGCGGCTGAGCAGTCCGGATATCCGCGCGGGCATGGCGATGCTCATTGCCGCCTGCTGCGCCGACGGCGAAAG
>JAOZSE010000133.1 GCA_029939835.1 Pontiellaceae bacterium
ATGATCACCTCGGGGCGCCTGCTGGTCGCCAGCTACCTCACCACCGAAGAGGTCGGCTATTACGCGCTGGCCACGCTGGCTCTGCGCGGTATGCTCAACTTCCCTGGCGCGGCTCGCGAAGTCATTGAGCCGCGCATCATGGAAAAAGTCGACACACTCCATCAGCCGGACATGCTCGACCGCTATCTCTACCGCCCCCTTGTCATCAACGCCTGCTATTTGCCCCTCATCATTGCGCCTCTTTATTTTCTACTTCCGCCCTTCCTTGAGTGGGTACTTCCTTTATACACACAGGGAATTCTACCACTACAAATCGTGTTGTTCGGCTTTTATTTTCTAGCCGTCTTTTATCCCATGCGAGGCCTTATCGTCGCACACCGCCTACAAAAATCAGCGGCGTTACTCTCCGTAGTCGGCGTGGTGATCAACATCGGACTTTCGCTGATCGCCCTTGAGCTCAATTTTGGCATCGTTGGTGTCGCCGTGGCCAACAGCGTCAGCTATGCCGTTCTCCTCTTGCTCATGGGCACCCTGCTTCGCCTTCGCAAAAAAATCCTTTTTCCATTCGCAAAAATCTGGCCGGTCGTCGTGGCCTTCCCGCTTCTCTGCGCATCGGTCTGGGCGAGCCGCTTCTGGCTCGAGCCGCGGGTCGAAAGCGGCTGGGTGAGCGCAATCGTACAATCTGCTGCCCTCTTCGGAGCCGGGCTTGTCCTGCTCACCATCGCAGAGTATCGGGTCTCACTTCTAAAGGGTCTCTCCCCGCTTTCGATTCTACGCACCATCTTGCGTAAAACCTTAAACTCCTAGCAGGTTTTCTGGGAACCTTCCGCTCTCTCAACGCTGAGAATCTGACTCGCTGACGATCTTTCGTTTGCCGTCTGTTTCCCCTTTAAAAACAGCCGTTTTCTCCCCTCCTTCCCCCGCACCTCCAAAAAGGAGGCACGCATTCTGCTTCTAGGGATATCCTTTAATCAGCGGGGAGAAATCATGAGGCGACAATTCAAAAAACAACGACATGTTAACGGAGCCGTCCGACAACTCTTTCTACTGCTCTTCATCTTCACAATGCAGCAAACCAACGCGGCGGCGAAGAACACCCTGTCGTTCTGGATGGGATCGGGCGGTGCCGTTTTAATGCAACACAAGGAAAACTCTTCCGCTCTGGGACTGCAGGCGTTCGCGCAAAACGCCCGCGCCGCGCAGTGGACAAATGTTCCGGAAAATACAGGCGACTGGGAGGCGGTTGCCATGGATGGCTGTCGTATTCTCTTTTTCTACAAACCCGCATCCGAGCTTGCCGTTTGCACCCTCGACAAAAACGGCGTTCCCAGCCAATGGCTTCCCCTTCAGGAATCCACCCACAAATTCACTCCCGTTGCGCTCGATGGCAATTCTGTTCTAATGCAACAAGGCTCTCACGGCGTCCTCAAGAAAATCGAGTTCGACGATGCTGGACGCACCGTTTCCAAAAAACGTCTCTGGAAAGACTCCCTTGGCTGGAAGGTTCGCGGACTGGATGCCAATCGAATTGTCCTCGTGCACGAAGAGTCCGGGGTTGTCGCCATTTGGGCGGCCAACCCCAAGGCACCCTTGTTCCGACCCTACAACTCCTTTACACTGATGCCCGATTGGCCGGTTCGGGATTTTGCTGGTGATTTTATTTTGATTCAGCACGATGAAACCGATGCCGTTCAACTTGTTGAGCTCGACGACGGATATCAGGCGTGTAAAACCACCGAACTGCTATCAGACCGTCAAGGATGGCGAGCCGTTGCGCTGGCACAGGAATGAGGAAATGATCATGAAAAAACATCTTTGGATACTCACGGTCGCCGCACTACTCGCCTGCCTGAACGGCCATGCCGCTCCGGTTTTCCAAACCGTAGCCACCGATGTCGGCGAAAGCTCAACTCTCACCGTTGAAAAACCAATGGGTACACAGGCAGGCGACCTGCTCGTTGCGGCACTGATGCTCGATCAGGGCAAGCGGGTCGGCATTTCAGCACCGTCCGGCTGGGTGCTCGTTCACCGAAAAGATAACTCCCGCAGAATCGGTATGGGCATCTATTACCACATCGCAAATGAATCCGAACCGGCAAGCTACTCGTTTCCGCTGAATAAAAATGTGAAATGGGCGGCCAGCATTTCCCGCATCAGCGGCACCGACATCGAAAATCCCATCGGCGGCTCCGGCAGCAGCTCCGGACGAAATGGCAACGTAACGGCACCCTCCATAACGACATCGAAAGACAACGCGCTAATTCTGGCGTTCTACACCAACCGGCGCAATGCCACCTACACGCCGCACAGCGCCACCACCGAACGCTGCGATGCGCCCAACACTCCGGAAGGACGCCCCTCCAACATGCTGGCCACCTTTGAACAAACAACGGCCGGCGTAACCGGCAACAAAACCGCAAACCCATCACGATCGGATCGTCACTGGGTCGGAATCCAAATCTCCATCGCCCCCGGCGAAGAAGCCGCCGCCGACCTCTCCGGTTTCCGTATCGCCGCAACAGGCAATCCGTTGGCGGGGGATACTGTTTCGCTTCAAATCACAAGCGCCAAAGCGATGGACGGCAGCCCGCTCAGCGGAACCGTTGCCGTCACCGTAACGAGCAACCTTGATGGCTCCGTTTTTGACCATGCTGTTACGTTTGACAATGGTGAAGCCACGATATCCATCGCGCTATCAACCGTTGCGACCCATACGCTAACGACAACCCTTGCCGGCGTAACCGACCCGCAAACCCAGACCGTAACCGTGAACCGCCGGCCAATCACTCTCACCGCCAATCCCCAAAGCAAAATGGAAGACGACCCCGACCCCGCTCTCACCTGGACCCTCACCGCCGGGAGCCTCCTTGAGGGTATTCCGCTGACCGGAGAACCCTCTCGCGATTCCGGCGAAGATGCCGGCCTCTATGCCATCCGGCAGGGGTCATTAACCGACGTTGCCAATCCAAACTACGCGATCACCTTCGTGTCCGCCGACTTTGAGATCCTCGCCGCAGAGGAAAACGTCCGACTGATTGATCGTGGCATCTGGACCTCCGCCGAAGAGATCGCTCATCTACCGATGAGCGGTGAGCCCTGGCGCCTGCTAAAACGAGATGCCGACCTCTTTTGGGGCGCCCCCAACCTTTCCGATAAGGAAGATCGGGCCAACCTCTATGCGATGTCGAAAGCACTCGTCTATGCACGGACCGGAATAATACGGTACCGCACCGAAGTCATCGAGGCCTGCATGCAGGCGATCGGCACCGAAGAGGGCAGCTCCACCCTAGCGGTGGGTCGCAATCTCGGAGCCTTCGCCATCGCCGCCGACCTCGTCGGCCTGCCCCCGGAAGAAGAGGCGATCTTCCGCACATGGCTCCGCGAAATGCTCACCAAAGTGCTGCCCGGCGATGGCCGCAGCCTCACCACCTGCCACGAAATGCGCCCCAACAACTGGGGATGCCACGCCGGCGGAAGCCGCGCGGCCGTAGCAGCCTACCTGCAGGACTGGGACGAACTCGCCCGCGTTGCGCAAGTTTTTAAAGGCTGGTTGGGAGACCGCGAAAGCTATGCGGGTTTCGCCTACCAATACAGTCTCGCATGGCAAGCCGACCCCGACAAACCCGTCGGGATCAACCCGCTTGGCTCCACCATTCAAGGGCACAATGTAAGCGGCGTCCTGCCGGACGACCAGCGACGATTCGGCGACGGCACCTTCTCCTGGCCACCGCCGAAAGAAAACTATGTGTATGAGGCGCTGCAGGGGGCACTGTTACAGGCCGTCATTCTTCACCGGGCCGGATATGATGTGTGGAACTGGGAAGATCAGGCACTGCTCCGGGCCTTCACTTGGCTACATGAGGAAGCGGATTACCTCCCCGTGAGCGATGACCTCTGGCAACCCTTCATCATCAACTATTTCTACGGCACCGATTTCCCGACCACGGAAGCCTCCCGCTGCGGGAAAAACGTCGCCCGCACCTGCTGGACCCATCAAAAACCACCAACGGAATAGCCGATTAGACGTGGCTTCAACCATTGGAAGAGATCTTTCCAAGGGTTGGAAGTTTATGACGTCGCAGGTGTTACTTTGTGGTCTTCGGGTCTTTGCGGTCAGACACTTTTCCCAAGGGTTGCCTCTTCACTTCGTCTCGGGCAGGAAACTCCGCGCCGCCATGCGTTTTATTTGATTCGGCACAGGTAATAGAGCCAGCTGTCCTCAATGCTTTCCAACTGAGTCCGGTCTTCAATTTCATCGC
>JAOZSE010000134.1 GCA_029939835.1 Pontiellaceae bacterium
GCGACCTGCGCGGTGTTGGCGGTATGGACAAACGCGTCTTTGCTCAAGACCGCGCCGCAGTTGATGCGGAAATCGAGCGGCTTAAACCATTGATTGATCTCGGCGGATACATCCCCTGCCCGGATCACCGCATTCCGCCGGATGCCGAGTGGGATAACGTCTGCTACTACACCGAACGCCTCCGCGCCATCTACGGTTAAACCAAAGAATCCGCATCGAGGATACGGAACGGTTCGGGTAAAACAAAAAGCCGGTGATCAGCAAGTGCTGATCAAACCGGCTTAATGCGATGTCTGTTCGCAGAGACTTATCGGCGCATGTGTGTGCGCGGGGCAATGAGGTAATCGTTCGCCCCTTCTCCTCTTTGTAATCGACGGCGTATAAACAGTCCGACGATGCCCCCCACGCTGATCAGCGCCACCGAGGTAGGCTCGGGAACACACCGGGTGTCCACCACAATCTCATCAATGTACAGCGTGCAGTCTCTCGGCTGAATCGCAATCATTTCCGATGTGGGATTTGGCTCAATAATAATTTTATACACACTGTGATAATAAGTCGCATCAACCGCGGCTGATTGAATGAGCTCAATTGAAGAGTAGCCCGGATCCGTCTGGAACAGGGGGGGTCTACTAAGCTCCGATGCGGACCAGGTCATCTGCAGCCAAATCTCTTTGAAAAGATTTTCGTCGGGGTTATTGGGAATGGTCAGCAGCATATAATTATCGCCGTACAAACGCCATACGCCGTCATGGCCTTCATGATCCGATAGCCAATAGGTCTGCTTCGGGAACATCGTATCCGGCGTAAAAACCTGCGCCGTCGGTGAGCCGTACGGATTCATCAGATAATCTAAATCCGCAGGATTGTTGTTGGTGCTGAAACTCCACCCCTGCAGTGTTGTATTCGCATCGCCGCGCCAGGACGGCGGCAATACATCCGTCTCCAGCCCCGTTGACTGGGCACTTACCATGCCTGCAAGCAGACATGCCATTATTACTGTTAACCATAGTTTTTTCATGTTTTTAGCTCCTTTTCCGATTAAAACGGTCATGTAGAGAAGATCAAATCAAACCGCTGAAGTCAAGATAAATGCTCTTCTAAAGGGTTCGAAGCCCGTCAGAGGGGGTAAAATCGGGCCGGAAGGGCTGTAAAGTAGCATTTTTAGGCCAGCTCTGTCACAGCAAAAAAGTGCTGGAGGAAGCCCGCAGGGCAACAGAGAACCCTATTTTTTCTTCGGGACAAGCATCATAGAGATGTTGCGGCCCATCAGGCGGGGAGTCTGGTCAACGGTTCCCTGTTCGATGCAGTCGGCAATCACCCGCGTCATCAGTTCGAAGCCGAGTTCGCGGTGGGCGTTCTCGCGTCCGCGGAACTGGAGTGAAATTTTTACCCGGTTGCCGTGCTCGAGAAATTCATGAGCGTGGCGCAGTTTGGTGTCGTAGTCGTGCTGGCCGACATTGACGTGGAACTTCACCTCTTTGAGCTTAGTCTGAATCTGTTTTTTCTTGGCCTCTTTTTTCTTCTTGCCCTGCTCATACTTAAATCTGCCGTGATCCATAATGCGGCAGACCGGCGGTTTGGAGGTGGCGCCGATTTCAACGAGGTCAAGCCCCGCTTCGTGAGCGCGGATAAGCGCCTGGCGGGTCGGGATGACGCCGAGCTGTTCGCCGTTTTCGTCGATACAGCGGATCTCGGGTACGCGGATTTGGTTATTCATTCTCGGGCCAAACTCTCTGCGCGGACGGCCCTTGTAATTCGGATTAGCGATAACGTCTCCCTGGTTCTTTGGTTAAACTACGCCTTAGTTTGCACGGCGGTTTTAATTTTTTCAACAAAATCAATCAGCGTCATTGTATCCTGCTGACCCGTCCGGTCACGCACAGCCATCTCGCCGCTCTCCATTTCTCTGGCACCGAGCACCAGCATGTACGGCACCTTGTCCAGTTGCGCGGTGCGGATTTTAGCACCGATTTTTCCGGACTTTCGGTCAACCGTCACACGGATGTCCTCTTTGCGAAGCTGCGCAGCCAGTTCCTCGGCATACGCCGTCTGCTCTTCGGTGAGCGGCAGTACACGAACCTGTTCGGGCGCAAGCCAAAGCGGAAACGCTCCGCTGTAATGTTCCACCATAATGCCGAAAAAGCGCTCAATGCTGCCGAAGAGCGCACGATGCACCATGTAGGGTCGGTGCTTCTCGCCGTCTTCGCCGATATAGCTGAGGTCAAAACGCTCGGGCAGGTTGAAGTCGAACTGAATGGTGCTCATCTGCCACTCGCGGCCGATGGCGTCTTTGATCTTGAGGTCGATCTTCGGCCCGTAAAACGCGCCGCCGCCCGCGTCCACTTCATACGGAATGCCTTCGGCTTCCAGCGCGGCCTTGAGCGAAGCCGTCGCCTGCTCCCAGTGCTCAGGATCGCCGACGGCCTTCTGCGGCCGCGTGGAAAGATAGGCGGTGATCTGTTCGAAGCCGAAGGTCTTCCAGATGGAGGTGGAGAAACGGATCACTTCTTTCACTTCGTCTTCCATCTGTTCCGGTGTGCAGAAAATGTGCGCATCGTCCTGCGTGAAGCCGCGCACGCGCATCAAACCGTGAAGCACGCCCGCTTTTTCGTAGCGGTACACCGTGCCCAGTTCCGCCCAGCGCAGCGGCAGGTCGCGGTAGGAGCGGAGGTCGGACTTGTAAATATTGATGTGGAACGGGCAGTTCATTGGACGGACATAGTAGTCCGATTTGTCGATCTCCATCGGGGCGTACATGCCCTCCGCGTAGAAATCGAGGTGGCCCGAGGTTTCCCAGAGATGGGCTTTACCGACGTGCGGGGTGTAGAGAATTTCGTAGCCGTTGCGAAAATGCTCCTGCCGCCAGAACTCTTCGATGATTGAGCGGATGCGTGCGCCCTTCGGGTGCCAGTGGATCAGGCCCGGGCCAACTTCGTCGTGCACGCTAAAGAGATCGAGCTCGCGGCCCAGCTTGCGATGGTCGCGCAGTTTGGCCTCTTCGAGCTGCTTCAGATAAAGCTTGAGCTGCTTGTCGTTCGTAAATGCCGTACCGTTGATGCGCTGGAGCATCGGGTTGGTTTCCTTGCCGCGGTAGTAGGAGCCCGCCACGCTCAACAGCTTAACCGCGCGGAGCTTCCCGGTGCTTTCCAGATGCGGCCCGCGGCAGAGATCAAAAAAGTCCCCGCATTTGTAAAACGTGATCGCTTCGCCCTCGGGAATATCCGCCAGCCGTTCAAGCTTATATTTCTGCCCGTCGAGCATCTTCGCCGCCTCTTCGCGGCTCACTTCCAGACGTTCAAACGGTAGATCCTCTTCAACGATCCGTAGCATCTCGCCCTCGATTGCCGGGAAGTCCTCCGGCGTCAGTCGGTGCGGCAGGTCAAAGTCGTAATAGAAGCCGGAATCGGTGGACGGGCCGATATCGAGTTGAACGTCATCATAGAGACGGCAGACCGCCGCGGCCATCACGTGGGCCGTGCTGTGCCGAAGCGTTTCGAGCTGAAGTTCATTTTTCATAAATAAGGCGGAAACTATACGTTTGCGTCCCTAGCGTGTCAATCAGAGGCCGTCGCAACAAAGAATATGTCTTCATCCAGGTGGCGAGGGGAATTGATAATCATAAGCTGAAAGGAATCTTGCTCATTTTAAATCTGGACGGCGTTTCCCATACGGCGAGAGTTGCGGCACCCGGAAACAACGAGGCGAAGAGTTATCTCTTTGATGTCGGTTCGTATGCCGAGGCAGGCGAACTCCAATCCGTTACAGCAAAAGTTGCCCCCATCTATATCATAAACAAACAGGAAAGAATCGGGCAGACGACCAGCGAAGTGGATGTTGAAAAGAAAAGCATAACCACTGAAGCACAAAACGAAATCTCCGACGGCAACATCACCATCTTTGAATTGGAACTCCCCGAGGAAGTAGAAGAACTCATAGACATCCAAGGGGAAAACTGCGGACAGGGAGAATACACAGACCTCTGGGACGGCTGTGCTGAGGGAAGGGGCTGGATTTATAGCGTTAATGTAGGGCCACAAACAGCTTTCGACTTCCAGGGAATCGCGGGAAACTGGAACAGCCAATATGTCAAATTCTATCACTACGGCGATACCGACTCTAATTGTATTGTTGAT
>JAOZSE010000043.1:0-1434 GCA_029939835.1 Pontiellaceae bacterium
AGAGCTTCATCTCAGGCAAAACAACCAGCGAAGCACTGTTCATGAATAGATCAGGTTAGACAGAGCGAATAAAAAAGTCCGAAAAAAGTGAATGTAATGCTTGCGGGGCGGGCGGGGTAAACCTATGATCTGCCGCTCGTTTTTTGATGGAAGGAATGTTTTATGCCGACGATTAACCAGCTTATAAAAAAGCCGCGTATTCCGCTGAAGAAAAAGAAGAAATGCCCTGCGCTGACTGCGTGTCCGCAGCGCCGCGGAGTCTGTCTGCTGGTGAAGACCATGACGCCGAAAAAGCCGAACTCCGCGCTGCGAAAGGTTGCCCGCGTGCGCCTGACGAACGGTCGCGAAGTGAACGCCTATATTCCGGGTGAGGGACACAATCTTCAGGAGCATAGTATGGTTCTGGTTCGCGGCGGACGTGTGAAGGACTTGCCGGGGGTGCGCTACCACATTGTGCGCGGCGCCCTCGACTGTCTCGGCGTGGACGGCCGCAAGCGCGGACGCTCGAAATACGGAGCCAAAAAACCAAAAGCGTAAAGAAAGTTTTTAACCCATGGCAAGAAGACGCAGAGCAGAAAAACGGATGATCATCCCGGACGCGCGCTATCACAGCGAGCTGGTGGCGTACATGATTAACACCATCATGGAGTGCGGAAAAAAATCAACGGCCGCTGCCATTGTCTACGGAGCCCTCGAAGATATTCAGAGCAAGCTGAAGGATGAGGATCCGCTGACGGTGTTTACCCGGGCGATTGAAAACATTAAGCCGAAGCTGGAAGTGAAATCGCGCCGCGTCGGCGGTGCGACTTATCAGGTTCCGCTGGAAGTGAGCTCGAAACGCCAGACGGCGCTGGCCTGCCGCTGGCTTTTGCAGTATTCCAGAGGCCGCCGCGGCATGCCGATGCGCCGCTCGCTGGCGATAGAGCTGCTGGATGCCTACACCAACCAGGGCTCGGCGGTCAAGAAACGGGATGATACCCACAAGATGGCTCAGGCCAACAAAGCATTTGCACACTATAAGTGGTAATGATTGAGATTCGAAATGACGGTGACTGTGAAACAGGATGGAAAACATGCGAAGAGCTCTGCGCCCGCCCCCCGGGAGGACGCGGCGCGCGGGCGCAGTCTGTCCGCGATTCGCAACATCGGCATCATCGCGCACATTGACGCCGGTAAGACCACGACCACCGAGCGCATTCTTTATTACACCGGCCGTGTGTATAAAATGGGCGAAGTGCATGAAGGCACTGCCGTCATGGACTGGATGGAGCAGGAGCAGGAACGCGGCATTACCATTACCAGCGCGGCGACCACCTGTTTCTGGCGCGACTGCCAGATCAACATTATTGATACACCCGGCCACGTGGACTTCACCGTGGAGGTGGAACGATCCCTGCGTGTGCTCGACGGCGCCGTAGGGGTTTTCTGCGGAGT
>JAOZSE010000043.1:1534-15177 GCA_029939835.1 Pontiellaceae bacterium
CTGATGGCGGCGTTGCGCAGAACCACGGTTTCCGGACAGATTGTTCCGGTGCTTTGCGGTTCTTCGCTGAAGAACAAAGGCGTGCAGCCGCTGCTCGACGCCGTGGTTAACTATCTGCCTTCTCCGCCGGATGTTCCGGCGATCAAGGGGGTTCACCCCAAGACCGATGAAAAGCTCAGCCGTGCGGCGGGCGACTTCGAGCCGCTGAGCGCACTGGCGTTTAAAATGGCGACGGATTCTTTTGTCGGCAAACTGGTTTTTGTCCGCATCTACTCCGGCAAAATCGAAAAGCGCCACAATGTATTTAACCCGCGCACGAAAAAGCGGGAAAAGATCAGCCGCCTGCTGCGACTGCATGCCAACCAGCGTGAAGACGTCGAGTGTCTCTACGCGGGTGAAATCGGCGCGGTTTCCGGCCTGAAGAATTTTACCACCGGCGACACGCTGTGCGTCGAAAACGACCCGATTGTTCTGGAGAGCATCGAATTCCCCGAACCGGTGATCGCGATGGCGATCGAGCCCCGGACACAGGCCGACCGCGACTCGCTGAGCGAAGCCCTCCGCTCGATGATGGAGGAAGACCCCACGTTCCGTGTGACCACCGACGAGGAAACCGCGCAGACCATTATCAGCGGTATGGGCGAGCTACACCTTGAAATCATTAAAGACCGTATTCTGCGCGAATTTAAGGTTCAGGCGAATGCCGGAAAACCGGTTGTGGCTTACCGTGAGAGTGCTCAGAAGACGGCGAGCGGCGAATTTACATTCGAACGCGAAATCGGCGGGCGCGGTCACTTTGCTAATCTGGTCGTAGAAGTTTCCCCGCGTGAACGATCCAGCGGAAATCAGGTTGACCTGAAAATTTCTAAGGAAGTGATTCCGGCAGAATTTCACCTTCCGATTGAACAAGGCCTCCGTGACGCACTGATGACCGGCGTGCTGGGTAACTACCCGCTGGTTGATCTTGAAGTGAATGTTGTTGGTGGTGCGGCGCATCCGGTGGATTCGACCGAGATCGCATTCCGCACGGCGGCAACGATGGCCCTGCGCGCGGCAGTCGGCAATTCTTCGCCGACGCTGCTGGAGCCGATCATGAAGCTCGAAATCATCAGCCCTGAGGAGCATCTGGGCGATGTGATGAACGATTTAAACGGTCGCCGCGGTCGCATCCGCGAGATCGAGGCCCGCGAAGGAGTGCAGATTGTACACGTGGACGTGCCGCTGGCCGAAATGTTCGGCTATGCCACCGCACTGCGCTCGCTGACGAAGGGGCGGGCGAGTTATACGATGGAGCCGTATCGCTTTGAGCCGGTTCCGGATTCGATACAGGGAACGCTTTTGAACCGTTAGCAGAGAAAAATTATGAATAATCAACGCATACGCATACGCTTAAAATCTTTTGACCACCGGGTGCTGGACGCCTCGTCGAAGGATATTGTCGAGACGGCCAAACGCACCGGCGCCCGCGTCGCCGGGCCGATCCCGATGCCGACACGCATTGAGCGCTTTACGGTCAACCGCAGTCCGTTTGTGAATAAAAAATCTATGGAGCAGTTTGAAATCCGGACGCACAAGCGTCTGCTGGACATTATTGACCCGACCATTAAGACGGTGGATGAGCTCAAGAAGCTCAACCTGCCGGCGGGTGTGGATATCACCATTAAAATCTGAGCAGCATTATGAAGAGTCTAATTGGAAAAAAACTTGGAATGACCCAGATCTTCGATGAAGAAGGGCGGCGGGTTCCCGTCACCGTTATCGAAGCGGGGCCTTGCAGTGTGGTGCAGCGCAAAACGGCTGAGACGGACGGCTACGAAGCGGTTCAGCTCGGGTTCGGTGCGCAAAAAGCGCAGCGGGTCTGCAAACCGCGGGCCGGTCACTTTAAAAAAGCGGGCGTGGAAGCGCTGCGCGAACTGCACGAAGTGCGGGTGGGCGCCGACGATGAAGCCAAAGCGGGCGATACGCTGACTGCGGCGGTTTTTGAGGAGGTTCCGTTTGTAGATGTGCTGGGTGTGACCAAAGGGAAGGGCTTCCAGGGCGTTCAGAAGCGTCACGGCTTCGCCGGCGGACGCGCCTCGCATGGATCGCACTTTCATCGTCGGCCGGGATCCATCGGAATGTGTGAAACCCCCGCCCGCGTCTTTAAAGGAAAGAAGATGCCGGGTCAGATGGGTAGCACGAAGATTACCGTGCAGAACCTCAAAGTGGTTCAAGTCCGCGCCGACGAAAACCTGATTCTGCTCAAAGGCGCGGTGCCCGGTGCAAACGGTACGACGCTGGTGCTTCAGGAAGCACTTAAAAGGAAATAATTTGAGAGGACGATCATGAGTACGCTGCCACTGAAAGATTGTAAGGGAAAGAAGCTGGGCGAAGTGACGCTCAGCGACAAATTCGCGGTTACGGATAAAGGTGCACAGGCGTTGCATCAGACCGTGGTTGCCTATCAGGCCCATCAGCATCAAGGCTCGGCTTCCACGCTGGGTAAAGGTGCGGTGGCCGGAACCGGTGCCAAGCCGTGGAAACAGAAGGGCCTTGGCCGTGCGCGTGCCGGCTACCGTCAGTCGCCGCTCTGGCGTGGCGGCAGCGTGGCGTTCGGCCCGCATCCGCGCAAGGTGCGTAAACAGCTTCCGCGCAAAATGGCGCGACTGGCGTTCTCCCGTGCTTTCGGCGAAAAAGCCGCGGCTGGCAGCGTGCTGGTGCTCGATGAACTGAAAATCGAGACTCCGCGCACCAAAGAGATTTGCGGGATTTTCAAGACGCTGGATATTAAGGGGAAAGCGCTTTTGATCCTGGGGGAACTCGACACAAACATCGGGCTGGCGGCGCGCAACCTGCAGGATGTCGAAGTGGTGTGTGCGGAAAACGTGAATACGTGGCAGATCGTCCGCTACCCGCAGATTGTCATTACCAAAGACGCCGTGGAAAAACTCGAACAGCGCCTGGCCTAAAGGGGATTTTGAAATGAAAGACGTGTATCAGGTTATACAGAAAGTGTTGCTGACGGAGAAGGGCACGCGCCTCTCGGAAGAGGAAAACAAATATGTTTTCAACGTTCATCCCGATGCGAATAAGGCCGAAATCAAGCAGGCGGTGGAAGAGCTGTTCCGGGTGAAGGTTCTCGCGGTTAACACCATGAACCGTGCCGGTAAGAAAAAACGTGAGCGCACGCAGAGCTTTGGCCGTACGGCGGCCTGGAAGCGCGCCGTTGTGACGCTGGCCGAAGGCAGCAAAATTGATTTGGTGTAGCTGTGAAGTTCGGAAAGCAACAGAGTATCCTCTTTGGATTGTGCGCGGTGGCTCTGTTGCTCATGGGGACGCTGGTTGTTGGCAGCGTTGAACGGCTTGTGATCGAACCAAGAGTTATGTCCTCGTGGAGCGAGCTTCTTGAGCATTACCTCGATTTTCGTGAAATGTACGGCCCCATTGTCCCGCCCTCAGTGAGTTATGGGGATGTTTACGCCCGCATTACTGCGGGCGATTTTTCATTTTTGGCGGAGGACTGGTCGTTCCGGTTTACGGGCGGAACGTACTACGTTGATGAGGCGTCGAAATTGGCGAAGCTGAAAACGCCGTTGCATATCCTGATTTACGAAGACATCCAGCGGGGCGACATCGTTATTTTAAGTTCTGTTGACGGCGAAAAGTATAAAGGTGAAGCGATTTTTGATGCGCCGGAGTTTTACGAGTCTGACGTTTCTGTACTGCCCCCTGAAGAGATGCACGTCTACTTCTTCGATGAACTGGCTCCGAGGCGGATTGTCTGGGCGGTTACGCTCAAGCCGGAAGCGGATGCATGGAGTGATCTGGTTTTAAATGCGCGGTCGGCGCCCGCGCCCACAGAATCTGTAGCTGAGGCCGATGGCCTCGGATATGGCGGAATGATGATGGGAATTGGGGCATCGTACAGCAATGATCTTTATATTGCGGGAGAACCCGTAAGCAATGGCCTGAATGTGATCGTGTATGCACAGGAGGGGTTCACCAACCGGGTCGAACTGTACACCTGTTCCGATTTAATTTCCAATGAGTGGAGCGTGGCGGTTGAAAATCTGCGACCGGTCAGTACCAATCCGGAAGCATGGTGGTATGCGGCTGCGGAAGACTCTGGATTTTTTACCGGCGGTAATATGGATGTGGACACGGATTCCGATGGCCTTTGCGATGACCGCGAAAAATATGTCCACAAAACCGAGCCGGATGATCCAGACACTGATGGGGATGGATATTCGGATGGCTGGGAAATACTGTATGGATTGGATCCACTTTTGATGCAGTTAAATGCTGAAGAAGATTCAGACGGGGACGGCTTTGTTAACTTGTATGAATATGTCTATGACAGTGATCCAACCGACGACAGTTCGGTTCCGCCCACGACGCGGTATGTTTCGCAGGCAGGTTCGCATATATTGCCGTTCACCAATCTAACGACAGCGGCAACCAACATTCAGGCCGCGTTGGATGTAGCGACAAATGATTATGAAATCATTGAAGTGGCAGATGGTGTGTATACCGGGGAAGGGAATAACGATCTCGATTTTAAAGGTAAAAAGCTGATGTTGCGGTCGGCAAACGGACCGACCAATTGCGTGATTGACGGTGGAAGCTCAAATCGCGGTCTGGTTTTCCAGACCGGCGAAACCCGGGAATCCGTGGTGTGGGGTATACAGTTTTATCATGGCTTTGCAGAATATGGCGGGGCGTTGCTTTGCAGTAATGCGAGTCCGTTGATAGAAGGGTGCATTTTTTCCGAGAATGAGGCTGGCACTTCAGGTGGCGGAATTCATGCCGAGAACAGTGATATTAAAATCAGAAACTGCCGCTTCGAAGCAAACTTTGCTTTCGGAACCGGCGGTGCCTGTTCCTTCAAGGCAGCATCCGCTGAAGTGCTGAACTCTGTCATGACGGGGAATGAAACGTTTGCCATGGGAATGGGCGGGGCGTTGGATTCTCATCAGTCCACCCTGCTTGTCCGCGATACAGTAATGTCTAATAACCATTCTTCCTGTGGTGCTGTTTACGGCGATTCGGGAACAGCACGCTTTGAGAACTGCCTGATTTCCGATGGTAGCGGCTGGTTCAGCGGCGGCGGATATTTCCACAGTTCGTTACCCGAATTTTCCAGGTGTACTTTTCAGAATAATACGGATGATAAAGACTATCTGACCAGTGGAGGCGCTTTATACCTCTACAATTGCACTTCGCGGGTGGAAAACTGCCTGTTCACGGGGAATACTTCCGACGAGGGGAGCATTACATCTCAAAGAGGTGAAACGGTGATCCAGAACTGTACGATCGTTAGTAATGACAGTATGGGTGTTTACGGGCTGGAGTTTTCAGAGGTTCTCGTAAGGAATACGGTTTTCTGGACGAACACTTCCTGGGAGGTCGCCAGCAGCGGATCCGTGATGGAGGTTTCTTTCTGTTGTGTTCCAGAAGGGTATGGAGAAAGTAATCTTGCTGAGGCTCCGAAATTTATCGAAGGGGGATATCAGCTTTCTCCGGTCTCACCGTGCATAGACCGGGGTTCTGCGGAAAATGCTCCGCCAGAAGATATCGTTGGTCGTGTTCGGTGGAACCACCCTTGGCGCGTAAACGGGACGGATGCTTCAACGGTCGATATCGGAGCGTATGAATACACGGATGAAGATGTGGATTCTGATAATTTGGGGGATCTCTGGGAGGTATATTATTTCGGCAATACGAATGTTTCATCGGGCGGAGACGATGACATCGACGGGCTGAGTACTTTTACAGAATATCAGATGGATATTAATCCAAACGATCCGGATATGGATGATGATACCCTCACTGATGGTGCCGAGGTAAATCACTACGGAACCGACCCCCAGAATGCGGACAGCGATGGGGACACCCTCTCCGATGCCGATGAAATCAATCTGTACGCTTCCAATCCGCTCAGTTCAGACAGTGATGGCGATGAACTGCCGGATGCGTGGGAAGTATTATACGGTCTCAACCCCAATGTGCCGAATGCCACGGAAGACCCGGATACCGATGGGTTGAATAATTTGTGGGAATACAAACGCGGCAGCGACCCGACCAATCCAGACACGGACGGTGACACCCTCGCGGACGGCGCGGAACACGACAACGGAACCTCTCCCGTCGACGAGGACAGCGATGGGGACGGACAAACCGATGATGCGGATACGGAGCCGTGGGGTGGCGACAGCGACGGCGACGGTATACCGTATGACTGGGAAGTTGAGCATGGTCTGAACTTTGCGCTGTATGATGGTGAAGACGACCCCGATCAGGATAATCTACTGAATGTAGAGGAGTATCTGGCCGACAGTGATCCGCAGGATGAGGACAGTGATAATGACACCCTTTTTGACGGTGAAGAAGTTCATACCCATCAAACCAACCCGCTGTATCTTGACACGGATTTCGATTTGTTGAGCGATGCCGATGAAATCGCCGTTCACCAGACTCAGCCCCTGAACAGTGATACCGATGGCGACGGTATGATGGACGGATTTGAAGTGGATCACGGCTGCGATCCGCTGGTGGACGATGCTGATGGGGATACGGACGGCGACGGCCTTTCCAATCTATATGAAGCGGAATATCAATATCCAAAATTCGGCTTGCAGGTCACCCGCCACCCGAGCGGACCTCCGTGGAATTGCACATGGTCGGAATACTCACTATCCGTCAATGGAGCCCGTGTCAGCAGTTCTTCCGGGGTTCAGTGGTGGGGGGAAATCGTTACGTTATACGGAACGCCCGGGTCAAGACTGAATATCCAGATGAGTACGGACCCTGAAAACCCTGCCAGTCTTGATTTCTTTAACATCAGAAACTGTCTGGCCGCCGACGGTGCCGTTTTCCCTTACCAGTGCGATTACCGGATCGAAAAAGGAAACATAGGAACGCCGACATACCGGCAGATGTTGGTTCCCTTCAATGATGACGACGATGACGGCAATGGTCAGCCCGACCACCTCAATGAAATCATAGACGGCCCCGATGACCGCGAAGATATGGCCGAGATCATTTTTGACAAGCTGGTGATCCACGAAAGCGCTCCGGGCGTATTTCTCTGCATGGATCGGTGGGGAGAAAGCCTTGGTGTTGAAGATGTGCGGTTTTTTCGGGGAGATACCGAGGCGAAACTGGGGCACGACGAAAGTATCGGTGACGAAGTGCGCGCGGGAACATACTCCGTCCTAGTTGAAGGTACCGAAGGCATCGGTTTGGACGGACGGAATGTCTTTGAACCGGCCCTTCGTTTTGCGAACAGCTCCCCGAACGAAGCGAGTAACTGGCGCTACCTTTCCGAATGTCACACAACCGTTATTGACGTAGACCTAGAGTTCGAGGAGACAGTTTCAAATAATGGATTCGATGACACTGTTGATCCACCGTGGCTTGTTGTGCCGGTCAATAACCCACCCAATCAGAATACCGTTAAGGTTAACATAGAGCCGAGTGCCGCGATCTCACAGGTCTACTTTACGATCGATGATACGGCGAAGGCGACAGTATCCCCGGTTCAAGCTTCGTCTTCTCCGCAAACACTCACTCTAACTGGCGTAGCAAAGGGGCATACAGTGCTACGTGCTCGAGTTGGTTCTTCATCTGGCCCCGTCTGCAAGACGCTCAATATCTGTGTGCGGGACAAGAAGGTCGTCAATGTTGATTTTCATTTCATGCAGGACAACGCAAGTCATCAGACATCGCGCTCAACATCGGAAGCTGATAGCTTTATTTCCACTCTAAATACGATATGGACGCCACAAGCAAACGTGGTTTTTCAGAAAGGAAATGTTGATAGCCCCACGGTCATAACAGATCTTGGGACTGTTATTGAGTGGTATCCGACCAATCCAGCTAATGAATGGGATGACATCGTAGCTTTTCGAAATGGGGTGGCTCCGGACGTGTTTTTCGTTTGGGAGTACGAACAAGATGGTACACCGGCAACCGATAACGCCGATGCTGCACAACTGAATGGCGATATCCTGTTTGAAGACAGCGCAGGAACCCAAGTCGGGGAAACCCTGGCACACGAAATGGGGCATCACTTTGGTATAAATCCATCCGACTATACGGATCATCAAGAACAGTTGATGCATGCATATACAGATATTCGCGGACAAAAAATTACTCATGCACAGGTGGATCAGGTGCCCCAGCCATAGTGAAATGAAGAGGAGAATAATAAGATGAACAATATCTTCGTGGTACTTTGCTTGCTAGTTACACTAGCTACCGTAGCGTCTGCTTCTTCGGATAAAACGGAGCAGTATATGAGGAAACTCAGATCAGACGATCCCAATGCGCAGTATGATGCAGTAGCGTACTTTGAACACTGGGCCAGTGAAAAGAACCGTTCTCTACCTGCCGACTTGAAGCGTAGCGATATAGAAGCCTATCTAGAGAGTTGGGGAGGGAATAGTGATAAAGCAGCTCTTTTACTGGGGCGAATTGGGCACAGGGAAAGCATATCTCTCCTCAAGGAAAAGAAAGCTGAGGCCGAACAGATAACACGCAAAGCCGATGTCATGGATGACAGAACCGACCTCGCACCGAAGGTTCGTTTGGCCTGTCTCAAGGCCTTGTTGCGCTTGAAGGATAACGAAGCAAGGAAGGAAGTAGTATCCCTTCTTGCTTCGACTGATGTTGAAAGTCACGTCAAAGGAATCGAATGCGTTGCTTATGGCAATGATGAAACGCTGATTCCCAATCTTCTGCCACTGCTTGATGATGGTCGGGACGCAGTTAATATTGCACCGTCCGGCGCGAGTTACTTCATCCGAGTCTGCGATTTAGCGGCTGATGTTTTACGGAATTATTATCATATTGAGCTTGAGAGTCAAAAGAGCACTCGTTATTCCGATCGCGATTTGGAGGTGCTTCAAAAGCGAGGTCTGAGGAAGGGGTCAAGGAAGGGGTCAGTCCTATAAATTAATGATTCGGCTTTGGTAGAGGTGCGGCAAAGAATAACGAAAATTATAACATTAGAGCCGACCTTCTAATCAGAAAATCCGGGGAATTTAAAAAATTGAAAACAGATGATGCATTAACGGGATGAATCCTGTAGAAACGCACGCTTCCCTTTAATGAGGAGTTAAATAACATGGCTTTAAAAAAATATAAACCGGTAACGCCGAGCCGCCGCCACATGGTGACCTCCGCGTTTGACGATATTACCAAAAGCACGCCCGAGCGTTCGCTTCTCCGTGCCAAGAAAAGCACCGGCGGGCGCAACAGCGCGGGACGCATTTCGACGCGCCACCGCGGCGGCGGACACAAACGCCGCTATCGCATCGTTGATTTCAAGCGCGATAAACACGGCATTCCTGCCAATGTGGCGGCTATTGAATACGATCCGAACCGTTCGGCCCGCATTGCGCTGTTGCATTATGCGGACGGCGAAAAGCGTTATATCATCGCACCCGCCGACCTGAAGACGGGGGCGACCCTGGTTTCCGGCCCCGACGCGGAGCCGGCGACCGGCAACGCACTTCCGCTGGAGAAGATTCCGCTGGGTACGACGGTGCACAATATCGAACTCGAAGCCGGCTGCGGCGGACAGATCGCCCGGTCGGCCGGTACCAGCGCACAGCTGATGTCACGCGAAGGCGATTTTGCCAACCTCAAGATGCCCTCGGGCGAAATCCGCCGTGTGCGCACCGCCTGCTATGCGACGATCGGGGCGGTTGGGAATTCAGATCATGAAAATATCGTAAGCGGTAAAGCCGGACGTAAACGCTGGCTTGGAATTCGCCCGACCGTGCGCGGGGTGGCTATGAACCCGGTAGATCATCCGATGGGTGGTGGGGAAGGCCGCACCTCCGGCGGGGGGCATCCGGAATCGCCGTGGGGGACGCTGGCTAAAGGCAAGCGCACCCGGAATAAAAAGAAGGCTTCGAGTAAACACATCATTGAACGGAGAAAGAAGTAAGCTATGGCACGTTCACTTAAAAAAGGACCTTTCGTTGACGCTAAGCTGCTGAAGAAGGTGGCGGCCATGGATGCGTCGGGCAGAAAAAAACCGGTTAAGACCTGGGCCCGGGCCTCCATGATTGTACCGGAATTTGTCGGACACACCTTTTCGGTGCATAACGGAAAAGTGTTTGTTTCCGTGTTTGTGACGGAGAATATGGTGGGCCACCGGCTGGGCGAATTTGCGGTGACACGCGCCTTCCGCCAGCACGGAATCGCGACCGATAAAACCGTGACGCTTAAATAAAATATTTTTTTCGGAAGTACTGGATTTGGAAATGGAATGACGTATAGTTGCCGCCTTTGTGTACAGGTAGAAGCGGCGACAATCAGAGAGTAGATAGATGGAAGTTTCAGCCACAACAAAATATGTTCGGATGTCAGCGACCAAGGCCCGCGGAATCGCGGATGCCATTCGGGGGCAGTCTGTCACCGATGCGTTGCGCATTACCGATTTTAACGCCCGCAAGGCAGCGGCACAGATTGGCAAGACCCTTAAATCGGCGATTGCCAATGCGGCCAGTAACGAAGGGGTCGCGGCGGATCAGCTTTTTGTAAAGGATGCGTATGTAGATGGAGGCCCGACCCAGAAGCGGTTTCGGCCCCGTGCTCGCGGATCGGCCAGCCCAATCCGTAAACGCACCACGCATGTAACCGTTATTTTAACCGATCGAAGTAAGTAGAAAGGGAATCGTTTTGGGCCAAAAAGTAAATCCTATCGGACTCCGGATCACGGTGAACAAAAACTGGCGTTCACGCTGGTTTGCCGGCAAAAAAGATTTTGCCGACCTGCTGCAGGAAGACCTCCGTATCCGTGAAGCCGTGCAGACGCGCCTGAAAGATGCCGCGATTTCCAACGTATTTATTGAGCGGTACGCCAATCGCGTCCGGGTGACGATTCGTACGGCCCGCCCGGGGTTGGTGATCGGCCGAAAAGGCGAAGATATTGAGCGGTTGCGCGAGCAGCTGTCCACTTCGACCGGCAAGGAAATTTATATTGAAATTGATGAAGTGAAAAATCCGGATATGGATGCCCGGCTGGTGGCTGAGAATATTGCTCTTCAGCTCGAACGTCGCGTCTCTTTCCGCCGGGCGATGAAACGCGCCATTCAAATGGCGATGGAGCTTGGTGCGGACGGCATCAAGGTGATGGCTGCCGGGCGTCTGGGCGGCGCGGAACTTTCCCGCACAGAGAGCTATAAAGACGGCCGGATCCCGCTCCACACCCTGCGGGCGAATATTGACTATGGAACAGCAACCGCCCGCACCGTGGCCGGAGCCATCGGAATCAAGGTCTGGATCTGTAAAAAGGCCGAAACGGCGGAAGCGTAGGAGTATCGACCCATGCCTTTAATGCCCAAACGAGTTAAGTACCGGAAGGTTCAGAAGGGAACCCGCGGCGGAATGGCGAAAGCCGGCACTACGCTGGCGTTCGGTGAATACGGTCTGCAGGCGCTGGAGCGCGCCTGGATCACCAACATTCAGATTGAGGCCTGCCGTGTGGCGATTAACCGCAACCTGAAACGCCGTGGAAAACTTTGGATCCGTATTTTTCCCGACAAACCGTATACCAAAAAACCGCTCGAAGTTCGTATGGGTAAAGGAAAAGGCGGAGTCGAGGGCTGGGTTTCGGTTGTGCGGCCGGGCCGTATGCTTTTTGAACTGGACGGCGTGACGGATTCGCAGGCCCGCGAGGCCATGCGTCTGGCGGCATTCAAACTGCCCATTCGGGTTCGGTTTGTGACGCGCCACGCCCATTGATTGCAGGTGAGAAAAACAGCATGAAGAACAAAACAAAAGAATTTGCAGATATGACCGCGGGTGAGCTGGGGCAGCAGCTTGATGAGAAGAAAAAGGAGCTGTTCAGTATGCGCCTTCAGCAGGTGTCGGGGCAGTTGGAAAATCCGCTGCAGATCCGGGCTGCGCGGCGAATGATCGCCCGCATCAAAACGATTATGAATCAGGCGGCGAAAGCCGAGAGGTAAAAGATGGAGTCAAGAGGTCATCGGAAAGTGCGTGAAGGTCGCGTGTGCAGTTCGGCGGGAGAGAAAACCATTGCGGTGCTCGTTGAGCGCCGGGTTCGGCATCCGCTGCTGGGCAAGGAAATCCGCGTGAAGAAAAAAGTCCACGCGCACGACGAAAAAAATGAAGCTAAAGTCGGTGACCGGGTACGGGTGATGGAAACCCGTCCGATCAGCCGGATCAAACGCTGGCGGCTCATCGAAATTCTTTCGAAATAAGGCAGGGTAGAGCAATGATTTCAGTACAAACCAGACTGGATGTGGCGGATAACACGGGCGCGCGCAGCGTGCAGTGTATTCGGGTCATGAAAACCAAGCGCAGTTTTGCCCGGGTCGGCGAACTGATCAAGGTGACGGTCAAAGAGGCCCAGCCCGGCGGCATCGTCAAAAAAGGCGAAGTCTGCGACGCAGTCGTCGTGCGCACGGCCTCAGCGATCCACCGCCCGGATGGTTCCGTGCTGCGGTTCGACCATAATGCCGCGGTGATTATTGATGCGACGCAGAATCCGCGCGGAACGCGTATTTTCGGCCCCGTGGCCCGTGAACTGCGTGAACGGAATTTTATGAAGGTGGTTTCACTCGCACCGGAAGTGCTTTAAGGAGAGGGTTGGATTTATGGCAGCGCGGATTAAAAAAGGCGATCTGGTGAAGGCTCTCGCCGGGGATGATGCCGGGAAGACCGGCAAGGTTTTGCAGGTGCTCCCGGAAAGTGATCGGGCGCTGGTAGAGGGGTTGAATTTTGTAAAAAAACATATGCGGAAGACGCAGGACAATCCGCAGGGCGGGGTCTTTGAAAAAGAGGCTCCGGTTCATCTTTCCAATCTGAAAAAAGAAGAGAGCTGAAAAGCTGTTTAGAGGAGAAAAGGGTTCATGACACCCACGATGAAAACCAAATATCGCGAGCAGGCGGTGCCGGAGCTGCAGAAGAAATTCAGCTACAGCAACCGCATGCAGATTCCGTCGCTCTCAAAGATTGTGATCAATGTTTCGGTCGGTATGCAGTACGACCGTGATGCCCTCCAGTCCGTAACGGACGATCTGGGCAAGATCACCGGACAGCGCCCGCTCACCATTAAAGCCAAAAGAAGCGTCTCGAACTTCAAGCTGCGCGAAGAGATGCTGCTCGCGGCCAAAGTGACGCTGCGCGGCGCGCGGATGTATGAATTTCTGGATCGGCTGATCAACATTGCGCTTCCGCGTATCCGCGACTTCCGCGGTGTGCCGGCCAAATCGTTCGACGGGCGCGGGAACTACTCGCTCGGTCTTACTGAACAAACCATTTTTCCGGAAATCGATCCGGATCATGTCCGTAAGGTACACGGCATGGATGTGACATTTGTCACGACGGCCAAAAGCAACCAAGAGGCCCACGAACTGCTCAGCCTGCTGGGGATGCCGTTCGAAAACACCAAAAGCAAAGGTGCCGCGCAATGATTCTGAGCGATCCTATTTCTGATATGCTGACCCGCATTCGTAACGCCAATATGGCCGCCCATGCGAAGGTACAGATACCGCATTCAAAAATGAAGAGCGAGCTGGTCCGTATCCTTAAGCAGGAAGGCTATATTAAGGACTACACGACCGAAAAGGTCGACGGCAAGCCGGTTCTGACCGTCTATTTGAAGTACATAGATGAACAGGCTCCGG
>JAOZSE010000135.1 GCA_029939835.1 Pontiellaceae bacterium
CATAATGATTCACGGTCATGATATGGGACGCCATTTCGGCTGTTACGGTCGAGGTCTGGAAACGCCAAATATCGATTCATTGGCAGCGGATGGAGTTATGTTTACTAACCATTTCGGAACCGCACCATTCTGTGCTCCAAGCCGATCTAGCCGGATTACGGGAATGTATCCCTGCAACCATGGCGTGATGGGACAAACCTCGTTCGGATGGAGTATTCGCGAAGGTGTCAAGACTTTACCGATATGCATGAACGATGCGGGCTACGATACCCGCTTATTCGGCTTGAGTCATGAAGGGATAAATGACCCAGCTGCTCTCGGTTACCAACATGTTGAACATGCTCATCCCTACGCATCAACCGCTGCGGAAGAAGTAACCCCGAAAGTTATTGATTTTCTTGATGACTTTGATGCTGATAACGATAAGCCATTTTATGTGGACGTAGGTTTTAATGAAGCCCACTCTAAAGGTCCGTCGGACGAAGATGCCTACAATATTAAACATGGACTTCCCCCTCGGCTATCATTTACTCATCCAGACGGAACATATCATCGCAGATACAGCCCTGATGAGGTTACGGTTCCGCCATATCTTCCAGATGTTCCCGGTGTTCGAGAGGAACTGGCGGATCTACACACCATAATTACGAGTGTTGTTGATGTAGCGGTTGGTCGAATTCTGGACAAACTTCGCGAAACGGAACTGGAAAATGATACTCTGGTTATTTTTACAACAGATCACGGTATCGACATGATTCCTTTTGCAAAAAGTACCCTTTACGATCCGGGTACTGAAGTGGCACTGATAATGCGATATCCAAAATCGTTCCCTAAGGGTAAGGTCTTTGAACAGCTTCTCAGCGGTGTTGATCTTTTGCCTACGCTTGCGGAGTTTGTAGGGACGGACAGTCCAACCGATATTGATGGTCGCACTTTTCTGCCCCTTATCGATGACCATTCGTACACATCCCGTGAATCCATATTTACTGAAAATACATGGCACGGAGCGTATGACCCCATGCGGGCCATACGGACGGAGCGGTTCAAATTCATTCGCAATTTCTATACATATACATCCTTTTATTTTCGAGATAGGCCTATGGAACAAGAAAGGCAGGTATTGCAACAATTTATCGATATGTTACCCATTGAGGAATTGTATGACCTTGAAAAGGACCCTTACGAGCAGAACAATCTCGCATCCACAATGACTTTCGGCTCGTATTTCTCCGGCGGACACACCCCCGCCAATCCGGAATATCGCGAGATACTCAATGACTTACGAAAACAGCTTAAAGACCATATGGAAGAGACGAACGACCCTCTTTTGAAAGGCCCGGTCCCGCATCCGGCTTATGAGCATTTGTGGGATGATATAGAATAAAAAGAAGCAGTTGAAATGACAAAACTTAAAGAGACAAAGGAAAATATGATGAAAGAAAATAATAAAAATGGCAGTAACGATAATCGTCCAAATATACTGTTCATTATGACGGACCAGCAGCGTTATGATTCACTCGGGTGTTATGGTTCCAAGGCTGCCCGGACTCCCAATCTGGATTCGCTGGCTGAACAAGGGGTACTTTTTGAAAATTGCGTGAGTGTCTCATGCGTTTGCACTCCCGCCCGCGCATCTATATGGACGGGGAAAGAAATACCTGAACATAGAGTATATTCGATAAATGACCCCTTGCATTGCGAGGAAGTGTTGTTTTCCAAACATCTTCAAGATAGCGGATATTATACAGGTCTTTTCGGTAAGCTGCACATTTCAGGACATGCATACGAGGAGATAAGCCGGCATCCCAACGACGGTTTTGATGAATACGAATGGTGTCCTGCACCTTGGGGTCATTTTGATTCAAGATTCAACGCCTATTCTAAATGGCTGAAAGAAAAAGACCCTGATGCATACGAACGAGCGCGTATTCTCGGTAACGATAATAAGAATATTGACCGTGAAGTTCACATGACGCACTGGGCGGCGGAACGTACCATTGATTTTATAGACAGAGCCTCAAAAAAACAGCAGCCGTTTTTTGCTACAAAGAGTGTCTTTGACCCGCATGGACCTTATGATGACGGGCCTGAAGAATATTTTGAGCGGATAGACCCGAAAGAGATAAAGGAACCACTGATAACACCTTTTGACCAGCGGCCCAGAGCACATGCTCGTGATAATAAAAAGAATTACGCAGGGAGTTTCGGTGCATACTCCAAAAGAAAAATAATGGATGAAAAAAGATGGTATCATGCCATGATTGCCCTGATAGATGATGAGGTCGGCCGCGTCCTTGAGGCTTTGGAAGCAGCGGGAGCAGCGGATAATACTCTGGTCATTTTCACCAGCGACCATGGCGACATACAATTCGACCATCAGTCGCTGCGAAAAGGCCCTACTATGTATGACCCGCTTGTCAAAGTGCCTCTTATAATGCGTTTTCCTAAATCCATCCCAGCCGATAAACGTATCTCATCTATGGTACAGATTAATGACATTGCCGCGACCTGTCTTGATTTTGCGGGCTGTAACATCAGTAATTTTCCGAGTTCATCAAAGAACCTTAAGCCTCTCATCTCTGATGAAGTTCCCTCTGTACGAGACTATGCCATATCCCGTACGTATACCGTTCCGGAACTTTCGGCCGGTCAAGCGTGGGCAGAGGGGTATTTTGGACAACTGTTTTCAATGATGCTGAGAACAGAGGAATGGAAAGTG
Source organism: Pontiellaceae bacterium (assembly GCA_029939835.1). GTDB lineage: Bacteria > Verrucomicrobiota > Kiritimatiellia > Kiritimatiellales > Tichowtungiaceae > Tichowtungia. The sequence continues at coordinate 2,720 of JAOZSE010000135.1, forward strand.
GCTGTGTATGAAGACGACGAGATGGGAGAATTATATAATATGAAGACGGACCCTGATGAGCAGAATAATCTATGGGATTTACCGGAGCATGCCAAAATTCAAAAACATCTGCTCGAACTGGTTACTGAAAACGGCGGCGGAAGACTGGTTACCGAATGCAATTACCACAAAAAGGCTAACTGAGCAAACGTGGAAAATCGTATTTAGCGCCCACTCATAACAGAAGAATGAAAATTAGTAAAAAGAGGTCAAAGAAAAAAATGAAAAAAAACGAGAAAGATTCGATTAGTATGTCAGAGACATCAAGGATATTCCCCAGAACGTTGCCGGATGGATTTAGCGTTGAGCTCAATACGCTTCAAAACGCACTGGCGGTTCTGGTGCGTCACCGCCCTGATGAGTATCCCCTATATCCGAGTATGGGAGAATGGGGACTCACGATTCCTGAAATGATAGCAACTTCAAAAGGTTTTTGCCTGGGAGGAAAAGGAATCGAAGCGAGAAAGTGGATGTCAGTACCGGAAAAACCCAATACCATCCAGTATAAGTATCGTCAGGAGCCACCTGTGGAGCTAAGCGGCTTCGGCGGGTCGGAAGCACAAATCGATAAAGATGCGCACCTGGAATACACAGCTACATTAACTGTCGATGAAAATACTGTCGATGTTGAAGTGGCAATTACGAATCTGTCTGACGAGCCGATGTCGGCCTTTACACACCTGTGCAACCGGTTCACGGGCCGCGGCTATTCCTGGGGATGGCGGGACCGTACCTATATCCAGATAGATGGTAAATGGATTGTTGTTCCGCCAGGAATAACGCCTTCGACTGGTAAGTGGTTTTTGGAAAACAATCTTCCAGATAGTTGGCTAATGGAATTTTTCAGAAAAGGAAGTTCCGTAGATCCTAATGCAAGGGTTACGAGTCCGCTGGTGTGTATGGTCTCGGAGGACCGTCGCTATACAATGGTTTGCGGGTCTCCTCAAGGTTCGATGGTGTTCATCAATCCGGATAATCCGTGCCTGCATAGCGAACCGTACACGCCTGTAATCGAACCGCGGGAAACAGCTATTCAGAAATGGAGCATGCGGGTGTACAAACTCCCTCTTGAGGAAGCCGTTGTCCGATTTGAAAGTGAAGTATGTAAGAAACAAAAAAAATGAGATGACAAAATACTAAAGGAAATATTACAATGTCTAAAAGTAAAGAATTTGATTATTCAGGAACGTCTTATGAAGCCGAAGTCCCTTACACGCTGGATTTGGCTGATAACGCCGCACTGGCTATAAACGGTCTGGGTGGGACGATCGACCCCGATATGGAATATCTGCCGTTTG
>JAOZSE010000136.1 GCA_029939835.1 Pontiellaceae bacterium
GCTTTGCTTACTCGGCTTTTTCGCATGACTCAAAATAACATGTTTTCCAGTTATCTGGGTCAGCCCCTTCTTTGTTACAGCGGCCGCAATGTGCGCGCCACCTGCGAACATCGGCACCCGACCCCCTCATGGACGGAGCGCTGCCCCTTGCCCGTGCTAATCCTTGCCCTGCTGATGTGCGTGAGCGTCTTCTCGGGCATTATGCAGATCATGGCAAACTTTATTCATCCGTTTTTTGGCACCCTCCTTTCCGGAACGCCCGGTATGATTGCATGGATATTCAACGGCCTGTTTTGCGCTTTCATTGCCGCGGGCCTATACAAGCTGAAACCCGCCGCATGGTGGGGTGTACTGGTTTATTACACCCTCTTTATGATCTCTAATGTTTTGACCTTCTCACGGATCACCATGGACGATTTCTACACCGCCGCCAACTACCCCGAGTCTCTGCGGGTGCAAATGCAACAGTCCCCATGGATGAATGAGATGTGGCTTATCAATGCCGGTCTTCTGTTCATCCTTCCCATGTTGATCTACCTGCTTTTTATCAAACGCTATTTTGAACAACCTAAAACTGAGAAGTGCTGAAAATGACTGAGATTGCTGAAACCACCGAAATTACACCGGACGCCCCGCAAAGGAAGAAACTGGGCACAGGAGCAAAGTGGGCAATCGGCTGCGGAAGCGGCGGCCTAACCATGATTCTGATTGTGATCGCACTCATTGTTGCCGGAACCATTTTCGTGAAAAAGACCATTTCCAAGTACGAAACAGAGCTTAAAGGATTTGGCTTCGAAACCGTGGTTTCCGAGCAGGCGGTTGACGTCACTGAACCCATTACCACCCCGCAGCTCTTCAAGGGGCAAATGGTGCGCATTATGACAGACTCCGAAACCGATGTCGCCGTGCTGGCGCAAGCCTGCGAAATCCACGGAACCATTCAGGGAAAGCTCTACTTCCGCGGGCAAATGCTCATGCGGCAACCCGGATCAAAGGTGCTTGGAGGAATCGATATTCAGGCGCAAGCTCTTCAAAATCTAGGTGAGGTTTCCGGTGACATTACCGGTAAATATCAGTTGATCTCTGCGCCGGGGAACAACGAATTATCCGAATAACCGCCCGCCGTATCGCCTACAATAATATGGAGTGCGCAGGCTTGCCTGCGCACTCCACACTTTAGCGCACTCCAAATTTTTCGTGCCTTTTTGGCCCCAAAATGGTATACGGAGAGTGGAACGAGGGGAGGTGAAAACGGATATGAAAGCCCTGATGTCAGCGCATCATCATGGTGCAATGCATATCCCGCATCCGGTGCACTGGTTGCATGAAAAGCGTATCGGCCTGGCGTTGCTGATCGGGCTGATTACCCTGCTGTTCATCGGAATGGTGATTCTGGCCAGCCGCTCCGGTATAAAAATTGAAAATACGGCGGAGACCTATCCGCTGCCTTATCCGCAAGGAATAACATACCCGTAATTCTCTGCAGACAGCGGCGTGAAAGGAAATGAGGGAGGGGATTTTTGTATTTCATCTGGGTAGGGACGGCTCGCCGAGCCGTCCGCGGCGCTTTCGGCGAAAGCGCCCTACCTTTCGAAGGATGCATTCAGCGCTTCGAGAACGGCTTCGTTCTGAAGTTGCGTACCAACGGTGATGCGGATCCAGTCGGGCAATCCGTAGCCGTTCATGGGCCGGACAATAACTTTGCGTTTTTGCAGCTCACTGAACATCTCGCGTCCGTTGCCGGTTTTAACGAGTATGAAATTGGCGAAGGACGGTACGGTTTCCAGTCCGAGTTTCTCAAATTCAGCGTAGAAAAATTCGAGCCCTTCGTGCACCATATCGCGCGTCCGCGCGAGGTGTTCTTCGTCGTCGAGCGCGGCGAGCGCGGCGGCCTGCGCCATGGCATTCACGTTGAACGGCTGGCGGACATGATTGAGCACACCAATCAAGCTTTCGTGCCCCACTCCGTACCCAATACGCAGCCCGGCCAATCCGTAGGCTTTGGAGAAGGTGCGCAGGACGATGATGTTTTCCCTGCCCTCGCGAATGTGCTTCAGCAGGTCGGCTTTGGCGCTGTCGGGCATCAGCTCGAAATAGGCCTCGTCGAACACCGTCAGTACGTGATCGGGCAGTTTTTCCAGAAACGCTTCAACCTCTTCGGGCGTGTTGATGGTGCCCGTCGGGTTATTGGGGTTGCAGACGACGACCATGCGGGTTTCGGGCGTGATCGCCGCGAGCATGGCATCGAGATCGTGCGTGAAGTTTTTCATTGGAACCGCAACCGCTTCGGCATTGAAAAGCGCGGCGACCAAGCGATAGACCACGAAGGCGCATTCGCTCATGACGAGGTTCGCGCCGGGTTGCAAATAAACGTGACCGAGAAATTCGATCAGCTCGTTGCTTCCATTACCGAGCATGATATTTTCGGGTTTTACATCGAGTTTTTCAGCGAGTTTCTGCTTTAGATAAAAACCGCCGCCATCGGGATAGCGATGCATCTCGCCCGCCGCTGCGGCCATTGCTTCGAGCGCTTTCGGCGACGGGCCGAGCTCGTTTTCGTTCGAGGCCACTTTGATGATGTCGGCGGCATCGTCGAACCCGAGTTCGCGCGCGACCTCTTCGATCGGTTTGCCCGGCTCATAAACCGGAATACTCTGAATCCATTCGTTCGTTTTCATATCAAATTGTCGGGCGAACCCCGTTCGTAACTCTTCTACAGCGGACTAAAAAATGGGATAAAGCTTGTAACCCGTTTATTCACGAATAATAAGGTTTTTTGCTCCCCCTGACAGGACAGCTTAACTGTAAGCTTTCCATCAACAACAAGAGCTTCTTCAAGCTGAAGTGAAACCATTATCTCGCCAAATGCTTTTCTTTTTTTAACAACTTGCGGATCAATAGCTCGATCATCAACCATTTCAATTCGGATGTCTTCAGGGTCGCCAGAATAAGCAAGTCGCAGGAGATTTGAATCCTTAGAAACAGCCAGCGATTTCGGAGTCGGAATTAGCGGTAAAAATGCCGGGCCCTCAAAATATCTCTGGTCAATAATTATGGGATAAACACGCAATTCGCCCTTACTCTCGAGCCTAAATCCATACAGCGGGGGCCTGTGTTTTCCAAAACAAGGATCTCTACCTTTTGTTATCCAATCCTTCCGCTTAACTTCATAAAACTCATCGCCACTATTTATTAAACATAAATACCTACCTGACTTTATTGATGAACATCCGTTGATCAACATAAGGCAAAGAAATAAGAAAAGTATATGGAGTGACTTCATCGCATGATCCTTGCTGGTGTTGAACGTCGAACTTTTCTTTCCAATCATACTTCTTCGCTAAACTCGTTTTGTTAAATTCACTCAAGGTGAAAAGGCTTTTGGATGTCGCGCTCACCGGAATCGCGTTCCATGCAGTTTTCCGGCGTAATTTCGGGGTTGTTCTTGAGGCAGAATTCGCTGAACTCGGCGTACTCGCGCAACGACATTTTTCGCTGATACGGCCATGGAGGCTCCGTTACTTTTCGGAATTTAAGCATGACATCTTTCTCGTTTGGGCAATATGCGGCCTAGCGTTAATTCCTGCAATTTCTTATTTGCAATTCTGCGGACGAACACGAATGAAAACCGGTATTTGTCTCAACGTAGGACAGCCATCCTGGCTGTCTATGGACAGGCTGGAAGCCTGTCCTGCTTTTACACCTGATCAGCTTTCGGGTAGGAACCGAGAACATTGAGCACGGCACAGTGTTTGCCCAGCTCTTCGAGGGCCTCTTTTACATGGGGATCATCAGCGTGGCCTTCGAAATCGACGAAGAAATAGTATTCCCACGCCTTGTTTTTGCTGGGACGCGATTCAATCTTGGTCATATTAATGTCGTTGGCCTTGAGGGTATCGAGCGCATCGTGAAGCGCGCCAACCTCGTCTTTGATGCCGAAGTAGATCGAAGTTTTATCTTCGCTGGTCGGCTCGCCGTGGGTTTTCCCGATCACAAGGAAGCGAGTGGTGTTTCCGCTGACATCTTGAATGTTTTCGGCGACAATCTCCA
>JAOZSE010000044.1 GCA_029939835.1 Pontiellaceae bacterium
CTAAATAGGAAACACCATGATCCTCTCTTTTTGCAGAACTTTCAGCACATTACCCGCGCAAGATAAAAAACAGCCCGGGGCTGCACAAAATACTTTTGCAGGGTGCAAAGCAAAACAGGTATAAACGCGGGCAAATATGAATCCTTTGATTAAAGCCTATTACAAGATACGCCCGCTGATTCCGAGGAGCGTGCAGATTCGCCTGCGCCGGATATTGATGCGTCGGCAGCGCGCAACCTGCGGCGATACCTGGCCGATTGATGAGCGGGCGGCCGCTGCCCGCCCGGCCTGGACAAGCTGGCCGGGAGACAAAAAATTCGCGGTGGTGCTCACCCACGATGTGGAACTGGCTTCCGGCGTTAAGAAATGCGAATCGCTCATGGAACTGGAGCAGTCTCTGGGATTCCGGTCGTCCTTTAATTTTGTAGCCGAACGGTACACCACGCCGCCGGCGCTTCGGGAAAAACTGAAAGCGGAAGGTTTTGAAGTCGGTGTACACGGTCTTCTTCATGACGGAAAACTCTATAACTCAAAAAACATATTCATGGAGCGCGCCGCAAAAATCAACCGGCGGCTCGAAGAGTGGAATGCGGTCGGATTCCGCTCGCCCTCGATGCAGCATAATCTCGACTGGCTGCACGAACTGAATATTCTCTATGATGCCTCGACGTTTGATACCGACCCTTTCGAGCCCGACAATTCAGCTGAATGCACCATTTTCCCGTTTTGGGTTCCCGCCAACGGTAAAAACGGCGGCTATGCGGAACTTCCCTATACGCTGCCGCAGGATTCCTCACTCTATCTCTTCCTGCAGGAAACGGATATAAGCATCTGGAAACAGAAAACGGACTGGATCGCCCGCGAGGGCGGCATGGTGCTGGTCAATGTCCATCCTGACTATATGAATTTTTCAGGCCGCCCCTGCTCCGCCGGCGAATACCCGTCCGGTTTCTACAAGCAGTTTCTCGAATACATTCTTTCAGAATACAAAGGGCAGTACTGGCATGCGCTTCCGCGTGAAGTGGCCCGTTTTACCGCACAGCATTACCAAAAAACCGGCGAAGAGGTTTGACCGCGATCTGTCTTTGCACGTTACGACGTGACAGGCAGGTAAACGTTTACTACGGAAAAGAATCTCTACCACCCGCTAACGCTAGAGGAGGGTCAGAGGGGTGCAGAGAATTAAGAGAGATCGAATATCTTGAAATAACGGTGCGGGCGACTTGCCCCGTCGTAGAGCTTGGGGCAGCCGCAGCCCGGCAGTGCTGGGCTTGATTTGGAGCGGGCCGTTTAAAATTCAAACTCGTTTAATTTTTAGACGCCCCTTCTCAAAATCTTCCCCGTTTAGTTCATCTTCCTCTGACCTGCTCGGCTGTTTCCTCTAGTGAGCGAAGCGAACGGGTGGTGAAAAATTGATGTTCATTGGTTTGATTCATGAAAAAAAACACGAGCCGTTCAGTGGTTTTTTTGACATCAGGCCGAGTAATATCGCAACCGTTTTTTTGGAGGGTCGCGCTGTAAGCCGAAGCCTTCGGCGAAGGCTGGTTCCACCGCGCCCGCCGGACGCGGCTACAGAAACTGTAGGCGCGGGCGGTGACCGCGCCTGTACTGAATATTATGCGGAGCCGGTATTACCCCCGCGACAATTCGGGCAGAATCATTTTTTCACCACTTTGGCCCCAATCCTGCTTGAATATCTGCCCATCACTAAGCGGTAAATAAATGGAATTTATGGGTGGTTTATTAGATGAAGTCTCTATATAACCTGTACTCAAGTTGCTCGAATCAGCGAAATTCGAACTCAAAAATAAGAAAATCCAGAAACGGAGTAAACGGACGATGAAAAAATTCACGGGTATCATTATGGCGACGGTCTTACTGCTTGGCTTTGCGCAGGTCGTACAGGCTGATACGTTCGGGACGGGCGGAAATCAGTTCACCATGACTTTTGAAGATATCGGCGACGCCGGTAATGCGGCCTCCGGTTTTACCGGCTACGGCGCTGTAAATTACAACTATCGCATCGCAACCTATGAGGTGACCATTGACCAGTTCACCAAGGTTCGCGCTATGGACAACACGGTCGGCAGTGGCGATGAAAACTTCTGGCAGGCCGCCGTGGGATTGAATGCTCCGGCCGTCAATATTTCGTGGAACGGAGCAGCCCGATTCTGCAACTGGCTGACCAGCAGCAATTCACTGCAAGGCGCTTACCAGTTTGACGGAAGCGGAAACCTGACCAGCGTCAACCGCGCCGCGGCGATTGCGACCTATGGAACGGTCTACGTTATGCCCACAGAAGACGAGTGGTATAAAGCCGCCTATTACAACATGACCGGCGGCAGCTATTCCCTCTATGCCAACGGCACGAATACCGCGCCGAGCACTTCGGATACGCGCTACAGCGACACCGAACCATGGGCTGCGGGAAGTGGTGCCCAAGAACAGAACGGCACCTATGACATGATGGGCAATGTCTGGGAATGGATGGAAAGCGCCTGGGACGGCACACTGGATGACATGGCGGAGAACCGTGTGATTCGAGGGGGGGCGTACAACACCGACGAGAGCTTCCTGATTTCCACAAGCCGTTCCTGGGAAGATCCGGCGAATACGGACACCAATGCCGGGTTCCGCGTCGCGTCCGTTCCCGAACCGGCGGTGGTGAGCCTGCTCGTTTCCAGCGCCCTGATGCTGCTGGGCATCCGCCGCTTCTTTGGCTCCGAAGAGGAGTCCAAAGAATTCACCCTCTCCTCCGCGACCGATCCGTTTTGACGTATGCGAGCCTGAAGGAGTTAAACTGCGCGATGCTTTCCCATGCACGCGCGGTTTTTTTATCCCCTCATACCAATTCCGCATAACATTCGGTATGAGCGCGGTCACCGCCCGCGCCTACAGCTGTAGCCGCCCGCGATGAGGGCGGCTCCTGCTTGAAATGCCGTAGATGCGGTGTCCCCACCGCATTCATTCCAGAACAGGAAACGCGGTGAGGACACCGCGTCTACAAAACACTCGTGCGACATCTGTATCGCGAATCGCTATAAACGCCGAAATGTATTACAGGGCGCCATCTTTAACGTCCCGCCCTTGAATCCTGGGCCGTTTTGTGCATACTTATCGCCTTTGCTTTACCTTTTTAAGCTGATGCAAACAAAACGGAACTGCCGTGAACATAACAATTCAAAACAGCCTTAAGGAAGACCGCTGGAGCGATTTTGTACAAAATCATCCGGACGGGAATATTTTCCATACCCCCGAAATGTTTCAGGTGTTTAATCAAACGAAAGGCTGCTCGCCGCAACTGTGGGCCGCGCTAAACGAAGAGCGGGTGCTGGCGCTGCTGCTGCCGGTCCATGTGACGCTGCTGGATAAACCGCTTTTCCGCCGTTTTACAACCCGTTCCGTAGCCTACGGCAGCGTTCTCTGCGTTCCCGGCGAAGAAGGAGACGCGGCGCTCTCAGAACTTTTGCAGGCATATACCGCAGACGCAAAGCACACCACCCTGTTTACTGAACTGCGGAACCTGTCCGATCTGACCCCCTGTCAGCCGGCACTTCAAAAACACGGGTTTATCTATGAAGACCATTTGAACTATCTGATCAATTTAGACCGACCGACCGAAGAAATCATGCAGAGCTTCAGCAGGCGAACCCGAAAGAAAATCCGGCGCGAGCTCAAACGGGACAAGGTGGTTGTTAAGCAGGCAACGCAGCAAAGCGAAGTGGATGTCTGTTACGCGTTGCTGCAGCAGACGTATAAGGCCGTCCGGGTTCCGCTGACCGACCGGTCTCTGTTTGAAGCGGCTTTTGATGTCCTGGGCCCCAAAGATATGATTCGCTTTACGCTGGCTTATGTGGATGACTCACCCGCAGCTGTCTCCGTGGATCTGTTTTTTAAAGGCGTTTTATACGGCTGGTTTGGCGGGCTGGACCGCGCCTTCAGATCTTATTTACCCAATGAACTGCTGACGTGGCATCTTATTCAATGGGGTGCTGGAAACGGTTTCCATACGCTTGATTTCGGCGGCGCGGGTAAACCGGACGAAGAATACGGTGTTCGCGATTTCAAAGCCAAGTTCGGCGGCGATCTGGTCTGCTACGGGCGCAACATCTGTGTCCACTCCCCGTTTTCTCTTTCTTTAAGCAAATTAGGATATCAAATTTTCAGAGGCTCGTTTTGATTGCGGATGCGATATCGCTAGCAGCTCAACACGATTTATTGGTCGGGTGTAGTACCGCTTACCCGTATTCGGAAAGCGGTCGTTGTGTGTCGTCCCGAGAGGAACGTTTTCTGAATACAGGTAAACGTTGGCTACATTGCTCACCCGACAGTTGATTCGTGACAGTGTACTAAAAGGGTTTTTAAAAACGGGGAATGTCCTTTATGCAAGTTGCCTGCCTTAATGCAAATGAGCGGATTCTTTGGGATACCTTCCTGACGGATCAGCCGTTTTTTGCCCGGTTGCAGTCCTGGGCCTGGGGCGAGTTTAAGGAAAAGCTGGGCTGGACGACGTATCGTGTGGCTGTTCGCGATAACGGGGAAATCGTTGCCGGGGCGCAAATGCTGATTAAGCCGCTCCCTTTGGGGAAATCCGTTGCGTACGTTCCGCGGGGGCCGGCGGGAAGGTGGTACCATGATGAGGCGGCGCATCTTTTGTTTGGTGAACTTAAATGCATCGCCCGCAAAAACGGGGCCGTCTTCCTGAAAATCGAGCCCGCCATTGATGATACGCCGGAGATGCAAGCTTTGCTGAAAAAATATCAATTTCGCAAAAGTCGTATGAACAATCAGCCGAAGAGCACCATCCTGTTAAATCTGAACCAGGAGCAGGATGAAATTTTGTCGCAAATGCGGAAGACAACCCGCCGGTACATTCGTCGTACAGAAAAGGAAGGGATTACGGTTCGATTCGGAACATCCGAAGATTTGCCGGCATATCTGGATCTCATGGGTCTGACCGGCAAACGAAAGCGTTTTTCGGTGCGAAATCAAAAATACTATCAATCCGAATGGGAGGCTCTTTCGACTGGTCAACAGGGGGCTTTGCTGCTGGCCTGTCACCGGGATCAGGTGATTGCCGCCCGTGTAATCTACCGGTTTGGTTCGCATGCGGCGGAGTTTCATGCCGGCTCCCGGGTCGTTCCCGGTCTGCATCCGAATTATCTGCTGGCATGGGAAGGGATCAAGTGGGCGCAGTCAAAAGGCTGCCTGACCTATGACATGTGGGGTATTCCCGATGAGATTGATCCAGAAAACGAAGAATCTAAAAAAATTGAGCGCCGCGGCGGTCTCTGGGGCGTTTATCAGTTTAAAAGGGGTTTCAGCACAAATATCATATCGTACATCGGGGCATACGATTGTATTTTTATACCCAGCCTTTATTATTTTCTGTTTAATTCCGGAATGCTTCGCGGGCGATGGTGGGAGCATGTGGCCGCGCTAATGGATCGCTAATAAAATCTGAAACTGAATCACGGGAAGAAAATAAATGATATCCATAATTCATGATCCTTCGCTGAAATATCCTGATTCCCCGGATCACTTTTCCCCGGACGAGCGCTACCCGGAATATCAGCATGAGCATATTTCACCGAACAGGAATATGATTTATAAGGCTGTCCGGGATTGTTTTGTGCAGGCCGGGCTGGACGACGAAAATTACGGCACCCCGTCCTGGAATCCGCTGGGAAAATTTATCCGGCCCGGAGACCGCGTCTTCCTGCTGTGCAACTTTGCCCACGAGCGCCGCCCGGATGAATTGATGGGAAATTTCCGGTCGAGATGTTCTCACGGTTCGATCATTCGGGCCATGGCCGATTATATTTTAATTGCGACGGGAAAAGACGGACGCGTGCAAATCGGCAACGCGCCAACCCAGGTATGTCGCTGGGACGCGGTTCTCCGGGATACGGAAACCGATAAAGTTCTTTCGTTTTATGACTCCGTTAACGCCCCGGTTGAAGCAGAGGACTTGCGCCTGTATGTGACGGATGCCACCCGGCTGGGCGCTATAAAAGGTGTCGAAAGGCGCAGTGAAGCCAATGGCATTTCCGTTGCCTTGAACCGGGATAGCTTGTTTTATGAACTGGATCGCAAACAGGTCAATCGCTACCGGGTTATGAATTATGACCCCAATCGAATTAAATCGTTCCATTCCCACGGGCATCATGAATATGTGATCAACCGTGCCATTCTCGAATCGGATGTCATTGTCGGCGTGCCCAAACTCAAGACCCATGAGAAAACCGGGATCACCTGCGCCCTCAAGGGAATGGTTGGCACGGTCGGACATAAAGATTCGCTGCCCCACCATCGGTACGGGTCGCCGAAAGTCGGAGGCGATGAGTATCCGGCTGATCACGGCGGCTTGATGCCTCTGGCCTCTGCCCTCCACGAGGCTATTCTGCAGACAAAGCCGGACACCGTTTACGGGAGTTTCTTGCGCGTGTTTTTTAAAGTATTCCGCCGCTTGATCAAACGGTGGACGCCGGTGGTGGACGGTGCATGGTGGGGCAATGATACGGCATGGCGGATGGTTCTCGACCTGGTTCGCATTGCAACCTACGCCAACACGAACGGCGAGTTGGAAAACGCCCCCCGCCGAAGGCACCTTGTGCTGACGGACGGCATTATCGGGGGCGAAGGAGACGGTCCGGCCTTTTCGACCGCAATCCGCAGCGGCCTTTTGTCTTTTAGTGATGATTTGGCCGCCGCTGATTATGTGAACGCCCTTCTAATGGGGTTCGACCCCGAAAAGATATCGCTGGTTCGGGAGGCTGTCGGCCTCAAAAAATACCCCCTGCTGAAAAGTGATTTGAAAAATGACCGGCTGATTTTTAACCGCCGTTGCCTGCTGCCCTCTGAACTCACGGAGCTGGGGCTGTCTCATTTTGAACCTCAAGATGGCTGGAAGGACGTTTTATGAGAAACAGTCACTCGAAAGATGGAAATATGAAACGGCCTCCCGCCGTTGTAATGCCGGCCGACCGTCCGGCTTCCCTGGGTATAGCGCGATCTTTGGGAAGACGGGGAATCCCGGTATACGGGATCGATGCAGATCCGTGCGCGATAGGGATGGCTTCCAGATATATCAAGCCTTGCCCGTTGCCTGGAGCAGATGCTTCAGATGAAAGCCGTCTTCAATTTCTTATTGATCTGGGTAAAAAGCTGAACGAGAAGGCTGTTTTATACCCGGTGAGCGATGATGCGGTCATGCTTTGCTCTGAACATAGAGACGAATTGCAGAAATACTATCTCTTTGTAATGCCGAACCATGATACGATCAGCGATCTCCTCGCAAAGGACGGCCTTCATCGTATGGCGCAGACCCATAACATTCCCGACCCTCAAATGTTCCAGGTTAATTCCCGTGATGAGTTAGAGGCCTTATCCGGCTCCATTCCGTTTCCCGTTATCCTTAAGCCTGTTTTCAGCCCATCCTGGTTGAGGCCGGAGATTATCTCGCTGTTGCGCGATGATCCGCTCAGCGGTCCGCCCAAAGTAGCGCTTTGCCGAACCCATGATGAATTATTGAGAATATATGAAGAGCTGTCCGTTTATGATAGCCACATGATTGTCCAGGAGGTCATTCCCGGTGAAGATGAGCGTCTGGGTTATCTGTGCTTTTATTTGAACCGTGAATCAACCCCGCTGGCTTTATTTGCCGGCGAAAAATTGCGTCTGCTGCCTGTGGGATTCGGTTCCGCCAGCTGCGTGCGCAGCTTTCGAGACCCCGTCCTCGAAGAGCTTTCGTTGAAACTGCTTGCCGGTACGCAGTATCAAGGGCTTGGCGGAATTGAATTCAAGCGGGATGCCCGCGACGGCAGCTATAAGCTGATTGAGTTCAACGCCCGCCTGGGCATGTGGGACTCCTATGGCGCACGGTGCGGGGTAGACATTCCTTATATTTCCTACCGCGATGCCCTGGGCGACTCCCCTGAACCCCAGCATCAGTATCGAAACGGGGTGTTCTGGATAGACTTTCAGCGGGATGTCAGAGCGTTCCTCTTATACCGGAAGAAAGGATTGCTCTCTTTTAATCGCTGGTTGAAGTCCTTTTTTGTCGAGAAGGAGTGGGCGGTTTACTCCCGTGATGACTGCAAACCGGCTTTCATGGCCCTTCTGAAACTCTTCATACGCCCATGGAACGCGATTCGGAAAAAATTAAATTTTCCAAATTAAAACCTGCGAGCAAAGGCGCCCAAGCCTTCCGGAGATGATTCGCGAACGCACCGATTTTCCCTTATTTTTTCCCGATCTCTTCCAATCGTTGTAACTCGTTGATATTGTGCAATTAATCGAAAATCTTTTCACCTTTTTCCAACACATTTACCTTGACACACCCCTCTCCGATTTGCTTGTATGGTTTTGCGAAATTCTATTCATTAATAAGTTGGAAGGAATGAAATTATGAAAATGCGATGGTTACTGTTGATAATGCTCCTTGCGGGTATGGCGCATGCCGATCTGCCGGGCTTTTCCGGGGATCTGACGTGGCCCGACTGGTACGGAGCTGAGAACACCACGCTTCAGGCGTGGAATTTTGATACGCCCGAAAATCCGGTGGCGCCCAATATTAACGAAAACCCCTACGGAGATCCGCTTGCGATGATCATGAGGCCGGATTGCCGAACACGCTGGATGCCGGAATATAAGGGTCACGAGGGCGTGTGGCGTCTCGGTGGAGGCGGTGCCCTGTCCCTGTTCGTGCCCAATACGGATAATACCGGCCCGGATACCTCAAAAGATATATGGGTGCAGATTCTATGGTCTTCGGTTTCAATCGGCTACGAACCTTTTCTGTGGGTGCAAACGGCCGACAATCCGCCGGCCTATGCGCATGAAATCCACACAACCCTGTTTGACGAGCCGAATACCGGCGCGGACGTGAACGGAGTGCAGTGTCATCGCCCGAGAAATTATTATCATTCGTTGTATAAGATCGCTCTGGAGCCGAACCCCTCGGAAGAATGGATATTCATCGCCCCGAGTCACTGCTCCAGCCCGGTGTACATTGATGAGATCATAGTGGACACCCGGTGCATACCGGAGCCGGCAACCACCGCGCTGCTCAGCATCGGCGGTATCGGCGTTTTCGGCATCCGTCGCTTCCGGAAAAAAGGTCTGGCCGGGTTCCTCGATTTTCCCGTCGTTTGGAGACCGCTTATCTTTGCCATGGGAGCACAGACCGTTGCCGAGCCTTCTCATCCCAGCCATATTTTCTGGAAATGGTATTTTCGCATCGAAAAAGCCACCATCAAAGCAACCCGAAAAAGCCTTGATTGGCTGCTCGCCCTGCTGATCCCGCAAATGTTTGTCAGCTGTGCCTGCCCCGACTGCCACAGCACGCACGTTCGTGTGTCCCGCCACCGTTCGCGGAATAAAGCAATGCGCCTGCTCAAGCTTCATCGCTATGTCTGCAAAGATTGTCGGCGGCGGTTTATCTCCGGCGCATAAATAGAAATGTCTCCAATCATAAAGGCTCCTCTGGAATTCCGGAGGAGCCTTTTATGTTGATTACAGAAGGCTGGCCTGCCAGCCGCAGCTCGGAGTATTTCCAATCACTTGGGCCCGCCGTCACCTTCACAGTCGTTCGGCTATGGCGCGGCAGCCTCCGCTCTCCGCTTAGCTTCGTGCGAAGGCTGGTACCCCGGGCGGGATTTGAACCCGCGACCTACGGATTAGGAATCCGTTGCTCTGTCCAGCTGAGCTACCGGAGCGTCTGGAATCTAAGATTTTAGATTGTCGATTTTAGACTGGCGTTTTGCAATCCTTTTGATTTCTCCAAACATTGGGAAAATTTTCATTCCATCGGCGCGGGAGGCGGGTAGTATCGGCGCATGAGCTGGTATTTCACTCTTCTGGTTTGCGGACTGTTTTTGATCGGCGCGGAAATTTTCGTACCCGGCGGTGTGCTCGGCATTTTCGGTGCGGCCGCATTGATCGGCGCGGCGGTGATCGGATTCAACGTCTTCCCCCCGGCACTGGGCTGGCTAAGCCTGTTCCTTATTCTGATGCTCACGGCGGCTGCGGTGTTTATCTGGATGAAATATTTTCCAAAGAGCCCCATCGGCAAAGCGCTTTCCCTCTCGCAGAACATTACGGGCCGAAGTCGCGACGAATCTCCGTTTACACCCGGCATGAAAGGCGCTGCCCTGAGCGCCCTGCGGCCCTCGGGAAAAGCCGTAATTGAAGGTCAACGCGCCGATGTCATTGCCGACGGCACCTGGATTGAACAGAATGCCTCTATTGAGATCATAAAGGTGGAGGGAAGCCGGATTCATGTGAAGGAGACAGAAGTTGAAAGTGGAACGTAGAATGTGGAAAGTGATTTTACCCGCCGTTGCGCTACTTATTGCACCGTGTGCATCAGCCATTGAATTTGTTCAGGCCGGGCAGTTTATCAGCAGCGAGTCGGAAGTGCTTCGCGAAGAGCTTTGGATTTCCGCGGACACGGTGACCATCAGCGGCGAAGCACTGGAAGATCTTTTTCTTGCAGGCAGCAGCCTGGATCTGCGCGGAACCTTTCAGGGTGACCTCTGGGGTGCCGGCAACAGCGCCATTGCCGCGGGCACCTTCGGCGACAACGTACGACTGGCTGCCCGTCTGGTACAGGTTTCCGGAGCCGTCCACGGCTCACTGACAGCAGCGGGCAACACGGTCAAAATTGAACCGTCGGCAACCATCGCCGAAGACATGCTCTGCCTCGCTGAAAACGTCATCAGCGAGGGCTCCGTTTCAGGCCGGGCGCGGATCATCGCACAAAAAGCGACGCTTGGCGGACAGATCGCGGGCGATGTGTCCATCACTGCACAGGATGTTGTGGTGCTGCCGAACACCGTGATCGGCGGCAGCCTGACTTACACCGCGCCGAAGGAACTGCTGCTTTCCCCGTCGGTGCAGCTCGGCGGCGAACTGGTACGTAAATTCAAAGCCGTCCCGCCCCGACAGATTTTTAAACCGCTCGGCGCTCATCTTCTTTTCGGCGCAGCCGCGCTGCTGGCCGGCATGGTTTTTTGCGGAATCTTCCCGCGCTATACCGCCAATGCCTTCAACGCCCTGCGTACCGTGCCCGGTGTCTGCATGCTGATCGGCTTTGCCGCGCTCTTTCTCATCCCGCTGACTGCCTTTCTGCTTTTGTTCACCTTCATCGGCCAGCCGCTGAGCATTCTGCTGACCTTCGCCTACCTCATTCTGCTCTATCTGAGCAAAATCGCCGTTGCTCTCTGGCTGGGCGCGCTGATTCTGCGACGGAAGGAACTTTCCCGGCGCGGCCTTTTCGGCACGCTGGCGCTCGGCCTGCTCATCGTGTATGCGCTGACCGCCGTGGATGCCGCCAGTATTCCGGTTAATATGGTGATCGCCATTCTTGGCCTCGGCGCACTGATTCTGGCTCTTTTCAGGAAACCGGTGCTGATCGTTCAGACACCGCCGAAGTTCAACGAAACAAAGAAGGAGGATTAAGCCATGCCGTTTATACTGGGTATTTTTCTGTTACTCGTCGCTATCGTGTTCGCCGCTGTTATTCTGTCGGTGATCGCGGCCTGGGTTCAGGCCTGGGGGTCGGGCGCCTACATCAAGCTGAGCAGCCTGATCGGGATGAAAATCCTGCGCAAAGTACCGGTCATGCTGATCACCCGCGCACGCATTCAGGCAACCAAAGCGGGCATCGACATCAACACCGACCTGCTTGAAGCGCACTATCTTGCACGCGGCAACGTCGTCAACGTCGTGCAGGCTCTCATCGCGGCTGACAAAGCAAGTATCGAGCTCAGCTTCCAGCAGGCCGCCGCCATCGACCTCGCCGGACGCGACATCCTTGATGCCGTCGCAACCAGCGTGAACCCGAAAGTCATCGACTGCCCCAACCCCGAAAAAGGAACCTCCTTTCTTGATGCCGTGGCAAAGGACGGTATCCGCCTGCTCATCAAAGCGCGCGTCACCGTACGCACCAACCTCGAGCAGCTCGTCGGCGGCGCCACTGAAGACACTATCATCGCGCGCGTCGGGCAGGGAATCGTCAGCGCCGTCGGCTCAATGGCCTCCTACAAAAACGTGCTCGAAAACCCTGATCACATCAGTAAGGCTGTGCTCGACAGCGGACTCGATGCGCAAACCGCCTTCGAAATCGTCTCCATTGATATCGCCGATGTGAGTGTGGCGGGAACTGCCGAAACCGCCAACGTCGGTGCGCAGCTCGAAACCGAGCGAGCCGAAGCGGATAAAAAAATGCGTCAGGCCGAGGCCGAAGGCCGTCGCGCCATGGCCATTGCCCAGGAACAGGAAATGCGCGCCCGCGTACAGGAAATGCAGGCCAAAGTCATCGAGGCGCAGGCACAGGTTCCGCTCGCCATTGCACAGGCCTTCAAAGACGGCAACCTCGGCGTCATGGACTTCTACCGCATGCAGAACGTCATGGCCGACACCTCCATGCGCGAATCGCTCGCCGACGGTGAAGAGTCCGGCAAAGCGGAGTAAAGTATGACTCACGTCGTTCAAGCGGGAGCGGAAGAGCTCATTTGGATTGTCGTCGGCCTCTTCTGGGTGATCGCCCAGATTGCCGGCGCCGCAGCCAAAAAGAAAACGGCTCCTCCACGACCGGTCACCGATGAGGAAGGTGAGCCGGCGGAGGATCCGTTTGCCGAACTGATGCGCAAACTCTCCGGCGTACAGGAAATCAAAATTCCCCAACCGCCCGAGCCCCAGTGGGTCGAAGAAACTCCCGCGCCTGTTCGTAAGAGCGAGATGCATCTCCCCCCGACCCGCCAGCCCCGAAACGAGTTGCGCTCTGCCACCAGGGAGCCTGTTGTGATGCCCGCGGCGGCAGCCGAAGTGGACGTGCGCCCGAAAATGAGTGCTTTTCGCAACGCCCTGCCCGCCATGAAACATCCCTCCATGAACCTGCGGATCAATAAGCCCTCCTACGCTGAAGCCTCCGCCGGAAAACAGGGTCTGGGAAGCGAACTGCAACTGCAGGATAAAAAGTCCCTCCGACGTGCCATGCTCTCCCACATCATCTTCAGCCCGCCGAAAGCACTTCAAAGATGATGAGTGGACTGTCGGCAGAAGCCTTGCTGAAGGTATGCGTGGATGCTGCGCGTGTTGCGGGTGAACACGCACTGAATAATCTCCATCGCCGCAAAGAGATATCCGAAAGCTTTGATCACGATGTCAAACTGGTGCTGGACAGCGAATGCCAGCGCGTCGCGGAAGGTGTTATTCACCAACACGTTCCCGATCATGCAATCCTTGGCGAGGAAGGCTCGATCTCCAAGGAGCATGCCTTCGAATGGATCATTGATCCGATCGACGGCACAGCCAACTACACGCGCGGCTTTCCGTTCTGGTGCTCGTCGGTTGCCGTACGGTATGACAGCGAGATCCTGGCCGGATGCATATTTGTGCCGGGGCTTGACGAATGCTACACAGCAACCGCCGCCGGCCCCGCCCTCTGCAACGGCGAACCGATCCACGTCTCGGATACCAAAACACTCAAGGAAGCGGTTCTTTTCACTGGTCTCACCAAGGATATTGATGAGCGGTCCGTCAGCTTTTTCGGTACCGCGGCCCGCACCACGCACAAGGTGCGCATTATGGGCTCGGCGGCGATGGATATCTGCCACGTCGCCTGCGGACGTTCCGATGCCTTTTTCGAAGCCGGGCTCTACCTCTGGGATGTCGCCGCCGCCGGGCTGATTGCCGAACGCGCCGGGGCCCTCTGCACCGCCTGGCCTCGCGACGAAGAGCACGGCGTGCGCTTTCTCTGCACCAATCCGCACATTCACGCCGCAACGCGTGAGATGGTCGAAAAACACTTCGAAAAGAATTAACCACAGAGGACACTGAGACACAGAACAACCCATCAATATTCTTCTCTGTGCCTCTGTGAACTCTGTGGTAAAAATATTCTGAACAAATGAGAAAGAAGAAACAGATTCCGGATTTGCATTATCTCTATGAAGCGTCCGTGCAGGGTGTCGAAACCGACCTCGATTTCGCGGCGCGGGTTTTCAAAAACAAACGCGGGCGCAAGCCGACCGATCTGCGCGAGGATTTCTGCGGCACCGCCGCCCTCGCCTGCGAATGGGTCAGGCGCTCGCCGAAACACCGCGCGTGGGGCATAGACATTGACCGCCCGACGCTCGACTGGGGCCTTGAGCATAACGTATCACAGCTCGGGCCGAAAGCCGGGCCGCTCAAACTGCTCTGCGCCGATGTGATGAAGGTCAAAACACCGCCGCCCGATCTGGTAATGGCGCTCAATTTTTCCTACTGCATTTTTAAAACCCGCGAGCAACTGCGTTGCTATTTTAAAAAAGCATATACAACCCTCAATGCCGACGGCCTGTTCATTGTGGATCTCTACGGCGGTACGGAGGCGATTGAAGCCAAGCTCGAACCGCGCGACGTGGAGGCGTTCACCGCCGCCGACGGCACGAAGGTGCCTGCGTTTGAGTACATTTGGGATCAGGCGGAATACAACGTGATCAACCACCACGTCGTGAACCATATCCATTTCAAAGTCCCAGGCATTAGAAAAATCAAAAAGGCCTTCACCTACGACTGGCGCCTCTGGACATTACCGGAGATTCAGGAACTGCTCATTGAGGCTGGTTTTAAATCGGCCGAAGTCTATCTGCACGACTGGGATAAGGACGGCGAATCCGACGATATCTACCGCCGCCGCACCAACTATGAAAATGCCCTCGGATGGGTCGCCTACATCGTCGGCATTAAGTAAGAATTTTTAACCACAAAGGCTCAAAGGACACGAAGCTGTAGATGCGGCCGGTGGCCGCGTTCTTTGGATGAACCGAGCAGGATCACCGCGATCTCGGATCGCGGCTACAACAACTCACT
>JAOZSE010000137.1 GCA_029939835.1 Pontiellaceae bacterium
TTTCCCGAGCTGCGGCAATATCTTTGCGTCCGATAGCCGCTTCGAGCTCCTCTTTAAGGTCGGCCCGCAAAAGCGTTTTTTCACGCAGCATCAAAATGTTGCGCACAATAAAATAGATCATGGCCATGGACATCAGGCCGAGAGGAATCATGGTGATTCCGCCCTGCTTCAGCAGTCCGCCCAGTGAGATTTGTTCGACGTCCTCGACAACCGCTTCGTCTGCCGCTGCCTCTTGAGCCAGCGCCACGGGGGCAACCAGAATGCCCGCCAGAACCACCAGCATAAACGCGATTAGAATATATGCTTTCTTCATGTTGAATCTCCTTCTTTCTTCGTTCCTCAATCTACTTCAATTCCGCGGCCCGCCGGCTCCAAACGGTGTCGGGGTACGCCAGTTCCAGCTCTTCGGCGATGTTCAGAGCCGCCACCAGATAACCGGTCTTTCGATAAACCTTTCCTTCATAAAACGTGGCGGCAGGCATCCATTCCGCATCGCGGCTGTGGAAAACAATCACGTTAGAAAAGTGTTGTAGCGCCGCAGGATATTTTTTTTCAGCCATGGCCAGCCGCCCGCGAATGAGTTCCGTCATAGCGGGGAAATCCGCCTCCGGGTTGTTGACCGCCGCAAAGGCCGTCGCAGCTTCGGCGGACTTATCCTCTTCGATCAGCGCCAGCACTTCGTACAATGCCGCTTCGGCGGCAAACGAACTCTTGCGGGTTCGCAGGAGTTCGGCCCGCTGGCGCAGTTCGTCGTACTGCCCCGTCCAGAATTGCGCGCGCATCTGCCAGCGGAGGAACGGGTCCAGATTGCCGGGGAACGCCTCAAACGGTTTCAGCGGGGTGAGTGCGGTATTCAACATGGCAGCCAGCTTTTCGAACTCTCCCGCGTTGAAGAGGGCCTCGCACTGCTCCACCGAAAGGGTGTCGAAGGAAAAGTCGATTTTCCGAATCGTTGAAACCGCAACCCGGATCTGATCCTTCGGCAGGAAAATGGTTCCGTCCTGAACGGTCAGATCGCCCAGCGTTCGAACCGTTCCGTTCTGAAAGCGGAGCGTCGCGGTATCCGCCGCCCGCACAAGAGGCGCGGAGAGCAGCGCGGCGGCGATCAAAAATTTTATCCGGTGTTTCATTGGCTCTCTCCCGCGGGACGAAGTTGATTGAGCAGAACCCGGGCCCGCTTTCCTTCGGGAGTGGCGGCAATTTTCTCGTTAGCCAGCATTTCCTGACAGGTTCGAACGATATCCGCTTCGCGCCCGCCCATTTTCTGCAGGCTTTCGATGCTGGCCTCATAGGCTTTGGCAGCCCAGCCGGTGTATCCCTCATAGAGCACATACACGCGCTGGAAGAAGGCGAAGGCCTCTTCGGTTTCGCCCATTTTGTTTTTGCAAAAACCGATCCAGTAGAGGGCTTCGGGGGTCAGCGGGCCGCGCCACTCGCGAACGGCAAAGAGTTCGGTATAGGTTTTGATCGCCTCGGGGTACTGTTTGGCCAGCCGATGGGCATCCGCTTTCAATTTACGTGTGATGCCCACTTCCTCCCGGTAGCCGAACCGGCTGGTGATTTCCTCGGCCAGCTTCATCACGCCCTGCGTGTCGTTTTCTTTCAGGCGGGTGGCGAGCTCGATGTTCATGATATCGAGCAGAATTTCCGATTCCTCAAACGCGGCCAGGCAATGGTCGTAGGTTTCATGAACCAACGGGAGATTCCCGCGTTCGGCGGCCTGATCCGCCATCAGCAGCAGAGTAATCGGGCTGGCGATTTCGAGATTTTCTTTGGAGAGAATACCTTTCAGGTATTTCTCCCGCGTCGAGCCGTCGGTGATGCGGGCCAGCAGGGTTTCAAGGCGCAATGCCAGCACCTTTTTGCCCTGCTGTTTTGCGGTGCGCCATTCCCGGTTCATCCGCTCTTGAATGGCTCCTTGATGAACCTTCCCTTCATCAGTTTCCTGCTCGTTGATCAGTTCGCGGAGAATCAGATCCACATCGTTGTTCTCCAGCAGGTTCCCGAACTCAACGATGGCTTCGACATAGGTGGAGAGCGCCTCCGCGTATTTCCCCGTCGCCTTATAGGATTTTCCAATCCAGAACGCCGCGCCGGCATAGTTGCTCTCCTCGGCCCACTCCTCAAGATAAGCCTCCATCATCGAGATAATTTTATCGTACCGTTTTTCCAGCTCATAGACGGTCGCGGACTGGAACAGCGCGTAATTGATCTGCGCCACATTCACGGCGGATTCATATCCTTTTTCATAAAACTTCAGCGCGATATCCAGATCGCCCTCGGCGCCGCGCAGGTCGCCGAGCATGCTGTAGGCCTCCGAGATCAGATCGCTGCCCGAATAGACGTTGATAAACTGAAGGAAGGTCTTTTCAGAGGTTTTAAACTCACCGAGTCCGTACTGCGCAATCCCCAGCCGGTAGGAGGCATCTTCGGCAAAACGTTTTTCCGGATAGTCCGGGTTGTTCAGATAGGTCTCAAAATCCGCGACCGCCTGGTCATAGTGCCCCATAAACAGATGACACATGGCGATCCAGTAATCGCAGGGCTCCACACGAACGCTGTCCGGCCATGTTGAGATCACTTCCGTAAAGAAGGCCAGCGCGTCGGGATAGTCCAGCCCCAGAAAATGAATGTACCCCATCAAATATTTAACCTGATCCATGAACCGGTGCTTCGGGCGGGAGCTGATGACATCCGTTCCGAGCGTCTTCGCATCGGCGGTTCGTCCGTTCTGCAAATAAACCTGCATCAGGTTAATGGAGGTTTCATCGACAAACTTACCCTGCGGATAGCGCGCCATATAGGCAGCGCCCTCTTGCATCGCGCTGTCCCAGCGCTGCATGTCCAGCGCCACCGTAAACAAGTTATACCGGGCATCCTCGGCCAGCTCATGCTCCGGGGACTCCGCAATCATCTTCTGATAAAGCGTATAGGCGGGGACATTGCGTTTCAGCCCGACATAGCACTGGGCAATCCGCAGCGAGATATCCATGTCGTAAGCCGGAGCCTCCTGAATCTTCTTCAGCCCTTCCTTCCGGTTGTTGAGATCCATTTGTTTGGCGCGATGCACCTCGTCGTAAGCACTCCGTGTTCTTCCGATCCTTGGAACAAACGGTTTGGCCAGCAACGCCTCCAACTCTGCAATCTGTTTTTGATAACGAACGATCAACTCATCCTTCATCAACACCATCCGGTAAAGATAGAGCGCGTTTTTATAGTCCTCGTCCTTGCTTTTTTTATCCGCCGCTTCGAGAAGCGCAACATTCAGCCCGCCGCTCTGCTCTGCCAGTTCGCCGCCCAGCGGAAGGAATTCGGTGAGTTTTTCAAAATCGTTTTGCTTGGCGTAGCAGGTGGCCAGCATGACGGCGGCCCGGCTGCGAACCTTGCTCTCTTCGGCGGATTCGAAAATCTCCAGCAGGGGCGCGATCGCCTCCTCCCACTTCTGCTGATGATACAACGCCGCCGAAAGGAGCTTGCGGATGGTCAGTTGCTGCTCCGGATCGAGCGCTTTTTCACTCATCAGGCCCCGGGTGTATTTTTCCACCGCGGGCCAATCCCCGCCCATCGCATGAGCCTCGGCAATCCGCAGCGAAGCCTTCGGCGCATTGGAGTCTTTCGGGAACGCTTCAACAAAAGCGGTGAACGAACCGACGGCCTCCGTGTATTGACCGAGCTGCATCTCGCAGATGCCGATTTGATACATACAGAACGACTGGGCTTCCCGCGCATCCTTGTCGGTATTGCCGGTCATACGAACCAGCACTTCCCTCAGATACGGCAGTAGCGTCTGCGGATCGTCCGCCTTTAGAAGCTCCTTCACCTGCTCCAGCAGAACGCTCGTCGCCGTCGTGCTGAGAGGCGCGGATTCCTGCGCGTAGGAACCGGTTAAAAGGGAAAAGAAAAAAACGTTCAGAAGAACGATAAATGCAATCCTTTTAAAAAAGTAACGTCCAGACATAGGGAAGAAATTAGCAGAGCAGATTCTGCAAAACAATCCATTTTG
>JAOZSE010000138.1 GCA_029939835.1 Pontiellaceae bacterium
ACGGGTAGAGCGTGAAAAGGGTGAAGGGTAAAAGGATAGGACTGACACCTTTGGTCTTGTTTCGCGCCGCGTGGTACGTGGTAATTTTTTAGGGTTTGATTGACGGGTAGAGCGTGAAAAGGGTGAAGGGTAAAAGGATAGGACTGACACCTTTGGTGACGGATTCTTAATTTATTGGGTGACCTCTTTTTTTGCGAAGGGTTGAGGATATGGGATTGTTTTCAAGAAAGAAAAAAGTGCCACACAAGACAGGCGATCAACACTCAGAGGCACTGACTCTAGAAGATGCAAAAAAAGCCATTGATGCAACTCATATGGCGGCGTACGGCGGAATGAAGGAATACATGATTCCCTTCATACAGGAGTCACGTGATGTAACATTGCGTGATGAGGATGGAAATACACTTCTACATTCCGCTGTTGATGGCTGGCAGTTTCAGATGGCGGAATTCTTAATTCTTTCGGGAGCAGATGTGAATGCCACTAACAATAATGGTGACACACCTCTTATTCGGTTGATTCGAAATCTCACAAATTCTCCTCAGGAAATGCTGGTAAAGGCTCAGGGAGTAACACCAGACAAAGCCAGAGAGGAGACAGTCAAGTTATTAACTAAACCTAGTGCAAACATATCAATAAGAAATCAGAGTGGTTCAAATGCACTTGATTTAGCTTCATACTTTGGTGACGCACAATCTCTAAGATATTTGTTGATCAGTGGAGGTGATCTGATTAATGAGCTGAATGAAAAGGGGATGACTCCATTGGCTCTTGCGGCGTTATCCGACCATCCTGAGTGTGTCAAACTTCTGTTATTTCATGGAGCAGATGCGTGGCAAGTCATGGGTAATAATGTGGATGATGGTGACCTCTACCCATTGCGGTTTATGGTCTCTAGCGAAAAGCCAGAAATGAAAGTTATCGTTCAGGAGGTGAAAGAGAAAAAATATGGGGCGAGAGCTAAAGGGGAGTGATTCATGGGTGTGTTTAGAATATTAAGTAAGCTCTTCAGGGTGTTAACGATACAGATGAGTGAAGCTATAAATGTAGGGGATATTCAGGATGTACGTAAACTCATAAAGGATGGAACGGACGTAAACCAAACTGGGGTAGATGGATCAACTTATCTGATGATTGCTTCAGCTAGTGGGCATACGGAAATTGTTCAGCTTTTACTGGATGCAGGAGCAAAGGTCGATGCTGTAAATTCTAAAGGGATGACTGCTCTAATGATTTCTGCGTATCATGGATTCCCGTCTGTCGTATCACTTTTGATAGATCATGGTGCAGGCCTAGATGTTCAGGACAAAAAGGGATCTTCTCCTCTATTCTTATCTGTAATCGATGGACATGAAGAATCCCATCGTAGGTCACAAGTAGTGTCTGTACTTCTAGATGCTGGCTCAGATGTAAACCTCAGAGATTATTCACAGAGGAGTCCTTTAGGCTGTGCTCTTCATTTTAGATATAGCGATGTTGCTGAAATACTTCGATCTGCTGGTGCCGTAGAGTAGGAGGTTGGTCTATGAGTGGTTTTAAAGAAACTGTTAAGCAATGGGACATTAAGGAAGGCAAGGCCTTGCCCGATGAAGAACCAAAAAAGGAGTCGCGGGTAAGCATTGTGTTTTCCAAGCTGTTCAATTGCATATTTTTTTTCGGACTGGGCGCACTAATTGGCTTTGGTCTTCACGGCATTTTGAAGGATATCTTGGGCGCTGGCTTTGACCTTGATCCAGTTTTTATCGTTCTGCCGTTAGGCGTACTGTTTTCATATTTATTTTGGGATGATTGAGTGTGGCAGGAACCAGTTAAGGTCGCCCCTTCATAACGGGGTTGTTTGGCGGACTTTAAAATTCATTGGCCGCCCCCTTTTTTCCAGTTAGAAAAATCATATATTAAGGATATTATGACAATCACCTCGATAGAAATTTCCAACGTCAAAGGCTTTGAGCACAAGGAGTTCAAGCTTCAGCTGTTGCCCAACAAACCAAATTTATTGATCGCACCAAATGGTTTTGGGAAGAGTTCAATTGCAACCGCTTTTGCTGCTATGACGCCCAGAAAAATGATTTTAGGAGACAAAGACTACCATAGAGAAGATCCATCTCTTCAGCCGGAATTGTCGATCACGCTCGGCGACCAAAAGCTGACCGCCAATGGCAATAAGAATGAAATCCGGAAACAGTTTGATGTTACTGTTATCAGAAACGGGCTAGTTCCAAAAGCGAAGCGGACTTTTAAAGGTGGTGTTTCCTCCCACCTTGAAATACAGCCTATAACAATCCGCAAAATCCACATCAAAGCAGATTTTGGTTATCAACCCTTAAAGGCAAGGGCTGCTTTCGGAGAAAACGGTAAAATTCTACCTAACATAAGCGATTCGCTTAAAAATACAGCGTTATGTGAAGCGGTCTCAGCATGTGACCTGAGTAAAGTAACTGGCAAACTCATCCAACGAAGCATCACTTCTGTCATTGATAAAGTTAACCAACAGAAAGGCACTGCCGAACAAATCCTGAAATGGATTAAGGAGAATTTGTTGGATGATTTCCGTGCTATTGCGCCCATAAATGATCTGGCAGAAAGTTTGCAAAGGCTCAGCCTTGCCAGTTCAGATGCGGAGGCATTTTTAGCAGCATATCAAATAGCTGACCTTTACGGTGCAGATAGAAAATTATTTGATGTCGCACTCGGATGGCTTCAATACATTGCAGAAAAGAACTATTATGCAGAGCTACTTCAAAGTCTTTGCAGTTCGAGCTGGCACTGGGCCGAATTGAATGAAGACAAAAAAAAGGAAACGCTTTCTGTTGTTTTTCCTCAGGCTCATCAGATATCGAACGGTCAGCGTGATGTAGTGACGTTGTTCGTCCAGATGCACAAGGCTTTGTATGAAGGCTCAAGGAAGCCACTCATCCTTGTTATTGATGAGGTGTTTGACTACCTCGACGACGCTAACCTGGTCGCCTTTCAGTATTATATCACCACTCTAATTAAAGAATATAAACAGCGTGGACGGACCATTTATCCGATCATTCTGACCCATTTAGACCCAGGTGTGTTTTTCGACTTTTGCTTCAATAAACACAAAATCCAAACGCATCACCTTCTGGCTCAATCCAACGGAAAATCCAGAGACATGCTAAAGCTGATTGAAATCAGGGAACATAAAGATACTTCTGAGCACATAAAAGACGACCTTGCTAAACACTGGTTTCATTACCACCCTGACGCAAAAGAAATTGGCTTGGATGAATGGCCAAATGGGTTGCATGCTGATTGGCGAAAATCAGATGATTTTCATGCTTACACAGCAACTGAGTTGAACCGTTATTTTGAAGATAAGAATTATGACTCGTTAGCCGTTTGCGTTGCTGTTCGTATTGCGATTGAAGAAAATGCTTACGAGTTGCTTGGTGATGGTGATGAAAGGAATGGTTTTCTCGCCACCTATCGAACAAAAGAAAAACTGAATTATGCTGCTCAAAGAATAGTTGATATTCCCGAGGTTTACTTTCTGCTAGGCCTAATTCACAATACGAATCTTCACTGGAAACAAGGGCGGGACTATGTGTCTCCTTTGTCTGCAAAGCTGAGCCACCCCACGATTAAGAGTCTGATTTTACAGGCAACTGAAGCTACAACGAATCAATGATAAAGGGGTTGGTTTCTTGTTCTTTGCATTTTCCAAACATTGGAATTTTTGAACTGAATTTTTGCCGCGATTTTTCCAATGCTTGGAAACAGTTCTTCCAACCATTGGAAAAACATGCCTCATTTTTTCCGAACCTTGGAAAAACATATGCACGCCGGAAAAGGTGTCAGAGTACCAGCTTTAGTCAACCATGATTTTTGAGTTTTGTTTTGGGCATGGAGGGAGCGTCTCCGCTGAAGAGCGGATTTTTTCGTTGTGAGTTTGCCGTCCGATCCGGCGTGAGTGGTGAGC
>JAOZSE010000139.1 GCA_029939835.1 Pontiellaceae bacterium
AAGGCGAAATCAACATGGAAGACCTCATCGCCGATGAGCCGTGCGTGATCACCCTCTCGAACACCGGCTACATCAAGCGGGTTCCGACCGACACCTACCGCCAGCAGCGCCGCGGCGGCAAGGGTGTCATCGGCATGAGCACCAAGGATGAGGACTTTGTGGAGCACATCTTCAGCGCCTCCACCCACGACTACCTGCTCTGCTTCACCGAAGAGGGCCGCATGTACTGGCTGAAAGCCTACTACGTGCCCGAAGGCACCCGGCAGAGTCGCGGCCGCGCGCTCGCCAACGTACTCCAAATGACGCCGGACGAAAAACTCGCCGCCATCCTCTGTGTGCGCGAGCTCGACGACGACGCGCATAACCTCATCATGGCGACAAAGAAGGGGATCATTAAAAAGACCGTCCTTTCGGCCTACAAGAACGTTCGCGTCGCCGGCGTGAAAGCAATCAATATTGACAAGGACGACAAACTGCTCGACGTCAAATTGACCGATGGCACGAATGAGATCATCCTCAGCATGAAGAACGGAAAAGCGATCCGCTTCAATGAAACGGATGCCCGCCGCCTTGGTCGTGTTTCACGCGGGGTAAAAGGGGTTACGCTTCAAGGCGACGATGAAGTCGTCACCATCGAAATTGTGGACACCGAATCGACCATGATGGCGATCACCGAAAACGGCTACGGCAAACGGACCAACTTTGACGAGTACCGGGTGCAGAGCCGCGGCGGCAAAGGGATCATCAGCATTCAAACCACCGACCGCAACGGCAAGGTGGTCAGCGCGCACGCCGTGCACGATGACCACCGCCTGATGCTCATCTCCGAAGGCGGACAGATGATCTGCATCGGTGCAAGCGATCTGCGCATCATTGGCCGCAACACCCAGGGCGTTCGTTTAGTCAACCTGAAGAAAGGCGACAAGCTCGTCTCCGCCGCCGTTTTGGAGCCGGAAGATGAACCCGCAGAGTGCGTAGAGGCTGGGGAAACAGCGGACGTACCGGAAGCAGTCGAAACGCCTGTGGAAGAGACACCGGAAGAATCCACCGAGTAAAAATGCCGATCGATCTGAGCAGTTTTGACATTAATCCGGAATGGAGCAAAAACACTCCGGGAGGTAGCCTGCCGCCGAAGAAATCCAAAAAGCCGGAAAATCAGCCAAAGCCGAAAAGCGACGGCGTTGTACGCGTCGGACGCGAAACCAAAGGGCGCAAAGGGACGGGAGTCACGGTGATCACCGGCATCCCAACCCATCCTGACGGACTCAAGCAGATTGCAAAAAGCCTTAAACAAAAGTGCGGAACCGGCGGCACAGTCAAAAACGGCGTCATCGAAATCCAGGGCGACCACCGCGATCTGCTCGTCGAAGAATTATCCGCCCGAGGGTATATCGTAAAAAAAGCGGGCGGATAATAGAGAGTCCAAAGTCAAAGGTCTAAATGTCGAAGGTCTGCGAAACGCCCCCGACTTTTGACTTTCTGACGTTCGACCTTTGACCGCAACGCGTTAGTCGTTGCGCATCGTAACTTCCACCAAGTGATAGCCGAACTGGGTTTTGACGGGGCCCTGCACTACGCCAATGTCGGCGCTGAAAACCACTTCATCAAATTCTTTCACCATCTGTCCCGGCGAGAACGTACCGAGCGCCCCGCCCTGCTGTCCGGAAGGACACGAGGAATGTTCTTTCGCCAGATCGGCGAACTCCGCGCCGTTTGCAATCTGCTGTTTAAGGTCGTTGCACTTTTCTTCCGTACTTACGAGAATGTGTCTTGCTGCCGCCTGTGCCATAGGAGTCTCCTTTACGTTGTTAAAAGGTGAGAGAATGCCAACTTCACCCGAGAAATCAATTCACAACTCAATCGCCTGCTGTTTTCTCGCTTGCTGAGAAAGGCTCGACCTTCTAAGTTATCCGCAACCCTCAACACAGGACACGCCATGGACGCACGCAAAGCAAACGTTGAACGCAAGACGAACGAAACGGATATCAAACTGTCGCTGAATCTCGATGGCGATGGAAGCTATTCCATCGAAACCGGCGTTCCCTTTTTCAACCACATGCTCGAACTGCTCTCGAAGCATTCGCTGATAGACCTGGACATTAAAGCCACCGGCGACATTGCAGTGGACTATCACCACCTCGTCGAAGATGTCGGCCTCGTGCTCGGCGAAGCAGTCAACGAAGCGCTCGGTGAGCGCAAAGGCATCAACCGTTACGGCTTCTGGGTGCTGCCCATGGATGACGCACTGGCCAGCGCGGAAGTCGCGCTCGACCTCGGCGGACGGCCCTATCTCGTTTACAACCTCGCCAACGAAAAAAACCTTATCCGCGATTTCGACACCGACATTCTGGAGCACTTCTGGCGCTCGTTCTGCGACACCGCCAAGCTGAACCTGCACATCGATCAGAAATACGGTGACGATCTGCACCACGCGCACGAAGCCGTCTTTAAAGCGGTTGCCCGCGCACTGCGCATGGCCTGCACAGCCGATGAACGCGCGCTCGACGCCCTGCCTTCCAGCAAGGGGAAGATTTGAAGAGAAAGACGAATTATGAATGATGAATGATAAATTTTGCATTCATCACTGAGTACTCATCACTCATCATTTTCCCATCTGCCGTACTGTTACAGATCAGTTTGTTTTTTCCCTGCTCCCTCATAATTACTACCGTTCGAATGTCCGCATCGCCCACCACGGATTATTAAAATATCGGACTGCCCCTTCCTCGACCCTTCCCTGCTCTATATATAGTATTCTATATAAAAAGCTCGATTTAAGGGCATTTTTTTGGCTAAATATATAGAATACTATATCAAAGGAGCGGGTAATGATGGGCAAAAACACACATGAAATCGGGCCGTTGCTGAAACTTGAGCGCAGGAAATCGGGGCTGTCGCAGAGGAAAGTGGCCCTGAAATCGGGACTCACGCAGACGACGGTCTGCCATCTGGAAAGCGGCGGTTTGGACTTCCGCATCAGCACCCTCCAACAGTATGTCGATGCCATCGGGAAAAAGTTAAATCTAATCTCCAAAGATGCCGAACTCTTCCACTACACCGCCCGCGTTCAATCGGTTTATGACGGCGACACCTGCCGCGTTGATATCGACCTCGGCCTCGGCATCTGGATTCGTAACGAAAAGCTGCGGCTCGTCCGCATCAACGCCCCCGAAATGACCGGCCCCGAAAAAGCCCGCGGCACGGTTGCGCGCGATTTTCTGCGCGAACTCATTGACGGGAAGGAAATCATAATTGAAACGGTCAAAGACCGGCGCGGGAAATACGGCCGCTATCTGGCGGAAATCTGGATTCAACAGGAGGAGTGCTGGATCAACGTCAACGACGCCCTCGTCGCCGCCGGCCATGCCGTTTATCAGGAATACTGATGCCCCTGAAACAGGCACTCCACCCGCACCTCGCCACTGTCCGACTGATAAATCAGAAACTCCGCCGTGCTGTTCCGGATCAGCTTGTTTTTGTTCTGTTCACTCATTGATTTTCCTCAGAAATGACTAAAAGCCGACCACCGAGGGCAGCGTATGGGATGTAGAGTTCATCGGCAAGATCGGCTACAAGCCGATTCCGACGGTCGATGGTTCGGGTGTCCGCCCTTTTTCCCTTAAAGGGCGAAAGAATGAGCATTCGGTCTTCTGCGAGCGCAGATTTCCAATCCTTGGAAACCTGAAAGTGTTCGATTTCGCGAGCCGGGCAAAGAATGATGCTCGCTGCGCCGTTGAGGAGTTGTCGAAGGCACTCCTTTTCAACGGGGGAATGGAATCCGCTGACAACGGTTGTTTCGGGATTGGCGGCCCATTCCTTGAATCGATCATAGGCTTCGAGGATTTTATCCGCTGGGCATTTGCGGGAACAGAGCAAGCCCTCTTTATGTCGTTTCAGCAGATCGGCGTTGCCGATGCTGGCAA
>JAOZSE010000003.1 GCA_029939835.1 Pontiellaceae bacterium
CGGCTTTTCCAGACTCTGGAAATCCGTGATGGCACTACCAACATTCTTGAATACAGTTACGACACCGCCGGACGCCTCGAAGTCCTTGATCGAAACAGTGAACGGATTGACTATGCGTATAACGGTTCCCTGCTCACCAACGTGCTCTTTTCCGGTTCCGTCACCGGTCATCTCGGCTTCGTGTATGACAACGATTTTCGGGTGGAGGAAATGACTGTCGGCAGTGAGGAAATCGGATTTGAATATGACGATGATGGCGCACTCACCCAGGCCGGAGAGCTTGGCCTGAATTATGCCCCCGCCACCGGCTTCCTCACCAATGCCGTCTTGGGCGGCGTTTCCGAAAGCTATACCTATAACGGCTACGGTGAACTCCATGCCGGTCAGTCAGCCACCACCAATGCGCTTCTCTTCGCCTGCGAATACGAATACGACGCGCTCGGGCGTATCACCAACAAAACCGAAGTGATTCTCGATGAAACCAACACCTTCGCCTACGCTTACGACACCATGGGAAGATTGAAGCAGGTATACACCAACGGTGCGCTGTGCAGCGCCTACGGATATGATGCCAACGGCAACCGGACTTCTTTCACTTCTGCGACTGAGGTTGTCACCAACATGGTCTATGATGATCACGACCGGTTGCTCCGCGTAGACGGGGCTTCCAGCCTCGTCAGTTACACGTATGATCTGGCTGGCGACCTGACTTCCGTGTCCTCTGCAACTTCTGTGGTTGAATATGACTACGACTCTTTCGGTAACCTGCTCAGCGCTGATTTGAACGTTACAAACATTGCCTACACCATTGACCCGCTCAACCGACGAATTGGAAAAACGGTGAATGGAACACCCATTCAAAAATTCATCTACAAAGACCAGCTCAACCCTGTGGTCGAGTTTGACGGCTCCAATAACGTGGTTTCGATCTTTGTCTATGCAGAGAAAGGTCATGTTCCTGCGTATATGCTCAAAGGAACGAACACCTATCGCATCATTTCTGATCATCTAGGAAGTGTGCGTTTAGTCATTGCTATTGCAGACGGTTCGGTGATGCAGAGAATAGACTATGATGAGTTTGGGAACGTTCTGCAGGACACCAGCCCCGGATTCCAGCCGTTCGGGTTCCACGGCGGGCTCTATGACAGAGACACAGGATTTGTGCACTTCGGTGCAAGAGATTATGACCCAAAGGTTGGAAGATGGCTCACAAAAGATGCACTTGGCTTTGAAGGAGGGAATAATCTCTACCTCTTCTGCGGCAATGATTCGATCAACCGGATTGATCCGACGGGATTGGTCGATCTGAATTTATCGGGGGAGCATTCGGCTGATGAATATATTGGAAAGCTGGGCTATTATGATCTGGCCATTCATGGTAGAAGAAATGTGGGAATATTTGTCGATAAATACAACACCCCTATTCCTGTTGAAATAGTTTATGCATTAATGAAAGCTAATGGATACAGGGACGGGACTCCGATAAATTTAATTTCTTGTTATGCCGGGTTGGACAGTGGAGATGCTCGAAAACTCGCTAGTATGGCTGGTGCCGAAGTCTTAACATCTACTGGAGAAGTTGCGCTCGCGTATAAAAACCCGCCATACCTTAGCTGGCTTGGTCATCTTGAGCAGATCACAGATGGTGAGTGGGTGAAGTTAGGGCCTGAATCTTTTGAGAAATAATATGTTGTTATCTAACAAAAAGACCTTGTTGCTTATGGTTTTCGCGTTTTTGTTGGCGGGAATGTTTATAGCATCTAAAATGATAGTTTGGCATTCTCCTCCTCGACTGAAAAACTGGAAAAACATTTTCTTAGAAAGTATCCCCGGGTTCGATGAGATGATTGTTTGTCCAATGAGGAATGACGACCCAATATTCATGCTCCAAGATGCGGATGATTTACAGGTCTTTCTAGATACAATGCAAATTGATGAGGCCAAATCAGAAACTGTTTTTATGGCGGGGGATATGAGATTTATTTTTAAGGGAAAGTCGAAACCTGTTCAAGTTTTAGAATTAGTCGGTGAAAGTCACTTAAGGTGGCGAAATGGAAACTGGCCTTCTGATGCGAAATTAACAGATGATTCTGCTCATCGATTGAAAGAATGGCTGATTTCGAAAGGCATAGAGTTGGAGGAGGGAGACCTGAGCCCATAAAACAGGACGGTTCGGAATGAGAGTTTCTCTCGGTCGAAGTCGCAACAGATCGTTTTATTTTTCTGAGCTTCGGGTGTAACAGAGGTTGACATTCCAGAGGTTTACGGTACTTTTTCCCCACATCACGGCATTCTTCTCCCTCTGTTCCCGATTTTTCGCCGTATGTTTCATCAGGTCTGTTTCATCTTTTTACCCTGAATGTATGACATCGCAGCAACCGATCATTCTTGGCATTACCGGCGGAATTGCCTGCGGCAAAACCGAAGCGGGCCGAATTTTATCTGCTGAA
Organism: Pontiellaceae bacterium; assembly: GCA_029939835.1. Lineage (GTDB taxonomy): Bacteria > Verrucomicrobiota > Kiritimatiellia > Kiritimatiellales > Tichowtungiaceae > Tichowtungia. The sequence continues at coordinate 2,451 of JAOZSE010000003.1, forward strand.
GGATTCAAGGTGCTGGACAGCGACCTGCTGGCGCATGAACTGATGGCGGAAGGGCAGCCTGTTTATCAGAAGGTGGCCGAATATTTTGGCGAAGCGATTTTGTCAGAAGACGGAGAAATTGACCGCGCGAGGCTCGGAGAAAGAGTTTTCGCAGATTCCCAGGCGCGCGAAGCGCTGAACCGTCTGGTGCATCCGGCCGTGATTAAAGCCGCGCAGGAGTGGATGGCGACATGTCGCGCCGCAGGGCAGGATGCGGCGGTACTGGTGCCGCTGCTGTTTGAGGCGGGCTGGACGGACGGCTGGGACGCGGTGATCTGCGTGACCGCGCCGGAAGAACAGGTTTTCCAATGTTTGGAAAAACGCGGGTTGACGCAGGATGAGGCTCGCAAACGGATCGCGGCGCAGATGCCGCTGGCTGAAAAAAAAGCCAAAGCTGATTTTAGTATAGAAAATAACGAATCGTTGGAGGCGTTGCACAGTGGAATGTTGAACCTGCTGGAGCGCATCCGGAACGAGAGGAATAATGATGAGTGAAGAAAAGGTGAATGTGGAAAAAACCAAGCCGCAGGAAGAACCGAAGCCAAAGGCCGAAAAAGAGGTCTCCACAGAGGAGACGCGGACCGAAGAGCGCCCGCCGCGCAATCAGGGCGGCAACGGACGGAGGAATAACAATAACCGCGGACGCAATAATAGCCGGCGCGGTCAGGGCGGAGGCGAGCCGCGCGAGATGGAGCCCGATCCCAATGCGAAGAAAATGCCCAAGCTGAAACTGTTCGAGCTGCAGGTGACAGAAATTCCCGAGCTGAAAGAACTGGCGGAAAAATATGATATCGAAGATCCCGCCGGCCTGCGCAAGCACGAATTGATTTTTGAAATTCTCAAAAAACAGATCCGCTGGGGCAACGAAGCGCTCTGCCGCGGCATCCTCGAAGTGCTGCCGGATAAATTTGGTTTCTTGCGCTCGTCAGAAAACAACTATTTGCCCAACCCCGAAGACATCTATGTCTCCCCGTCGCAGATTCGCCGTTTCGGGCTTCGCACCGGCGACCTGCTGGAGGGGCCGATCCGTCCGCCGAAATCGAAGGAACGTTTTTTCGCGCTGATGTCGATCGACAAGGTGAATAACAATACGCCAGAGAAAAACCGAAACCGCATCCCGTTTGAAAATCTGACACCGCTCTTCCCCGACGAACGGCTGGGGCTTGAGACCACCGCGGATGAAATTTCCATGCGTGTGATGGATCTGGCGACGCCGGTTGGCAAGGGGCAGCGCGGGCTGATTGTGGCGCCGCCGCGCACCGGTAAAACGGTGCTGCTGCAAAAAATTGCCAACAGCATTTCCACCAACACTCCGGATGCCAAACTTATTATTCTGCTGATCGATGAGCGGCCGGAAGAGGTGACGGATATGGAGCGCACTACCAAGGCCGAAGTGCTCTCTTCAACCTTTGACGAGCATCCCGAGCGTCATGTGCAGGTTGCTGAAATCGTGATCGAAATGGCCAAACGCCGCGTAGAAAACGGCGATGACGTAATCATCCTGCTCGACAGTATTACCCGTCTGGCGCGCGCGTATAACACCATTCAGCCTCACAGCGGAAAGATTCTTTCCGGCGGGGTGGATGCCAATGCCCTGCATAAACCGAAACGCTTTTTCGGCGCGGCGCGCAACATCGAGGGCGGCGGCAGCCTGACCATTATTTCCACGGCCCTGGTGGATACCGGCAGCCGTATGGACGAAGTGATCTTTGAGGAGTTTAAGGGCACCGGCAATATGGAATTGGCGCTTGATCGCGATCTCGTCGGCAAGCGTATCTTCCCGGCGATCAACATCGAGAAGAGCGGCACCCGCAAAGAGGAGCTGCTGTTGCACAAAGATGAACTGGCAAAGGTCTGGACGCTGCGCAAAGCACTCAAGGATGTTCCGCCGGTCGAGGCAATGGAGCTGCTGATCAATCGCCTTAAAAAGACCAAGAGCAATGCCGAATTCCTGATGACCCTGCAAGCCCAAGCCTGACGCCTCTCCGTGAGCGCATCGAAAGCCGTCCCGCACTGCGGGGCGGCTTTTTCTATATTGACTGTTTTTGATGTGGAAACGGTGCCCGGTGTGGTACGATTTTCTGGTTAGCGGGACACTATTTTCTACACTCAGACGTTATATAAAAAAGCGGGAAACGGTCTACTGAGGGACTTATGAAACGAAAACGGGTAAAAGTTCTGGTTTTCGGCCTGGTTGCGCTCGCCCTGACATGTGCCGGGGCGAAGACGTATCCGCAGAATGTCGTGGACGGCCACGCGTCCGCGCAGATCCAGAAAGACGGGTTTCAGCCTTCGGAACTCTGTTCCGACGAGGTTTTTGTGCGGCGCGTTTATCTCGATGTGATCGGCACGCTGCCGACCGTCGGCGAAGCCCGGGCTTTTCTCGAACGACCCGGCCGCAGCAAACGGACCCGTTTGATTGACGAGCTGATCGCGCGCGACGAGTTCGCACTGTATCTCGGCCTGAAGTGGTGCGACCTGCTGCGGGTGAAGGCGGAGTTTCCGAGTAATCTTTGGCCGAATGCGGTACAGGCCTATCACCGATGGGTGGTCGATGCCTTCCGCAATAACATGCCGTACGATCAGTTTGCCCGCGCGCTGCTCACCACAAGCGGGAGCAACTTTCGCGATCCCCCCGTCAATTTCTACCGCCCGTTCCAGAAGCGCACTCCGCGCAATCTTTTCGAGACCGCCGCCCTCATTTTCATGGGCATGCGCCTCGAAAAAGCAGAGTTCTCCGAAGAGGAACTGCTTGGAATGGATGCTTTCTTTGCCAAGGTGGCCTACAAGAAGACCGCCGAATGGAAAGAGGAGATTGTATACTTTGATCCAACCCTGAAGTTTCTTCATCCGGTGACTCAGGAGCCGGTTTCCCCGACACCGCTGAACGGAAAGCCGGTGAAGCTGGGGGATCTCGACGACCCGCGCATTGCATTCGCGGACTGGCTGACTGCACCGGACAACCCGTGGTTTTCCAAAGTAATCGTCAACCGGATTTGGCATCAGCTTTTGGGGCGGGGAATCATCCATGAAGTAGACGATATCCGCCCGGACAACCCCCCGTGGAGTCCGGAACTGCTGGCCTTTTTGGAAAAAGAACTGATCGTCAGCGGATATGATTTGAAGCACATCTATCGCATTATTCTCAACTCGGACACCTATCAGCGCTCATCGGTCCCGACCCCGGAAAATGCAGCCGATGAGGCCGGGTTCTCGCATTACCGGATGCGCCGAATGGATGCGGAGGTGTTGATTGATGCTCTCTGTCAGATCACGGGAACATTCGAGGAATATTCCAGCGCCATCCCTGAGCCGTTTACCTATATTCCTAAAAAACAGCGCTCGATTGCGCTGGCAGACGGGAGCATCAAATCGCCGTTCCTCGAAATGTTCGGACGCCCCGGCCGCGACACCTCCTATGAGTCGGATCGAAACAGTGACGTTTCCGTTTTTCAGTCCCTGCATATGCTCAACTCGTCGCATATTCAGGACAAAATTATGAATAGTCCGCTCCTGAAAGAACTGTTGCGAACGGAGCGGAATTCGGCCCGGCGACTTGAGGAGCTCTATTTACACATTCTTTCGCGATTCCCGACCGATGAAGAAAAAAAGACGATTTCAGAGTACCAAAAAACCAGCGGCTTAAATGCCGATCAGGTTGCCTACGATCTGGCGTGGAGTTTGATCAACAGCAAGGAATTTATGTTGCGACACTAAGTCGCAAGGAGGTGGAGTCATGAAGAGCAGAAATGGCATCACACGGCGCGACATGCTCAAGCTCAGCACGCTGGGGGCCGCCGGATTAACTTTCTACGGCGGGCTGGCTTCCAAAGCGCTGGGCGCGGTCAACCCGTTGAAGGCCAAAGCCAAATCGGTGATTCAGATTTGGCTTTGGGGCGGGCCTTCGCATCTGGACACCTTCGACCCCAAACCCGAAGCGGGTGCCGACTATTGCGGAAAGTACACCAACCCGATTTCCACCAACGTCGATGGCATCCAGATATGTCAGGCGCTTCCGCAACTCGCCAAAATCGCTGATAAATACGCACTGTTGCGCGGTATGACCCACGGCAACAACGGCCACGAAACGGCCTCGTACATGGTTATGAGCGGAACCAAGCCTGTCGATGGCGTTGTTAACCCCTCCATGGGATCGGTGGTTTCGCTCAAGAAGGGCTATGATGCGGGCTATACCGGCCTCATTCCACCGTATGTCACATTGGTTCGACCTCAGGGCCGTTTTTCCGAAGCGGGCTTCCTCGGCTCGAAATACAAACCGTTTTCCACCGGCGGCAATCCCACTAAAACCCCGTTTGCTGTCGAGGGGATTGTCGCCAAAGGCATCACCGAAACGCGTCAGAGAAGCCGTCGCGAACTGCTCGGAAATCTCGATACATTCGGGCGGAAAATGGCCGGTGATCCGTTGGTCGACAAAATGGGTAAAAATAACGAAGAGGCCTATTCGCTGATTCTCGGGGAAGCTAAAAAGACCTTCGACCTTTCGACGGAGGCCAACGAACTTCGGCAGGCGTACGGGCGCAACAGTTTTCTGGGGCAGTCCTGCCTGCAGGCACGTAAGCTGGTGGAAGCGGGGGTTCCGTTTGTCACCATCAACTCCTCTAAATGGGACACCCATAAAAAGCATTTTGAGGCCATGCAGAGCATGCTTCCTGATTTGGATCGGTCAGTCGCCACACTGTTGACCGATCTGGATCAGCGCGGCCTGCTCGACTCCACCATCGTCTGGGTCGGTGGCGAATTCGGCCGCGGGCCGAAAATTCAGATGGAGGCTCCGTGGAACGGCGGGCGCAGCCATTATGGCAAGGCCTTCAGCCATCTGGTTGCGGGCGGCGGTTTTCAGGGCGGGCAGGTCGTCGGAGCCACGGACGGACGCGGTGAAAACGTTACCGACCGAAAGATATATCCGTGGGATCTCATTGCCAGCATGTATGAACTGCTCGGCATCGACCCGTTTGGAACCTTGCCGCACCCTGAGGGCAAGCTGGCCCATGTTTCTCCGCTGGCGGACAGCGGCATCGAAACCGGCGGAATTCTCCGGGAGATTATGTGATGAAAAAAATCCTTTTTCTTGTTCTGTTGATCGGGACGACGGCGCGTTGCATCGACTTGCCTCACATCGGCTATCTCTATCCGGCGGGTGGGGTGCCCGGCACGACGTTCACGGTGACCGTTGGCGGGCAGCACCTCAAAAACACTCTCGGCATTCACGTCTCCGGAGCTCAGGTGGTTGCCGAGGTGACGGACTATACCTTCGAGCTCGACCCCAAGGCAGGGAACAAAGCGCGAAGGATGAAAGAGAAAATGGAAGCCGCGATGGAGGAAGAAAAGGATCCGCTGCTCCGTGAACAGCTTCAGCATCAGATTGATCTGTCCATGGACACGATGATGATGGCAAAGGCGGAGCGAAAGGATCGCAATAAGAACAAGGAGCTGTATGCCAAAAAACAATTCAACCCCCAACTGGCGGACACCCTGACCCTGCAGGTCACGATCGATAAGGATGTCGAGCCCGGCGAATACGAATTGCGGGTCATCACCACCAATGGACTTTCCAACCAGCTCATGTTTCAAGTCAGCGGATTGGAAGAGGTTTTTGAAGCCGAACCCAACAATGAAGTGTCCGATACCGTCGGTTCCGCCCCCGGGCTTCCGCTGCTCCTCAACGGGCAGATCATGCCCGGCGACATTGACTGTTTTCGATTCTACGCTGAGCGCGGCGATGATCTCGTTTTCCGTGTGCAGGCTCGCGCACTCGTTCCGTATCTGGCCGACGCCGTACCCGGCTGGTTTCAGGCCGTCCTCACTCTTTACGACACGGACGGAAAAGAAATCGCCTACATCGATGACTTTCGTTTCGATCCCGATCCCGTCCTGATCTGTCAGGTGCCCGAAAACGGTGAGTACGTTTTGGAAATCCGCGACTCCATCTACCGCGGCCGCCGCGACTTTGTCTATCGAATCGCCATGGGCAATCTGCCGTTTATTGATCACATCTTTCCACTCGGCGGCCCGGAAAACAGCGAGGTCCCCGTCCAGCTCTACGGCGTGAACCTGCCGAAGAAAAACATTATTCTGAAAACATCCGGCAACGCCCCCGAAACACAGAAGATTGCGGTGGGGCAAGGGGCGAAGCGTTCGAATACCCGTCCGTTCGGAGTGGATCTGCTTCCCGAGGTCTTTGAGGCCGAGCCCAACAACCTGCCGTTTCAGGCGCAGACTATCGAAGAAAGCCTTGTCATCAACGGCCGCATCGAAAAGCCCGGCGACTACGACTGCTTTCGTTTTGAGGGCCAAAGAGGGGATCCCCTTTCGATTGAGGTGTTCGCCCGCCGCCTCGATTCGCCGCTCGACGCTCGTCTGGTTCTTCTCGATCCGGAGGAGCACATTCTGGCCATCAGCGACGATGAAGTGGATCGCGGAGCGGGGCTGGTTACCCACCACGCCGATTCCCTTCTGAATGTTGAACTGCCGAAGAGCGGAGCCTACATCATCCGCCTCGACGACCTGCAAGGGAAGGGCGGTCATGAATATGCCTATCGCCTGCGTATCGGCAAAGAGCAACCCGACTACAGCCTGCGCGTTGTTCCCTCCAGCCTCAACATTCCGCTGGAGGGCAGCGCCGTCATCACCGTGCACGCCTTGCGCAAAGTCGGCTTTGATGGCCCGATTGAGCTGACCCTCAAAAATGCGCCGGAGGGAATCAGCCTCAACCGCGCCATCATTCCCGCCGGGGCGGATAAAACACAGGTGACTCTTTTTGCCGAGGAACGTGATGTGGATGAGTTGATGGGGCTTGATATTGAAGGAGCGGCCCGCATCAAAACACGTGACGTGCGCCGACCGGCCGTGCCCGCCGACGATATGATGCAGGCCTTCCTTTGGCGCCATCTCGTTTCTGCACAGGAACTGCTCCTTCGCGTCACCGAGCCGTTGCCCATTTCCGTCAAACTCGACCTGCCGAAGGAGGGGATTGCTGAGGCCCGCCCCGGCGAAGAAATCCGGATTACCGGGAAGGTTTTCAGGCAGGAGGGATTCAAGGGGAATCTCAGGCTTACCCTTTCCGATGCGCCCGAATGGATCACCCTGAAAAGTAAAAATTTTGGATGGAGAAACAGTGCAATTATTTTACTGGTCAGCGAGGAAGCTCCGCCCGGTGCCTTTGAAAGCCTCGTTTTGAACGCATCTTTTGGCGTTTCAAAATCCAAAGATGACCCCACCTACAATCCCATCCTCAAATGGTTGAACCGCAAAACCTGCAATTTTACCATTGGCGCCATCCCTATACAGATTAGCGAGTGATCCCGAAAGGACATTTCTTGAAAGCACAGATTTTTAAAACACACTGCGATGCCGAAATCGCTACCCTGTCACTTCCGTCGCATGCCGAGCACTGCATTACGGTACAGGCTCCCGAAAAAAAGGAAATGAACCGCTTTTTGCGGCTGGCCGCCGAAGAGCGCGACGCCACCGTACTCAGCCAGTTTGTCTTCGCAGGCTGTCAGCACTACGAAGATTTCCGTGCGGAAATCGAAAATACCGGCTGGCCGGTTGTCTGGTTGCAGGGCGATGCCTGCCGTAAAGGCGAAATGCTTTCGATGCAGGCCTTCGCGCTTTCGGGGCTTACACCGGATCCGGTCACGGTCGGCGGCCGCGATATCGGCTTCACCTACGAAACGGATCATGCCCGCTTCTGTCGTTTGCGCGGCCTGCTGCCGCTTGATGTAGCTGCGTCGCGCGAAGCGCAGACCCGCTCGGCGTTCGAAGTGATGCAGGCGGCGCTTTCTCAGTGCGGCTTTAACGTGACCGATACCGTGCGCACCTGGATATATCTCGACCGCCTTCTCGAATGGTACGACGACTTCAACGCCGTCCGCACCGCCTTCTTCGAAGAAACCGGCATCTTCGACTGCATGGTTCCTGCCAGCACGGGCATTGGCGCGGGCAACCCGTTTGGTGCGGCGATCATGATCGACGCGCTCGCTGTGCAGTCGAATGCTGGAATGACCATACAACCCGTCGATTCGCCGCTTCAGAATCCGGCCACCGACTATAAAAGCTCGTTCAGCCGTGCGGTGGAGCTTACATATCCCACGCACCGCAACCTGATCATTTCCGGAACGGCCAGCATTGATTCCGCCGGGGAAACCGTCCATCAGGACGATCCGGAAAAACAGATCCGGCTGACGCTTGAAGTGATTCAGGCCATTCTGGAATCATGCGCAATGGAGTGGGGCGACCTTTTCCGTGGTATTGCTTACTTCAAAGACATGGCCCATTGGCCAATCTATGAACGCATCGCCGACGAGCTGGGTATCCCGCGCTTCCCGCTCGCCGTCTCCCACGCTGACGTCTGCCGCGACGACCTCCTCTTCGAAATCGAAGTCGACGTCGTGCGGTGTTTGTAGTTCCGCCTTTCCTGTTCGCCGAAGCCTTGGCGAAGGCGGAAGGCGGAAGGCGGTAGATTTACGGGGAGATATCCTTTACCGCACGGAAATAAGCCCGTCTGCCAAAATTGGTCGGGTCAATATACAGCCGATAGACAGCACCGTTGGTCTCGATGCTGGAAGGTGTACAGTCCGTCCATGCAGGATTAAGCAGGTTGGTGGTGTATTGCAACATTGGCACCACATCTTCCTTGATGACATCGGCGCAGAACCATGCGCCATCACAACTAAACGCTTGAAGATGCTGAGGTACGCGGCACGGCTTGATCAGTAAATCGAACGTATCGGAGGTTTGGGGCAACCCTTGCGATATATAAACGACGTCATTAGCGTCGCGGAAGGTGTTGATGCCCGTGAAATAATCGTTGGTGGTTTTTTCCTCCATTAGTGCCCAGTTGGTCGCCATGGTGTCGCGGTAATAAACATATACGCCGACCGAATGCATCCAACCCGCCGGCTTGGTGAACTTGTAGGTCAGCGGATAGGACAGCCCATACTTATCCCGCTCTGCCGAATCACCTGTAACGGTAAACTCAAATACCGGGCCAAGGTTGGTTGTCGTGATGGTTGGCGGAACTTGATCTTGCAGATAGTGGTAGGTGTAAAGGCTGGAAAAATCCACATACCAGACATCTTTCCGGTTGCCCACATAATCCACAAACGCTGCCCACTTTGCGGAGTTCGTGCCGTACACCCACCCATAATCCTGCCACGCATGGTCATACTCCACATATATTCCGCCGCTCGCATACACATTATCAAACGTATTCGACCATTTTCCGTCCATAACGCGCCCGTCCCGCACGGTCGTATTAACCATGCCGAGTTGAGATGTGTGACCGTACAACGTTAGAGACTCATTCCACGCGGGCCACTCGCCCGATGATGTTTGAGAGACCCACCGACAGGCAAGATAGTCGTTACTTGACAAGTATTGCCGTACCACGTCGTAGTCAATGTTTGTGCACCCGCCGAACTGAATAAATGCGGGGAGGTATTCTTTGCCCTTGTAGGTAAACTGCCAAGGGTAGGTGATTTCCGATAATAAATCGGTACGCGACCAGACATACTCGTTGGAATATGTCGTCGCCGTTATATCAACCGGGTGGGTGAAGGAGTGGTTGATTGGTATCAATTTGTCGATAGCCACTTCGGTTTGTAGAGGTGTCCAGCCGTCCAAATGTGTCATCCCCGTAAATGGATGCATCATACCCGTAATCACTCCCGGACTGTAAACCATATGATTGCTTACCGCCAAATGTGCGGCATCCATAAAGCGGTCATAACGGGAGTATCCCGGAGAGTAGAAAAAATCATCTGATGTCCAGACAACCGCACACCGCCGATTGTCGTAATACTCACAGGTTGTCACGGTCTGCGCCGCAACCGTTCCCGCCAGAAAGAGCAAGATTATGAGAGTTTTTTTGATGGATTTCTGCACCAGACTAAAACTTACCACGCAGGGCGTGGTTCAAGCAAGCGGGAAGCGTGGATAAGAATCAAAAAGGCTGTCATTCAAACAGAAATCTTGAAGCTTGCGGACGGAGGCGGCGAGGCGTAAAAACATAGTCATGCAGGTTGCTTTTCCAGATGAACTGATTCAAGGACTTGATCTGACGCCGGAACACGCGCGGCTGGATATTGCCATTGGTCTATATGCTGAGCGACGGATTACACTGGGACGTGCTGCCCGGGTGGCTGGTATGACCAGCCCGGCCTGCTGCGCAAGCTGGGTGAGTTGCGCATCCCAATGCACTATGATCTGCCGGAGCTTGAAGCCGACCTGCAAGTAGTGAGGGAAACTGAGTGATTGATCGTCTGGAAACGGAGGCGGGCTTCCTATCTTGCGCGACGGATCAAAGAGCAGGTCCTTCTCGCCGCCGACGAATAAACTTTCCAAACCTTTCAAAAATTCGCTAAAAACCTTCCGGCTTGTCGCGCTGGAATCGCCGGTGCGACAAGCTGGGAGATGAAGGCGGATGATTGGCAATCGAATCAACGAAGAGGGCGGCGTGTACCGGGTGCGGGTCAAAGATCTGCCCAGGGCGCTTCAGCCGCGTGAAAAATTTGACCGCCTCGGGCCCGAAAATCTTTCCGAAAGCGATCTGCTTGCGCTGCTGCTGCGCACGGGCACAACCGGAATCAATGTGGTTGAGCTGGCTGAATCCCTTCTTTTGCAATACAGCTCCCTCAGTGCGCTTTCCCGTGCATCGGCGGCGGAGTTGCAGGAAATTCACGGCATCGGAAAAGAGAAAGCCAAAATTCTGAAAGCGGCACTCGAACTGGCCCGCCGTATGACGCAGGAAAGCGTTGGCGAAAATCCGCGCATTGCTTCGCCGGAGGAGGCCGCCGCCGTGTTGCGCGAGCGCGCCCGCGGCCTGGACCGTGAAATCTTCTGGGTGCTGCTGCTCGATATTAAAAACCGGCTGATGGCTTCGCCGATCGAGGTGTCGAAAGGGATTCTGAATGCCAGCCTCGTGCATCCGCGCGAAATTTTTAAACCGGCCTTTCAGTATTCCGCAGCAAACCTTATTCTGGCGCACAACCATCCTTCGGGCGATCCGTCGCCTTCAGCCGAAGATATCCGGCTGACAAAAAAACTGGTTGAAGCGGGAAAAACAGTGGAAATCAAGGTGCTGGATCATATTATAATCGGTCGGCGCATCCGCGGCGGCGCAGACGATTTTTTGAGCCTGCGCGAAAGCGGGCTGCTGGACTTTCAGGAGAAATAGAGGGCCTAAAAAGCAGGACAGGCTTCCCTTGGCCGCCGTAGCCTTGGCGAAGGAGGCAGCCTGTCCGGACAGCCAGGATGGCTGTCCTACGTTTGAATGAAATCGGTTTTGAATGGTTAGCAGACAGGAGCAGACATGGGAATACATTCGACAGCAGTAATTGAAACAGGGGCGGAGCTCGGCACGGACGTAACGGTCGGGCCGTTTGCATTTATTGATGCCAAAACAAAAATCGGCGACGGCTGTGTCATCGGGCCGCATGCGGTGATTCATCCGTTCACGACGCTTGGCAAAAACGGGCGTGTGCATGCGGGTGCGGTGCTCGGCGACCTGCCGCAGGATTTTTCGTTTGATCCCCGGGAGGAAACCTTTGTCGAAATCGGAGAGGGGTGCACGTTCCGCGAGGGGGTCACCATTCATCGCGGTTCCACGAAAGAGAACCGCGTCACGCGGGTCGGCAACAACTGCTACCTGATGGCGCTGGCGCATCTGGCCCACGATGTGCAACTTGAGGATGACGTCACACTGGCCAACGACGTATTGCTGGCCGGGCATGTGCGGGTGGGAAAGGGTGCATTTCTCAGCGGGCATGCCGGGGTGCACCAGTGGTGCCGTGTCGGCGCGCGCGCGATGATGGGCGGTCATTCGCTGGCGACGCAGGACGTGCCGCCGTTTTGTACGCTCAAAAGCGGCGCCACCAATCAACTGGCCGGGCTGAACACCGTGGGCTTGCGCCGTGCGGGCTTCGCGCCCGATGAACGGGCGGCCCTCAAACTTGCCTATAAGGTGCTTTTCCGCTCTGGTTTAGCGCTCTCCACCGCGCTGGCTGAACTGGAAAGAGAAAACCCGGATGGCGCGGTGCTTGAGCTGGTTGAATTCATCAAGGCTTCGCAGCGCGGCGTCTGTTCAGGCTGATTGATTTGCAGAAATAGTACCTTTGTCCTCGACGGCGCATCCACACGACATCTCAATCATTCAATTGCTCTAATCCGTGAACAACATATCGGAATTTTCGCCCTGTGTCGCAACAGCGATGCCATCGCGAAAGTGAACGCACAAAAGTTCCCTCTTGCCGCTGTAAGGCATAACGGACCGGCTGTAGTAAGTCCACCGCCTGTCCCCGTCAGTGGTGTATCCGGGTATGCCAAGCAGATCCTTAACCTGTTTCGTTGTCTTTCCGCGCAGAACGTTCCACCATTCCTCAGCGGTCATGCTTCCGCGAATCCGCTCTGCCAGCTCCTTTTGCTCCCGCTCCTCCCGCTCGCGTTGAGTGCGGACGTCCGCCTCGTGCTGCTGCACTTCGAGACGCTGCCCGACCTCCTGGATTTGTGCCTTTGCACCTGAAACTTTAGGACTTGAAGGAAAATCACGCACAAAAGCCTGGTAAGCCTGAAGAGCAGCAGAGAGATCGCCTGCATCGAGCAGCTTTCCGGCCTCGGTAAAGGTATAGACATCCTGCTTTTTAAGCCGGTCAATTTCGGCGCGCAGCCCGGCAATCAGATCGCTCGCTCGCTTCAACTCCAACAGAAGCCTTGTTACCTCGCCGTTTCTGAGTTCCGACACCTCGGTAGTGGCGGTTCGAAGCTGACGCTTTGTTTGGGCCAGTTCGTTCAGTACCTTTCGGTGGTCTTCTTTTCTCACCCCGCACCCCGCTAACAAGGCTGCGAGCATAATGGTGATGATGGTGGTTTGTACGTTCATGTTTTTGCTGTAAGTTGTTTTAACCGGCCACAAAAGATAGCAGATCGGGCAATCGAAAGGCGAGGCGTTTGTTGATGAATTTGCTGTTAGCCGGTGAAAAACGGCTGCGGACAGCAGTCGATCAGGCACATCTTCTGATAACCGGGCCGGGCCCGGGCGGGCGCAGTCTGCCGGAGGTGCTTTGAGGACGGAATTCCGGGCGAGGAAATAGGCTTGTCACGTCGCCCGGATCGCAGTAGGTTTTTTCGGTCTTCAGGGCAGGGTGAAATTCCCGACCGGCGGTAAAAGTCCGCGAACCGAAAGGTTGATGCAGTGAGATTCTGCAACCGACAGTAGAGTCTGGATGAAAGAAGACAGGTACGAAGATATCCGTTTGCCCTGAGGACGAAAGTTTTCAGGGTTTTTATGTGTTTGGGATAAAAAATTGTAGGGAGGGAACGGCTGAAGGCCTTCCCGCCGCGGCTGGACGCGAAGCGAGGCTTTCGGAACGAAAGCAACGACCGCAGGGAGTGGCAACGTCTGCGACCATTCCAGCCCTACAAGAGTGGATCACGATTCGGATATAGAGGATTACTGAATATGAGCGAAAAATTGTTTGATCCTATAGAAGAGGTTTTCGATGCACTCCGGCGCGGGGAAATGATCCTGGTGTCGGACGACGAAGATCGCGAAAACGAAGGCGATGTGATCTGCGCGGCGGAGTTCTGTACGCCGGAGCAGATTAATTTTATGGCCACCCACGCCCGCGGCCTCATCTGCGTGGCTCTGGAGGAATCCCGTCTCTCGCACCTGGGGCTGGCCCGCATGGTGCCGGAGCACCTTGGCGATAAATTCAGGACAGCTTTCATGGAATCGGTGGATGCGCGCGATGGCATTACCACCGGCATCAGCGCGGCAGACCGCGCACTGACGGTGAAGGTGCTGATGGACGATGCCTCTACACCGGACGATCTGGTGACGCCGGGGCATCTTTTTCCGCTGATGGCGGTTGATGGTGGCGTGCTCAAGCGCGCGGGCCATACCGAGGCGGCGGTGGATCTGACCCGCGCGGCGGGCCTTAAGCCCGGCGGTGTGATTTGCGAAGTGATGCGCGACGACGGCGAAATGGCGCGCTTGCCGGAGCTGACTCAGTTTGCAAAGAAACACGGACTCAAAATAACGTCGGTGGCCGACATTGCGCGTTACCGTTACGTCAACGAAGGCCTGATCCGTATGGAGCGGCAGGTGAAGATGCCGACGGATCAGGGCGACTTCAAACTGCGCATCTACAGCTCGTTCGTGGACGACAAGGATCACCTTGCGCTGTTTATGGGCGAACCGACGCCGGAAAAACCGTATCCGCTCGTGCGTGTGCACAGCGAGTGCCTGACTGGTGATGTCTTCGGTTCACAGCGTTGCGACTGCGGCCTGCAGCTCCGGCATGCAATGAAGATGATCAGCGAATACGGCTACGGTGCGATCGTCTACATGCGGCAGGAAGGGCGCGGTATCGGGCTGACCAAAAAAATTCATGCCTACGAACTGCAGGATCAGGGACTCGATACCGTCGAGGCCAATGTCGAGCTCGGCTTTGCGCCAGACCTGCGCGACTATGGCATTGGCGCACAGATTCTTGAAGACCTCGAGATGACGAAAATCCGGTTGCTTACCAACAATCCGGCAAAAATTGAAGGCCTTGATAAATACGGCATTGAGATTGTCGAACGCGCATCGATTGTGCTTCCCTCGACACCGCATAATGAGCGCTACCTGAACACCAAGCGCGAGAAGATGAAGCATATGCTTTAGGGAATGGAATTTTGGAGTAATGGATTGATGGGTAAGAATTTTTCAAAAGCAGGTCGGTTGGATGCGAACGGACTGCGGTTTGCAATTGTGGTTAGTCGCTTCAACGAGGAGCTGACCGAGCAGCTGGAGGCCGATGCGCGCGAGTGTCTGGAAGAAAACGGTGCGAAGGCCATTGCAACGTGTCAGGTGCCGGGCGCGTACGAAATTCCGGTGGTGGTCAATGAGCTGGCGAAGAGCGGAAAGTATGATGCACTGATCGCACTGGGTGTGGTCGTGGAGGGCGAAACGCCGCACGCGCAGATGATCGGCGATTCAACCGGCATCTCACTGGTCGATATTGCCCGCGAACACGGTGTTCCGGTGATTAACGAAATTGTCGGCACCCGAAACTGGGAGCAGGCGGTGGCGCGCTGCACCCGCAGCCGGACGAGCCGCGGCTGGTATGCCGCCGAGGCCGCCATTGAAACCGCCAATATTTTGAAAACCATAAAGGAATCTAATGAGTAAAGTGACGGGACGCCGACAGGCGCGCGAGTGGGCGGTACAGTTTCTGTTCCAGACGGAGTTTAATCCGGATGATCTGGAGCAGGCTCTGGATGATTTCTGGAGCGACGAGGAAAAGAAACCGTCGGAGCGCGACCGCGCTTATGTGGACGAAGTGGTGCACGGAGTAATTGAAAAACGCCGCGAAATTGACCGGACGCTTTCGAAGTACACGAAGAACTGGGATGTGGATCGCCTCGGTGTGCTCGACCGTACGGTGATGCGTGTGGCGGTTTATGAAATGCTTTTCCGCGGCGACATTCCGCCGGTGGTTTCGATCAACGAAGCGGTGGAGATTGCCAAAGCCTACAGCGGCAAGGCGTCCGGACGGTTTGTAAACGGCGTGCTCGACCGGATTCAGAAGGAACTCGACCGTCCGGCGCGAACCGTCGAAACAGACAATGACTGATCATGAACCATTTATGAAGCGCGCACTCGAACTTGCGCGGCGCGGGGAGGGGCTCACGCGGCCCAATCCGCCGGTCGGCGCGGTGCTGGTCAAGAACGGGAAAATCATTTCCGAAGGGTTTCAC
The DNA here is from genome assembly GCA_029939835.1 of Pontiellaceae bacterium. Taxonomy (GTDB): domain Bacteria; phylum Verrucomicrobiota; class Kiritimatiellia; order Kiritimatiellales; family Tichowtungiaceae; genus Tichowtungia. The sequence goes on from JAOZSE010000003.1 coordinate 18,252, forward strand.
AAAAAAGCGGGCGGCCCGCACGCCGAAGTGAACTGCCTTCGGCAGGTCAAAGGTCTAACGGCTAAAAGTCTAAAGCCGGCTACTCTCTACATCACTTTAGAACCTTGCTCAACGGAGGGTAGAACCCCGCCGTGCACGGATCTGATTCTGGAGCGTGGAATTCGTCGCGTGGTGGTCGGTGCGCGCGACCCCAATCCCGCGCATGCGGGGCGTGGTTTGCGTCAATTGCGTCGCGCGGGCGTCGAGGGGATCACCGGGGTTTGCCGTAAGGAAGCCGAAGCGCTGATTGCCCCGTTTTCCAAATTTATCCTGACCGGCCTGCCGTATTTGACGCTCAAGCTCGGTATGACGCTTGACGGACGGATTGCCGATGCACCCGGAAAATCGAAATGGATAACCGGTCCGCAGGCGCGCGCAAAGGTGCAGGAGCTGCGTCGTGCTGCTGATGCGGTGATGGTCGGTGCAAAAACGGTGCTCGCTGACAATCCGTCGCTTCTGCCGCGTCCGGCAAAAGGCCGCGAGCCGTGGCGGGTGATTGTCGGAACGAGCGTCCCGAAAAATTCCAATGTACTGACCGATGAAGCGTCGGAACGGACGCTGGTGATGAACGACCCGCTGAAGAAAATTATGCGTGACCTTGGAAAACGCGGCATACTGCATGTGCTGTGCGAGGGGGGCGGCGAGATGGCCGGGTCGCTGGTACGCGCGGGGCTGGTGGATGAATTTGCAATTTTTATGGCGCCGTCCCTTTTGGGCGGCGAAGGAGTGCCCGCTTTCGGAAAAGCGGGGTGGACTTTAAAGGAAATGCCGCTTTTACGTTTCCAGACCTTGGAAAAATACGGCGAAGATGTTTTGATTCGGGCACTGCCGGTAAAGGAGTAAGAGGATGTTTACAGGAATTGTACGTTTGGGCCGTGTGGTTTCGATTGAAATGCAGGGGGCTTCAGGTCGGATTGCGGTTGTGCCGGATCGTCCGTTTGATTCGCCGGTCAATCTTGGTGACAGCATTGCCGTGAACGGTGCCTGCCTGACTGTGGCGGAGATGGACGGCGAAAACCTGATGTTTGATGTTCTCACGGAAACGTTTGATAAAACCAATTTGGGAGAAAAGGGCGAGGGTTCGGTTGTGAATCTGGAACGCGCACTGGCGCTGGGCGACACGCTCGGCGGCCACATTGTGACCGGCCATGTGGACGGGGTCGGAACGGTGCGGCGGATTGATCCGGTTGACCGCGACTGGAAGTTTGAGATAGAGTGCTCGCGGGAGATGCTCATGCTGATGGTGTATAAAGGTTCGGTTGCGCTGGACGGCATTTCATTGACGGTTGCGGAGCTGAAGGACGACGGGTTTACAGTGCACATTATTCCGCACACTATGGAAGAGACCGATATGTCTGAATTTAAGCCCGGCACTAAAGTGAATCTGGAGGCCGATATTCTGGGCAAACATGTTCAGCGAATCTTGGAATTCGGCGGCGGACAGGATTACCGCCTCAATTTCGAGAAAATTTAGCAGGGGAGGGCATGATGAAGCGGATATTGATTGTGGATGACCAGCAGGCGATCTGCACGATGGTGCGGGCCATGTTCGAGGACAACGACGACTACCGTTTCGCTGAGGCTCACGACGGGGTTGAGGCGCAGGCGCTGGTAGACAAGGAGTCTTTTGATCTGGTGATTACTGACGTGATCATGCCCGACTGCGACGGGATTGAGCTGATCATGACGCTCTTCCGCAAGCACCCCGATCTGAAAATAATTGTCATTTCCGGCGGCGGCCGGGTACGGGCGGAGCACTACCTTAATCTGGCGGAAAAACTGGGGGCCACCTGCGTCTTTGAAAAACCGCTTGATCCTGTCAAATTCCGGAAAACCGTCGAAGAACTGCTCAACGAACCATCTGCTTAGGAATGGACATGAACGAAACCGATTTGCTGAAACTTTTTGAAAAAACAAACGCTTTGCTGAACGGCCATTTTGAACTGCGATCCGGCCTCCATTCCGACCGCTTTTTCCAGTGCGCACTACTGCTGCAGTACCCCCGCATCGCCGCGCAGGTCTGCGAGGCGCTGGTTCAGAAAATCCATACGACGCTCGGCAAGCTGGAGATCGACACCGTCATTGCCCCGGCGCTCGGCGGTATCTCCGTCGGCCATGAAGTAGCGCGTACGCTTGGAACCCGTTTTATTTTTGCGGAAAAAGATGCGGACGGCGCGCTGATGATGCGACGGTTCAAGATTGAAAAGGGCGAGCGGTTTCTGGTGGCCGAAGACGTGATTACCCGCGGCGGGCGCGTGCAGGAAACCATTGATATTGTTGAAGCTCACGGCGGCGCGGTGCAGGCGCTTGGTGTGCTCGTCAATCGCAGTGGCGGCAAAGCAGAATTTGACTATCCGCTGGTCAGTCTTCTCGACATCGAACCGGTCACCTGGGAGCCTGCGGAGTGCCCGCTGTGCAAAAAAGGCGAACCGCTGGTACACCCCGGAAGTTAGGCCGCATTTTCGATTGTCGAATCGAATTTGCCGCCGTATGCTCCACGCTCAATTTTGTTCTGTTGGGTCAACGGGAGATCGGTATTATGGCGCATCCGCTTGAGGCACTTCTGGTATTGCAGGAAAAAGACCGGAAAATCGCAAAACTCCAGCGCGAAATCCGCGACATTCCCGCTCGCAAGGCCGACATCGAAAAACAGCTCGAAGGCGCCAAAACCCGGCTGGAAGCCTCCCGCGAAGAGCTGAAGCAGATCACATCCGACCTCAAACAGCTGGAAGTTGAGGATGGGGCCCATCGCGAGCAGATCGTCAAATACCGCCAGCAGCAGATGGAAGCCAAAACCAACGAGCAGTATCGTGCTTTTCTCCACGAAATTGCCGGTGAGGAAAAATCCATTTCCGACCTCGAAGACCGCGAAATCGAACTGATGGAGCAGACCGAAATCTCCAAGAAAGCCATTGCCGAGCGTGAGGCTGAGCTCAACGAAGAAGCGGGCGGCGTGGCCGAGGAGCAGGAGATGCTGGAAGAGCGTCTCAAAGAGGTGGAAGAGGCTATTGAGACGCTTGCCACAGAACGTGGACGTCAGGTTTCCACACTGGATGCCTCGCTGGTGACCAAATATGAGCGGCTCTTTGCCAACAAAGGCGACTTTGCGGTGGTGGAAGTCGAAAAAGGTCATTGCGGCGGCTGCCATATGAAATTGCCGCCGCAGGTGGTCAACGATGCACTCAACCCCGCCAAGCTGGTAATCTGCAACTTCTGCGGGCGTATGCTGCTTAATCGGTAATCCGTTTGTCTTCATTTTGTAGCCGGCCTCCGCAGGGTCGGTCCGCGCTCTGCGGAGCGCGGCTACATTTTCCCGTTTCCTTGAAGTTTCTTTTTTTCCGGGAAACCCCACTTTCCACCCTCCATTGGCACGTATAGTGCTTTTCTCAATATTGATAATAACAATCTTTTGGGGATGGAAAAATTATGGATTTGCTCGGGATCATTTCAAACCTGACACCGCTTCGGATGGCCGCGGTCATTGTGGCGGGTATCACCGGACTTCTTCTGCTCGTCTCACTCATACTTTTGTTTATCTACCGGACACGGTTCAATAAGGCGCGGGAGCAGTGCCTGACCCTCAGGCCTGAACTGAAGCTCACGCAGGATCGTTTGGGCGAAACGACGGTTCATCTGGACAATACAACGCGCAAACTTGAGGAGACTCTCTATCGGCAGCAGAGTTTGCAGGATGAAGCCGTCGCGGGCATTTTCAGAATGGATCGAGCCGGCGACTTTACCTATATCAATTCAAAGCTGGCTGGATTGTGCGGCATGACCTCCCAGCAGGTTCTGCGCGAAGGGCTGACACAGGCCGTTCATCCGGAAGACCGGGAACGGGTGCGCGCGGAGTGGAATGTCCTGAAGGATCGGCAGGAGCCGTTCTGCTCGACGTTTCGTTTTTTGCGAACCGACGACAGCGAAGTCACCGTAATCTGCCAAATGTACGCGGTGAAAGGTTCAGACCAAGCCGTTGCGGATTATGTCGGGCTGATCACAGATGTCACGGAACTGCACAATGAGTACGCTGTGTTCAGGGACGGTGAGCGGCGTACCAATTCGTTTATCGAGGCGGCGGCAGGCGGTTTTTACCAGTTGATTCCGGACGAGCCGATTGCGGTGGACGGCGAGCCGAATAAGATCGCGGAGCAGATTTATAAGAGCATGTCGCTCGCATCGTGCAACAGCCCCTTTGCGGAGCTTTACGACCAACCGGAAAATGAACTGGCCGGAGCGCGGCTGGATGCGCTGCCGGGCGGGTGCGGGCCGTTTACTGATCTGGAAAGCGTGAAGGCCTTCGTTAAGGCGGGCTTTAAATTTTTGGAAACCGAGACGGTCCGAAAGGATCACCGGGGAAATCATCTGTGCCTTCAGAATCATGCCGTAGGCATCGTGGAGGACGGGCATCTGGTTGGTATCTGGGGGACGCAGCGCGATTTCAGCCGGCAGAAACGGGAGGCGGAGGCGCTGGACAGCCGGTTGCAGTTCCTCGAAAAAATACTGAACACCTTGCCGGGGGATGTGCTGGTTAAAGATACAAGGTGCCGCTTTCTTTATGTGAACCCGGGCATGGCCGAACGGACCGGTATTCCGGTGGAAGACTGGATTGGCAAAACCGTTTTTGAGCTGATGCCGGCCACGCCGCGCGACTTTAATAAAAACAGCATCGAAGTGATGAAGACCGGCGAGATGAGCCGCACGGTCGGGCCTTATGAAACGCCGGACGGCACGGGCTGGGCGGAAGCGTTCGAGATTCCCCTGGCCGGCAGCGAGGGTTTGATTGAGGGGGCGGTAAGCCTGTCGCTGGAAGTCACTGACCGCGTGAATGCGGAACTGGCACTTCAGAAATCGGAAGAGCAGTTCCGGAGCCTGATGGAAGGTTGCCCGGACGGGATCATCCTGGCGGATGCAGAATCGAAGAAGCTGACTTATGCCAACCCGGCGATGTGCGACTTTATCGGCTACACCGCGCCGGAACTGCTGGATATGCGTATCGCCGATATTCATCCTCCGGGCTCACGGAGGCAGGTCAGCGACGAATTTGCAGATCGGGCGCGCCACGGACAGAAGTTTGAGGAACCTATGGTGTGCCTGCGGAAGGATCGTTCCATGGTCTTTGCCGATATCGGCGCGTCCATGGTGTGGATTAACGGCAAGGAACACATCATCGGGGTTTACGGCGATGCCACGGAACGGAAAAAAGCCGAAACCGCCCTGAACGAGCAGAACGAACAGTATGCGAACATCGTCCGTCATGCACCGGCGCTTTTCGCCGTGGTTAATTACGGAGGCACGGTTCAATCCATGAATGATGCCCTGCTGGAAAAACTCGGCTATGCGGAAGATGAACTGATTGGAATGCCGTATGTATCCACGCTGGTTGCCGAATCAGACCAAAACAAACTGGCTGACGCCTTTTCGGCGGTGAGCGGTACGGAAGAGGCGGAGTATGAATACCGGCTTTTGACCAAAGGCGGGGAAGAAATTCTCGTGGAGTCTCACATCAGGCCGCATTTCGATAAAGACGGCAAACTGGTTTCGTTTTCCATGGTCGCGCTGGACATCACGAAGCGCCGGAAGCTCGAAGAGCAGATGAAAGACTGCTGCGACCGGCTTCAGGAACAGCTCGCCCGGCGCACGGCCGATCTCGAAAAACTTGAAGCGGGCCGGCAGGAGGAAGCTGAGCAGTCGCTTCAGCAGGCTGCGGCGGAACTGGAGGAGCTTTCCCGTAAGCATGAAGAAGAACTCGCGCGGGAAATCCGTAAGCGGAGGGAAATCGAAGAACGGCTGCGGCAGAGCAAAAATGAGCTGAACCGCTGCAAAGAACAGTTGGATGCCTCGATTGAGCAGCGCACACAGGCGCTCGAAGATGAAATTGCCATGCGGCAGAAACGGGAAGAGCGGCTGCTGCAGAACGAGTCCGATCTGAACCAGTACCGCACGGAGCTGGAAGCCTCGCTGGAACAGCGCACGCAGGAGCTCGAAAAGCAGGTTGAGGAGCGGAAAGCCTCCGAGGAAGATCTCAAGGAAATGCGCAAGGAGCTGAAAAACCTCAGCGGCGCCCAGAAGGAACTGCTTGCCGGACAGACGCAGGAGCTCAAGGCGCAGATTGCGGAAACCAAAAAAACGGAGGCATATCTGCGGCAGCAGGAAAAAGAACTTCAGCAGAAGCAGGGCGATCTGGAAGCACAGATTAAGCAGCGGACGCAAGAGCTGTCAGAAGAATCCGCCGACCGCAAGAAAACAGAGGAAGATCTGCAGCGGATGCAGTCGGAACTGCAGGAATTCCGGGAACAGCAGGAGAGCCTGATTGCTCGGGAAACCGAAGCGTTGAATGTGGAGATCGGCGAGTATAAAAAAACGGAAGAAGCCCTGCGCCGGAACGAAAGCGTTTTGCGCTCACGCGCCGCCCAGCTGGAAGCGCTGGTTGAGAAGCGGACTAAGGAACTGGAGCAGGCCCGGCAGGAACAGGAGACCGCTGAACTGGCGCTGACGCAGAAGCAGGTCGAGCTCACCAAACTCAGCACGGAAGTGGATGAAAAAATAGCCGGGCAGGTTCGGGAATATCAGCAGGAAATTGAAGGCCTCAGGCAGGAGGAACAACTCCTGAAACGCAGTGAAAACCATTACCGGCAGCTGTTCGAATCTTCCGCGGAAGCCTTCCTGATACTGGAGACGGAAACCGGGGAAATTAACAAAGCCAACCCGGCCGCCGTTGAACTTTTCGGCGCAGAAGCCGAAGACCGGCTGATCGGCCAGTCATTGGATACGCTTTCGCCCGACGCGCAGCCGGACGGAGGTCCTTCGTCCAGACTCGCCCTCAAGCATATTCAGTGCGCCTATGAAGAAGAGAATGATGCCTTTGAGTGGCTTTACCGTAAACCCGACGGAACCGTATTCTTCGGGCTGACCTCCCTGACGGCGATTGAAGAAGACGGGCGGCATCAGGTGCTGGCTGCGATCAGCAATATTGAGCCGATTAAAAAAGATCAGGAACAGCTCCGGCAGGCCAAAGACAACGCCGAAGAGGTCAGTCGGGCCAACAGCCGTTTTGTGGCCGACATGCAGGAGGCCATGTGCTCTTCGCTGGATCCGGTTGTGGAAATCTCCGCGGCCATTATGAACGCTTCCAACCTGTCCGATGATCAGCGGGAACAGCTGGCCGGGATTAACCGTAACAGCACCGAACTGCTGGAAATGATGAACAACCGGCTGGAACTGGAACGCATGGCCGCCGGGACGGTTCAGGCGGAAGCGGCACCGTTTGATTTGTATGCCTTCATCACGGAGATGAACGCGAAATTCTGCGACAAGGCCAAAAACAAGAGTCTCTTCTTTGCTATGAGTCATGCCCACAATGTTTCCCGGCAGATCACAGCCGACCGGCGAAAGCTGCGCAAGGTGCTGGGCACCCTGCTGGAGTATGCCATCGGCCAAACGGACAAAGGCCGGCTGGGCGTGCATGCCACAAGCGAAGAACTCGGCGACCGTAAGGAAAAAATCACATTTGAACTGGCGTACACCGGGCGCAATGCGCACGACACCATCCTTACCAGGGTATTGAGCCATGAAGATCTGCTGGAGAAGGAAGACAGCGATGTCACCGGCGTGGAGCTCGGGTTGGCCATCAGCCGGCGCTATGCACAGATACTGGGCGGTGACATCACGCTGGAAAGCCGCCCCGGAAATGTCAGTCTGCTGAAATTCGGCATCACCGCTGAAGTCGATAAATCCGCCGAACCCGAACCTGAGCCCGAACCTGAAAAAGACCGCCCGCGGCCTGTTTCCAGAGAGCCGGTACTGGCTGTGGAAGATCACGATGTCTGGTCGCGTCGTAAATAATGCCGGACGTGGCCTGTTCCCGGCAAAGCGGCGTCGTTCGCTAAAAATCAGACACTCGTCGCGTGGCGGGGGTGAGTGCATCACAAATGATGCGGGATGTCCCGCTATCTCTCCAAATTGTAGGGAGGGAACGGCTGAAAGCCTTCCCGCCGCGGCTGGAAGGTCTTTGACCATTCCAGCCCTACAAAAGAAGGCTAATGGCTCAGTCGTTTACATTGAACCTTCTTTTTCCGGTAGCCATGCCGTCCGGCGCGGCGTATTCTCTTTGGTTGCAGGCAGAGTGTATCGGCCGCTCTCCTTCGGGAGGGAGGAAAGTCCGGACTCCGCAGGGCAGGACGTTCCGTGGTTAACGCGGGAACTCCGGTGCGATATCGCCGGGGATGGAAAGTGCCACAGAAAACAAACCGCCTCGATTCGTTGGGGTAAGGGTGAAACGGTGGGGTAAGAGCCCACCGCTCCAAGGGTAACCGCGGAGGCAGGGTAAACCCCGTCCGGAGCAAGATCAAATAGGGAACGAGAGGCGGCCCGCCTCACTTGAGTTCCGGGTTGATTGCACTAGATAAATGGCTGATCCCGACCTCTTCGGAGAGTCGGGAAACAGAATCCGGCTTACCGCTCTGCCTGTGTTTTTTTTGTTCTCCTCTTTTTCAGGAAAGGTAGGGCGCGTTCGCCGAGCGCGCCGCCAGTCCTGAGCTTTGCCGAAAGACGGACGGCTCGCCGAGCCGTCCCTACCAAAGATGTTCCGTCCTGAGCCGGAAGTCAGTGAATCATTTCCATTGATTGACATTAAAAGCATTTAGGCTAAAAATATGTCATTTCAATAACAATAAAAGGTGCGGGGAATTTTGTGAAAACAAACACTGAAGTAATAAACCGGCTGCTCAAATACCGCGATGTGATGCAAAAAATGAAGGGCCTCGGCCTCGTCCGGGTCTTTTCCGACAATCTGGCCGATGCGCTCGGTGTTTCACCGTCGCTCGTGCGCAAAGACTTCTCGATGTTCGATCTCACCGGCAACAAGCGCGGCGGCTACCGGATCGAAGAAATGGTCGAAAAGCTCAACGTCATACTTGGCAAAGACCGCAAACAAAAAATCATCATTGTCGGCTGCGGAAAAATGGGCCGCGCACTGATGAACTACAATGGATTCCCGCAGGTCGGAATTCGCGTCGCGGCCGGGTTCGACAGCGACCCGCACCTGCTGGATTCCGACGCGCCGATTCCGATTCTGCACGTCAGCAAAATGAAAAGGTTCATCGCGGAGAACGAAATCAAGCTCGCCGTGCTCACCGTGCCCGAACCCTCGGCGCAGTCCATTCTCGACTCGCTCATGAAGACCTCCATCCGCGGCGTCATCAACTTTGCGCCCGTGCTGCTCAAAGGCAGCGACACCTGTCTCATTCACAACATTAACATTGAGCAGGAACTCGAAAACCTCTTCTACCAGATCCAGTTCGCCGACCGGGAAGAGGGGGAGTGAGCGCAGAGTACCACCCTTCGTTTCAACGGGATGTACTCCCCCGCCTGGCGAAGGTATCAATGGCGTACAGATAGCGTTTAATTTTCTGCGTGGTGGTTTTTTCGAATTCTTCGAACCGGATCTGGATGCAGCGCGGCCGCTTGTATTCGGCGAGACCCTGCACCATCCGTTTGACCTCTGCCCGCACGGTACCTTCGATTTCCTGCTCGGAGAGCCGGCGGCCCTCCCGGTCTTCAAGGGCGTCAAAGGCCTCCATATCCGGCACCGCAATCAGGCCTGTCCGTTCGCCGGTTGTTTCGCCGGGCTCGTGGTAGCCCAGCGCGAGACATTCCAGAATGAAGGGGCTGTGGGCCACCTGTTGTTCCACTTCTTCCGGATAAATATTTTTTCCCTCGCGACTGACGATCATGCTTTTCTTGCGCCCGCTGATCACCAGATAGCCCTTGTCATCAAAATGGCCGAGGTCGCCGGTCAGGTACCACCCGTCGCGCAGGCAGTGTTCCGTCTGCACCGGGTTGTTGTAGTAGCCCTGCATTACGTTCGATCCGCGGGCCGTGATCTCGCCGATCCCATCGCTGTTGGGTTCAAGAATTTTGATCTCCACGTCCGGCACCGGCAGGCCGACGGTTCCGGGGCGGGGCCGGTCCGGGGGGTTGACGGAAAGAACCGGGCCGGTCTCCGTAATGCCGTAGCCTTCCGCAATGGTAAAACCAAGCCGTTTCCATGCCTGCAGGGTCTCGGGGCAGATGGGCGCTCCGCCCGAAATAATCAGCCGCAGCGCCCCGCCGAGTTCGCGGTGAATTTTTATTCCGATCACGCGCGCCAGCCCGAGGGCATAGAGCAGGCGGCCCGCCTTTTTTTTCCGGATGTTTTCCAGAATGCGGGCCAGCATCTTTTCCAGTAGCAGCGGCACGGCCATCAGCACCGTGGGCGAGGTTTCCTTCATGGCGGCCTGAATGGTCTTCAGGTTGTCCACAATGGTTACCTGGGCCTGTGCGTACACCGGCAGCAGCACGATGCCGGTGAAGGCGAACGAATGGTGGAGGGGGAGCACCAGCAGAAAATTATCCGTCTGCCGGGTATCAATGGCTTTGGCGCAGCTTTTGACATTCGAAATGAAATTGCAGTGGGACAGCACGGCGCCTTTCTGACGGCCGGTGGTTCCGGAGGTGTAGATGATAGACGCCGGCGATTCCGGATCCGGATCATACTGATCAAAGGCGCGCGCAGGGGAGGCCGCCGCCGGCGAAACCTGTTGCCGGAGCGTTTCGTAGGCGTGGAAACGGACACGGCCGGATTCCGGCAGACCGGTCGGTTCCGCGTCAACCAGCACCGCGTTGCGCAGGTCGGGAAGCCGCTTTTCGATGTCCGAAATCATCGCGGCATATTTTGCCGAACAGAACACCACGGAAACTTCGCAGTCGTGAAAAATGTGCGCCACCTCCTGTTCGCGGAGTGTGATATCGATCGGCACGGCGGTGGCGCCCATGCTGACGATGCCAAAATAAATCTCGTACCACTCGGGGGAGTTCTCCCGGTAAAGAGCCACGCGATCTCCCGGCCCTGCGCCCAGGCCGGCGCAGATCTCCGACACCTGCCGCACCCGTTCCAGAAGCTCGCCGTAGGTTCGGGTCTGCCAGCTTCCCTCCTGCTTAAAGCGCAGGGCCACCCCGTCGGCACGCTCTTTTGCCGCCCGGTTAAAAATGTCTTTGATCGTCGTCATATACATCGTCTCCACGACCCGGATTTTGGCAGATGCACCCGTTGCCGGCAAACGGAAAGAGGGGGGGGGCGCTCCGCTGAAATAAGATTTCACGGCGCAGTCCATTCCCTGATCGGGAAGAGGGGGGTGATTTTTCTCACGGAATACTTAGCGCGGCAACCTGTCCTCCATAGCTCGAAGAGCGACGGAGGAAGCCGCAACCAAAGAGGGGTGGCAAAATTATGAAAAGCAAAATCATTTTTCTATACCGTCCAGTTGTAAGGTCTTCATGATTTTGCTGTAAATGATTCTGCCATAAAAATCTTTCGTGGATTAACGGTTGGAATAAATCGACTGCACCGAGACTCGTGCACAAAAAACAAGATTCTGACGGATAGTAGTACAGAACACACGGAAGGGTTTTGCAGGGCGGGGAAGACTGCCGCACCATTTTTAAAAACAGTTCGGTATTTTCTTCAACGTGGGACAGGCTTCCAGCCTGTCAAAGACAGCCAGGATGGCTGTCCTACTTCGCCTTACATCTGCCTCGTAATGCTGAAATTTAAGAATGGACAAATATTCCATATTGGAATATAGAGGATGCTCTATCTGTTACGGATCGGCGATAAGGATTCTCAGACGCAGGATTTAAAAACGTGCAGGAAAATGGTGAAAAAAATCAAAGGGGCATGCGGACGATGAGCAAAAAGTACAAGAGTGTTGCCGAGCTGATTAAATCGATGGATCTGTCGAAGGAACAGAAGCAGGAGCAGATCGATTATCTCAACCGACGGACGCTGTCACGACTGTTGACGGTTATGCGCAGCCAAAAAGGAATGAACCAGCAGGAAGCGGCGGAAAAGTGCGGTTGTACACAGAGCCGGATTTCCAAGCTGGAGTACAAAGAGGATCGGAAAGTCACCATCGGTGAACTGCTGGATTATTCCGATGCGCTTGATTTGGAATTGTCGGTGGTTTTCCTTCCGAAAAAACTTCGTATTGTCGACCGGGTTAAAGTGCATGCGGCGCAGATTGAACATCTGCTTCGCCATCTGGTAAAAATGAGCAAGGGTGACCGGAAGATGGAGAAGGCCGTCAATAATTTTCACCGTGAATGCATGGTCAACATGATGGCGATCATCGAAAAAAGCCAGAAATCGCTCCGGCCCCGCAAAAAGAAAAAACTGACCGTCATCGGCCCTCCGGAAGTGGAACAGCTCATTGAGGAAGAAACAGCCGCCGTTTAATTCGCTGAGAGCGAAGAGAGGGAATAAATCTCGCGACCATGCGTCGTCAGGGGTTATGCAGGTCAAGAAGGCGCAGAGACGCAAAGAGTGTGGCTGATTCTGTGGAGATGCTTAAATGTGAGGATCCCGTCTGCTGTGCATGGACTTGCCTACTTAATACGTGATCCCTCTTTCTTTGCTTTTGTTTGCATTTTCCAGTTTCCGTCAGAAGGAAAAGTCACCCAGGGATTTTCTTCTGCCAGCTTTGGATTATATTGAATTCGGATAACGCCGTCTCGATCAGCCTCTACCTTAATATCTCCGCTTATGCTGTGGATCAGCGCAGGCACCTTGGTTAAGGGGGTGGGCTTGAATTCAAACCAAGACACTGTCTCCTCAATTTCCACTTCATGTCCTTTTAGCGCTTTGACTGCGTGATTAATCGTTTGATCAATGGTTTTTTTGAGACCAAAGAGGTTCACGTATCGCGTTTTGTGCTGTTCGGACATGAACAGCTCTTGTGGGTCGATTTTGCTACTCAAGTCAATGCCCGCTTTCAGTTCCATACTCATGCTTCCCTTTGGCTGGTTGGCAACAATGAACGGGTTTTTCCTTCATTAAATCGTCACGCAAGGGAAGCGTGAATGTTCCGTCTGCGTTTAGGCGAAGGGGAATCTTTCCGTTCTTGGAGTCAATGTAGAGCTCGATGTCTTGCGGTTTCACGTTGGGGAGCTTGGACGATATGGTAAACCGAGCTTGTCGGTTTGTTATGATTTTTTCACGACTCCATCGTCGTGACCACGTTATAGATAGTTGCGTAGGGGAGCTTGCCTTCTTCAGTCCTGCTTTTGTCTTTGCATGAACTGGCTACAACAGCGAGCAGACACAAGAAGATGATTTGCGTATTCATTTTCTCTCCTATGGCAGACAGTTGATTAGACAGAATTTGATTCTGTCTGTCACGGTGGTGACAGGCAGAAAACAAATCAGCTAATCCTGTAATTTAATCATTCTCAATTTTCAAACATACCCCCTGCGGGGCGGGCAATGCAAAACTTGCCTGCTTACGGCAGACTCGTAAATAGATTGGGCAAAATCATTAAGGGCAAAATCATTTTTCTGGGCGCGGGGAGAGCTTTCTCCTTCAGGTAAAAATTATTTTGCCCTTAATGATTTTGCCAATTCGTGTTCATTCCTGCGATTTCTATCCTCTCTGTGTCTCAGTGACCTCTGTGGTGGAAAGTCTCACTTCTCGAAGGATCGCAGCAGCTTAATCTCATCCGTCCAGATGTCGGGCTGCGGGGTTTCTAAAATCAGTGGGATGCCGTTGAAGCGCGGGTCTTCCATGATGAAACGGAAGCAGTCGATTCCGATCAATCCTTTGCCGATGCTTTCGTGACGGTCAACGCGTGAGCCGAGGTCTTTTTTGGAATCGTTGAGGTGCATGCCTTTGAGGTATTTGAGCCCGACGATTTTGTCGAATTCATCAAAGGTGGTCGCGAACGCTTTTTCTGTGCGCAGGTCGTAGCCTGCTGCAAAAGCATGTGCGGTATCAATGCAGACGCCAACGCGCGTTTTGTCTTTGATCGGTTCAATCATTTCGGCGAGCTGCTCAAAACGGTAGCCCATGTTGGAACCCTGGCCCGCGGTATTTTCGATGACGGCGGTAACGCCTTTGCTTTTTGCGAGCGCGAGGTTGATGGATTCAGCAATCGTGGCGAGGCATTCCTTTTCCGTGCATTTTTTCAGATGGCTTCCGGGATGAAAGTTGAGGCGGTCGAGACCGAGCTGTTCGCAGCGCTGCATTTCGTCGAAGAATGCAAAGCGTGATTTTTGCAGTCCTTCGGCTTCGGGATGGCCGAGGTTGATGAGGTAGCTGTCGTGCGGAAGAATCTGTCCGGCCGCGAATTCGCCGGCGCAGTTTTCGCTGAACGACTGGATGTTATTTTTGCTGAGCGGCGCGGCCTGCCACTGCCGCTGGTTTTTGGTGAACAGGGCAAAGGCGTTTGCGCCAATAGCATGGGCATTACACGGTGCATTTTCAATGCCGCCGCTGATGCTGACGTGCGCTCCGATCCATTTTTTTGCGGGTTTCATGTCACTATTGTTACGAAAAAGATCGGTTTTTTTAAACCTTCATCTTGTTCTGTTTCACCGGTTGACCTAATCTCTCCGCTCGCTGGTTTTAATCGGTATGCGTTTTGAGGAGAAGTTGACCATGCTTAAAGAGGCAAAGATCAAAAAAATCTGTAAACGGTTCGGCAATGACCGTACACGAATGATGGACATCGTACGCGAGATCCAGCAGGAGTTCGGATATGTGCCGCCGAAATATTACGACCTCATTGCTCGCGAGGCGAACACACATCGTGTGGAAGTTCAGAGCGTGGTTTCGTTCTACACCTTTTTGTCTGACCGCAAAAAAGGAAAGATCATCATCCGTCTGTGTGAGGACATTATCGACAAGATGGCGGGAGCCGACGAGGTGGCTGCGGCGTTTGAGCGCGAGCTGGGTATTGCGTTCGGTGAAACCACGGACGACGGAAAATTCTCCCTTGAGTGGACCGCCTGCATCGGCATGAGCGACCAGGCACCCGCCGCGCTGGCCAATGACACGGTGCTGACGAACCTCACGCCGGAAAAGGTTCCGGAAATTATCCAGGCGCTGAAAAAGAAAGCTGATCCGCAGGTTCTGGTAACGGAATGCGGCGACGGCAACAATGCCGACCAGCTTATACAGACCATGGTGCAGAACAATATCTGCGAACGCGGCGAAGTACTGCTGGGCGACTATGATTTGGAAGCGGGCCTCCGCAAGGCCATCGAGAAAACACCGGAAGAGGTGATTGAGGATGTCAAAAATTCCGGACTGCGCGGACGCGGCGGCGCTGGATTTCTGGTTGGCCTCAAATGGGAATTTACCCGTAACGCGCCGGGCGAAGATAAATATATACTCTGCAACGCCGATGAAGGTGAGCCGGGCACCTTTAAGGATCGCGTGCTGCTTACGGAACGCCCCGACCTGGTGTTTGAAGGCATGACCGTGGCCGCCTTCGCCATCGGTGCGCAGACCGGTATTGTTTATCTGCGGGCGGAATATGCCTACCTGCGCGCGTTCCTTGAGGACGTGCTGAACCGCCGCCGCGCGGCTGGACTGCTCGGCAACAATATCTGCGGCAAGGACGGCTTTAATTTTGATATCCGCATCCAGATGGGCGCGGGCGCATATATCTGCGGTGAGGAATCTTCGCTGATCAGCTCGTGCGAAGGTATGCGCGGCGATCCTTCCGACCGCCCGCCGTTCCCCGCGATTGCGGGCTACCGGGTTGCACCGACGGCCGTTAACAATGTCGAGAGTTACTGCTGCGCGACGCGTGTTATGGATAAAGGGGCGGACTGGTTCTCAGGAATCGGCACGGAAAAAAGCGCGGGTACGAAGCTGCTGAGCGTCTGCGGCGACTGCGAGCGTCCCGGTATTTATGAACTGCCGTTCGGCGTGACGGTGAATGAACTGCTTAAAAAGGTCGGCGCGGAAGATGCCGCCGCGATGCAGGTCGGCGGTCCGTCCGGCCAGATGATCAATCCCTCGCAGTTTGACCGCGCTATCAGTTTTGAAGACCTGCCGACCGGCGGCTCCATTATGGTGTTCAACAAGCAGCGCGACCTCCTCGAAGTCGTGGAAGCGTTCATGGAATTTTTTGCAGAGGAAGACTGCGGCTACTGTGTGCCGTGTCGGGTCGGCAATGTGCTGCTGCTCAACCGCCTTAAGCAGATTCGCAACGGCAAAGGCGTCACCGAGGATATGGACTACCTGGAAAAACTGGGGAAGGCCACCAAGCGCATGAGCCGCTGCGGATTGGGACAGACCTCGCCCAACCCGATTCTTTCCACGCTCGAAAACTTTCGCCCGATTTACACCGAAGTGGTTCGGGATAACACCAGCGGGCTGCAAAAATCGTTTGACGTGCTGGAGGCGATGGAGCAGGCGAATGAGGTGACCGGGCGGCAATCCGTACTTTTTCACGCATAAGAAACCGTTTAAACCGTTGAACGTTGAAATCGTTAAAGACGTTGGGAGTAGAGAATATGGCGGACAAATTAAAATTTACAATTGATGGCGTCGAAGTGCAGGCCGAGCACGGACAGACGATCCTTGATGCGGCCGACGCGGCGGGAATCTATATTCCCCGGCTTTGCGCCCATCCCGACCTGAAACCGATCGGCAGCTGCCGTATCTGCACCGTGGTGGTGAACGGCCGCCCGCAGGCGGCGTGCGTTCAGCCGGCGGCTGAAGGTATGGTGGTGGAAAACGATACGCCGGAAATGCTGGAACACCGCCGCAATCTCATCGACATGATGTTTGTGGAAGGAAACCACTTCTGCATGTTCTGCGAGAAGAGCGGAAACTGCGAACTGCAGGCCATGGCCTACCGCTTCGGCATTACCGCGCCGCAATACCCGTCCCAGTTCCCGGACAAGGATGTGGACGCGTCCCATCCGGATGTGATGATGGATTATAACCGGTGCATCCTTTGCACGCGCTGTGTACGGGCGAGTCAGGAACTTGACGGCAAGAATGTCTTTCAGTCTATCGGGCGCGGCTTTGGGCGCAAGATCGGCGTCAATGGCAGACAGGCACTGGGGGACACGGATCTAAACGTGGACGACCGCGCGGCCGATCCTACTATCTGCCCGGTGGGCTGCATCATTAAAAAGCGGGTCGGCTTTGAAGTGCCGATCGGCGAACGGAAATTTGATCATGAGCCGATCGGCTCGGAAATTGAGAAAGGTTGAGGAAAGCGGCTATGTCTAAACCAAAAGTAGCAACAACTTCGCTGGCGGGATGCTTCGGCTGTCATATGTCGCTGCTCGACATTGACGACCGTATCCTGCAGCTGATTGATCTGGTGGATTTCGATAAATCCCCGATCGACGATATCAAAACCTTCACTGACCGCTGCGCGATTGGCCTGATCGAGGGCGGCTGCTGTAACGAAGAGAACGTTCATGTGCTGCAGGAGTTCCGCAAGCACTGCGATGTCCTCATTTCCTTCGGCGACTGCGCGACGATGGGCGGCATTCCCGCTATGCGTAACAACATTCCGCTGGCCGAATGTTTTGACGAGGCCTACCGCACCGGCGTGACGGTTTATAATCCGGACGGTATCGTTCCCAATGATCCCGACCTTCCGTTGCTGCTGGACAAAGTCTATCCCGCCCACGAAGTGGTGAAGATTGACTATTTCCTTCCCGGTTGTCCGCCGTCGGCCGACACACTTTGGGCGGCGCTTACTGCGCTGCTGACCGGCCAGCCGGTTGAACTGCCGTACGAACTTTTGAAATATGACTAGGTAGGGCCGCCTCGCCGAGGCGTCCGCGGACCGCTCGGCGAGTGGTTCCTGCCGGAAAGAATTGATGGAGAAATAAAATGAGCGCAAAAAAAATTATTATTGAGCCGGTAACCCGCGTTGAGGGTCACGGTAAAGTCACTATTCTGCTGGATGAACAGCAGCAGGTAACCCAGGCCCGGCTTCATATCGTGGAATTCCGCGGTTTCGAGCGGTTTATCCAGGGCCGCCCGTACTGGGAAATTCCGGTGCTCGTGCAGCGCCTCTGCGGTATCTGCCCGGTCAGCCATCACCTCGCCGCCGCCAAAGCGATGGACGGCATCATCGGTGTTGACCAGCTTACGCCGACGGCCGAAAAAATGCGCCGCCTGATGCACTACGGCCAGATGTTCCAGAGCCACGCGCTCCATTTCTTCCATCTTTGCTCGCCCGACCTGCTCTTCGGATTCGATGCCGATGTAGCGATCCGCAACGTCGTCGGCGTAGCCCGTAAGCACCCCGAGCTCGCGGTGCAGGGTGTGATGATGCGCAAATACGGCCAGGAAATCATCAAGGCCACGGCCGGGAAGAAAATTCACGGCACCGGCGCGATTCCCGGCGGTATCAACAAAAACCTCAGCATCGCGGAGCGCGACGAATTGCTCAAAGATATTGACCAGATGATCGAATGGTCACGCGCGGCTCTTAAAATCGCCAAGGACTATACCTTCGAGCATCTTGAAGAACTCAAGGATTTCGGTTCGTTCGAATCCAATCACGTCTCGCTGGTCCGCAAGGACGGCGCGATGGATCTTTACCACGGGGATCTGCGCGCGATCACCGCCGATGGCGAAACGATCTTTGATCATCTGGACTATCAGGACTACTTCAAGTATATCGCCGAAGAGGTCCGTCCGTGGTCCTACATGAAATTCCCGTTCATCAAAAGCATCGGCCCCGAAGACGGCTGGTACCGTGTCGGCCCGCTCTCGCGTATCAACGCCTGCGACTTCATTGACACACCCGAGGCTGAAGAAGCCCGCAAAGAATTCATGGCGGTAACGGACGGCAAGCCCAACAACCTCACCATGGCCTACCACTGGACACGCATGATTGAAGAGCTGCATTCTGCGGAGAAAATCCGCGACCTGCTCAACGATCCTGACCTTCAGGGCACCGATCTCGTGGTGAAAGGTGAACGGCGCGAGGAATCCGTCGGTCTCATCGAAGCACCGCGCGGCACCCTGTTCCACCACTACAAAGTGGATGAGAACGATCAGGTGACGATGGCGAACCTCATTGTTTCGACCACGAACAACAACACCCCGATGAATCTCGCGGTGGAAGGCGTGGCCCGCAAATACCTGAGCGGAACCGAGATTACCGAAGGCCTGCTCAACCATGTTGAAGTGGCGATTCGGGCATACGATCCGTGCCTTTCGTGCGCGACACACGCGCTCGGCAAAATGCCGCTCGAAATCGAGCTGCGCGATGCCGAAGGCGAACTGCTCGACCGTAAAGCGAGATAAACGTTTTCAGATGAAACGCATTCTTGTTATCGGCTACGGCAATCCGGGACGACTCGATGACGGGCTCGGCCCGGCGTTGGCCGAAAAAATCAGTACGCTCAATCTGCCGAATGTCTCAGTTGATTCCGATTATCAGTTGAACGTTGAAGATGCCGCGCAGGTTGCCGAACACGATCTGGTGATTTTGGCCGACGCTTCGACCGATGCCGAGCCGCCGTTCACCTTTACGCCGCTGGAAGGGGAAAAAGGCGGGCTGTCGTTCAGTTCCCACAGCGTTAGCGCCCCGCAGCTGCTGGGGATGGTCGAAGAACTGTTTGGCAAACAGCCCGAAGCATGGGTGCTTGCAATCCGCGGATACGACTTCAATGAATTCGGCGAACGATTGTCGGCAAAGGCCGGGCAGAATCTGGAAGCCGCCGTCGAATTCCTGAAAAAACGCCTACAATGACGACCGGGGGATTGCCCTCTTGTCACGGCGGAGCTCGAAAAGCGTAGACGGAAGCCTGAGTGAAATCCTATACTGCGTCACAACGATAAACCCCTCGGAGAAAACCCCATGTCGTTGAACTACGCGATTGATCCGGAAAAGAAGCACGTCCACATTACCGGTGAAGGCCCGTTAACCATGCCAGCCATGATTGCGGTTATTGACGAGGTGGCAGAGGATTCCTGCTTCGACTCAAACTTCAGCGTGATTTTTGACCTGACCGGAGCGGGATATACGGCGGAGCTGGCCGACGGGGACGCGTTTGTTTCAGCGCTTAAACGCAGGCTGGAAAATTTTCAGGGCCGGTTTGCCCTGACGGTGCCCGAGTCGCTTCATTTTCTGGCTAAAATGTACTGTGTTCTTGCCAAGGTCGGCGGGTTTGACCGGATGCAGTGTTTTACCGATCTCGACGAAGCCAAAAAATGGTGCGGAGTGGCATCGTAATATCAAACGCTAAAACGCTCAGGTATATTTGTCCAATGCAGGATGCCTGCACTGCCTTTTAGCGAAAGTTTCAGAAAACGGCATTACAGCCATTTTCTTTTTTTGTACTTCTGATACCACGCGCGCAGGCGGATAAACCATCGCTGCTTTTTGATCCATGCATTAAAGCGTTTTGAACAGCGCATAAACGCCGGGACGGCCATCGCGAAAAAAATGAATCCCGGCATGATCGGCAGCAGAATACCGATGATGCCGAGTGCGACGAATCCCAGGCCGGCTGTCAGCCAGAGGCCGCGATGGACGGTTTTAATCATGATTGGAATGTTGGAAAAGGGGGTGTTGGAGGAATGGCATGGAGCATGTTGTAGCCGAGGTCAGCAGACCTCGGTCCGCGCTCTGCGGAGCACGGCTACAGTAATGTTTCAACCGTGATTCCAGCACTCCATCATTCCCGTACTCCATCATTCCATTCCCCTATGGGCATCTGCCCGGAAAGTTCAGGCCGAGCGTCGGATCAAGCCCGAACATGAGGTTCATGTTCTGCAGTGCGTTGCCTGCCTGACCCTTCATCAGATTGTCGATATGCGAGATCACCCGAAGCCGGTTGTTCCGCTCGTCCACGTCCACCATCAGATTGCAGAAGTTGGTGCCTGCGACCTGCATGGTGCCGATAGCGACGCTGCTGTCAAAAATCTGCACGAACGGCTTGTCGGCGTAAAATGCTTTATAAACCTCCAGAAGTTGGGCGGCGCTCATGGTGTTGTTGAGGTCTGCATAGAGGCAGGAGAGGATGCCCCGGCAGATCGGAACCACCTGCGTGGTGAGAGTGATCTGTACAGCTTCGTCGGCCAGTTCGCTCAGCTCCTGCTCGATTTCCACCCGGTGCTGGTGGCCGCTCAGTTTGTAGGCGTTCACCTGTTCGTATCGCGCGGGATAGTGAAACCCCGGGGCGGGCTTTTTACCCGCGCCGGAGACGCCGGTCTTGCTGTCGCAGATGACGCTTTTGGGATGGATCAGTTTTTTCGCTGTGGCGGGCGCGAGGCCGAGAATACAGCTGACGGCGAAACAACCGGGATTTCCGGCCAGTTTTTGCTTTTTGCCGAACGGATGCAGTTCAGAAAGACCGTAAACTGTTTGCAGCAGCAATTCCGGCGCGGCGTGGTTTGGATCCAGTCCAATAAAGGAGGCATAGGTGCTGTATTTTTCCGGTGTGGCGAACCGGAAGTCGCCGCTGTAATCCACCACATGCGCGCCTTTTTCCAGTTCCGCGGCGGCAACCTTCATGCCGACGCCGTCGGGCGTGGCGAGAAAAACCGCATCATAGTTCGCCTGCGCTTTGGGATCGTCCGGCGCAACAATAACTTCATCACAGAACCCGGTCAGGTGCGGATAGAGATCACTCATTTTTTTCCCGGTGTCGGCAACATCCACCAGACAGCCGAGCTCAAATTCCGGATGCCGCAGCAGCAGTTCGGTAATACCAACGCCGCCGTACCCGCCCGCCCCGATAATTTTTACGCTTTTCATTTTAAAATCTCCGTTAGCCATTTTTATGAATAATGCAGGCTAGAAATATATTCAAGAGAGTGTACTATAACCTGTTTGTTCAGAGAGCCAAGAATGAAAGATAGGTGTGGGCGGAGCCGCCAAACCGGAAATTTGAACCGCGAAGAAACGCCAATGAGAGCGAATGAATATACAGCGGCATAAGGTAGGGCGATTTGCCGAAAGCGCCGCGGACGGCTCGGTGAGCCGTCCCTGCCATTAGCGTTTATTTTCGTTAATTAGCGGTTGAAGCTGAATTGGGAGTAATGTTTTAGAAATGAAAATCGGAATCATAGCCGATACGCATGGACAGGTTGAGCTGGCCATCGCCGCCGCCCGCGAATTCATTTTTCGCGGGATTGAAGCCGTTTTCCACTGCGGCGATATCGGAACCGATATGGTGCTCACTGAAATGGCGGTGCTGTTTCAGGCACTCGATATTCCGATGTATGTGGTGCTGGGCAATACCGACCGTCATAGCGACCTCGAATTTTTCCCGGATAATATAGGTGTCAAATTCCTTGGCCGCTTCGGGCAAATGGATATGGCCGGGCGAAAAATCGCCATAATTCACAGCGATGACGAAGAGCGCTTTCAGGAAACGGTGGATTCCAGCGAATATGACTATGTGCTCTACGGGCACACGCATGTCTGCCACGATGGGAAAACAGCCAGAACCCGCTTCGTGAACCCCGGTGCCGCCGGGCGGGGTATGCATCCCTCCTGCGCCGTCCTCGACCTCGTAGAGGATGAACTCGAATTCTTCACCATCCGCCGGAACGTATAAGCTTCTGCAACTCGGGTTTTTCTTCACCCGCAGGTGAAACGCCCAATGAGGGCATCGGGCCTTTTCCCCTGTAGGCCGGGTGACCCCACCCGGCGCAACGTCAGCAATAGCGTTTAACGTTTGAAATGTTGTCTTGCGGAAAGCGGAAGAACCCACCCCGCCGTTCCGCCACCCCTCCAAAGGAGGGGAATTTTCAAGATTTCCCAGTTGTGTGCGTCAAGTTCTGCAAAAAGGATTTCCGGCATCTCCTATTCGTTCC
>JAOZSE010000140.1 GCA_029939835.1 Pontiellaceae bacterium
AAATCTTCAGCAGCTCTTTAATGTCGGGGTGACAGCACCGCCCGCGCGGATTGAGTTCCTTGCACTGCCCGCCAAACCCCGCCCCGGTGGCGGCATGGATCGCCCGGCCGTCCTGCGCACCTGTCCAGATGGCCGTGACAATTCTGCCTTTATCCACATGGCCGCAATAGCAGACGATTGTATCGTCCGGTGCTTTGGCCCAATCGATTTCTTCCTCTGTCATCGGTTGGTCTTCCTATTGCAGCATACTTTTCACGTCTTCCACTGAGGGCACCTTGCTCAGCACTTTGACCGCGCCGTCCACCGCCAGCGCGGGGGTCATCATGACACCGAATTTCATGATCTCGTTGAGGTCGGTCACTTTTTCGATTTCCGCCTCAATGCCGAGTTCATTCACTGCGGCTTCCGCCGCCTCTGCGGTCTTTTTGCACTTCGGGCACCCCGTGCCCAGAATTTGAATTTTCATGGGTTGTCCTTTCTCTAGAAAAATGCGCCAAACAGCATGCCGCTGAGGGTCGCCATAACAATGACAAGCGAAACGAATACGAGGGTTTTCCTGGTGCCGAGGACGCTGCGAATGACGAGCATGTTCGGCAGACTCAGCGCCGGACCGGCCAGTAGCAGGGCGAGTGCCGGCCCTTTGCCCATTCCGTTGTTGATCAATCCCTGAAGAATGGGGACCTCGGTGAGGGTGGCGAAATACATAAACGCACCGGCGAACGAGGCAAAGAAGTTGGCGCGGAGCGAATTGCCGCCCACTGCGGTTTCAACCCAGTCCGATGGGATCAATCCTTCGTGGCCGACACGACCGAGTAAGGCCCCTGCAATCAACACCCCGAAGAGTAGCAGGGGCAGGATCTGTTTGGCGAAGCCCCACGACGAACTGAACCATTCGCCGGCTTCGCTCTTATCCGTGCTGGTGAAGGCCGAGAGCCCGATCACGCCAGCGGCAAAGGCCACCACCGGCTGTTCGGGGAAAACAGTCGCCAGCACAACAACCGGCACGGCGGTGAGCGCCACCTTCCACCATGTAATGTTGAACCAAAGCGCAAGAAACACGCCGAGCGCGGCGGCAAATCCGCCGGTGATGATCCACTTGGCCGAATAGATCGCCGCCCACAGGCCGGTGTCGAGATCCGGTTTTCCCCAGTTGGCAAAAACCAGAATTCCAACCATCGAAAAAAAATAGAGACCGTTTTGCCAAAGGGGGCGAGCGACTTCCTCGTCGGGCATCGCCATTTGCGCGGCGGCCTTTTCCTGTTCCTCCTTGCGGAAAATAAAATGCATGAGCAGTCCGATCACCACGCTGAACACAATGGCACCGACTGCTCGGGCGATTCCCATCTGCGCGCCGAGGATGCGGGCGGTCAGAGCAATCGCCAACACATTGATGGCCGGACCGGAGTAGAGGAATGCCGTCGCCGGACCGAGTCCGGCGCCCATTTTGTAGATTCCGGAAAAGAGCGGTAACACCGTGCAGGAGCAAACCGCGAGAATCGTGCCCGATACGGCCGCGACACTATAGGCCACCACTTTCTTGGCTTTCGCTCCCAGATACTTCATCACCGAACCCTGACTTACGAATACCGCGATTGCCCCGGCGATGAAAAAGGCCGGAACCAGACAGAGCAGCACGTGCTCCTGCGCATACCACTTGGCCAGATGCAGCGACTCCATCACAGCGTTATCAAATCGCGCGTTGCCGACCGGTAGATAAAAGAACGCTAGGAATATTCCCGCGATCCAAGCCAGGTTTTTCCATTCATTTTTCCAGTTCATCGTTTGTTCCTCAGCTTGTTTTTGATTCAGAAACCATTTGGGTTACGCAGTTTAAAAACGTTGAAAGGCAGGGGGTCGTCAGCTTGTAGTAGACATACAGCCCGCGTTTTTCCTCGGCCAACAGCCCGGCGTTTTTAAGCACCGACAGGTGGCGCGAAACGGTGGAGATATCCTGCCCAAGCAGGTCGCGCAGTTCGCCGACGCAAAGTTCATGGTTCATCAGTGCCTGCACGATCAGCAACCGTGATGGATGCGCCAGCGCTTTCATCACTTTGGCCTGTCCGCCTAGATCCATTTTCTGGAGTTCATCTATTTGCATAAATGGCAAAATAGACAAATTGACTGAAATTGCAACTGTAAAAACTGCAAAATCACCACTGTGCCTAACCTGTTGGCATAAGCATTGCTCCTTATTTCTCTACTAAATATGGAGAAAACGATGAAAAAACGATTGATTGCCGTTCTGATGCTCACAGCAGGGATTTCGTTTATGGCTCATGCCGGTTCGACCGGGTTGGATACAGATATGTTTCAACCCGCTTGGCGCGGTCAGGCCAATACAACACTTCAGGCATGGACTTTCAGCACCGATGACACACTGGCGTATTCCGATGTCGACCTGAATCCATACGGCACATCCGCTGCGGAAGTGATTAAGCCGGATCAGCACGGAACCTACTGGCTTTCAGAAAACAGGGGTTATGACGGTGTATGGCGCATCACGGGCCGTGATTTTATGCGTCTGCATGTGCCGAATACAGCGGACATCGGGCCGGACACTTCAAGGGAAGTATGGCTGCAAATCAACTGGTCCGCAAAATCATCCACCCGTGCTCCCCGGCTGATTGTGCAGACCGATAATGATCCGGCTGCACCAACCTATGAAATTGAAGCCATCATGGGCGACGATCTCACCGTCATGAATGATGCGCAGGGATGTCCGCGCAGGGGCTATTATCAGTCCCTTTATAAAATCACCCTGCAGCCGAATCCGATGCAGGAATGGCTTTATATTAAGCCGGCGGGCAATCGCGAAGCCGTGTTCATTGATGAAATCGTTCTGGATACCAGGGATGTTGTCCCGGAGCCCACCTCCATAGCACTCATCGGAATAACGGGCGGATTAGGAATGCTGATCCGCAGACAGTTTTATAATTAAGTTTTTTTTAGACCACCCCCCCCCCCGAAAAACGGCCGGCCTTTTGATTTATCAGAAACCGGCCCTTTTCCTTTTCCAGCCCCATTTTATCGAAACTGTCTTCGAAAGGTAGGGCGCTTTCGGCGAAAGCGCCGCGGACGGCTCGGCGCGCCCTCCCGACCCCGAAGCCCCGGGGCGTCTCCGTGGCAGCTTCACTTTCTCGTTTTTACCGGATGGATTCGAGAGGGGAAAAGCGCGCGGCAGATTTGGCATTTCGTGCCGTCGCAGCCGCGGGCGGTGCAGTGTTCGCGTCCGTAAAGAATAAGCTGAATGTGCAGCCGGTTCCAGCGTTCGGTCGGGAAGAGCATTTTGAGATCCTTCTCCGTCTGCACCACATTTTTTCCGTTCGTCAGCTTCCATCTTTGCGCGAGGCGATGAATATGCGTATCGACCGGAAACGCCGGAATGCCGAAAGCCTGCGCCATGATCACCGACGCGGTCTTGTGCCCGACGCCCGGAAGGGCTTCGAGTTCCTTCAATGTCTGCGGCACCCGGCTTTTGTGTTTCGAAATCAGCTGTTTCGACGTTTCAAAAATGGCCTTGGATTTCATATTGGCCAGTCCGCAGGTTTCAATCAGCTTCCGGATTTTCTCCTGTCCGAGCTTCACCATCTTTTCGGGCGTGTCGGCGGCGGCAAACAGGGCGGGGGTCACTTCATTGACGCGCTTGTCCGTACACTGCGCAGAGAGAATAACGGCAACCAGGAGGGTATATTCGTCACCATGCCTTAATGGAATGGTAACATCCGGGTAAAGTGCCTCCAGCCGACAGTTAATATAGTCCGCCCGTTGTTTTTTCGTTTTCATTTTCTCCGTATTGTAAGTAATCTCTCCGGCATGACACGTCAGAAATTTGTTGATCAACTATTGAAGCGGGCAAAAAGCAAACCTGAGACACGAGGTGAGGCGTTTGCACCGGCCA
>JAOZSE010000141.1 GCA_029939835.1 Pontiellaceae bacterium
GTAATCACGATCTGTTCTGTCAAGTTCAACACTCAATTTGTAGTCCTCCTTCTTACGTTGTTGATAATTCACGCGCATCAACGCACACGCCGTTGATACAACTTGTTCAAAACCGTTACGGTCAAATTTGCCGTTCTTTGTAATCCCCAATGGATTTGACGCCCGACGAACTGCCGCCGTCACATAATCCAGTGGCAACAACGCCCCGTCAAAAACACACCGGAGCAACCGTTCCCGTGCCACCTTTTTAATTTTGGTATAGCTCTCATCCTTGCCCGCACGAGGTTTCCCATACACCGCCTCAATGATTCGATCTATGGACGGCGCACCGATATAGGGAACATATTTCTCTTTTTCTTTACTCCAAAACTTTTGGTGCCATTTACACCCGCTGTGCCAATCGGCAACTTTCTCAAGATATTCACTTTTGTCCAACTCACGGTAAAACGTAATAGCTAATCGCCCCGTTGTTGCAGCATCCAATGCAAGCACCACTGTTTTTTCATGTTGTTCTAACGCCTTTCCATGTCCAAAACCGGCTAAGGATTTTCTTAGCGCATCGGCATAATCAATCCCCGTTTCGGCACGAAGATTGATTTGCACATCACTCTCCGTTTCAGTCTGTGATTCTTGCAGAAGACTCCAAATACTTTTCTCTTCAATCGGCGGGGGTAACAGTTTTTCCATGGAACCTATCGCAAAAGATAAAATCACCTGTTCGCCGCAGTAATGTCCCCGGTCATTGATTAGATACCGCAAAAACTGATGGGCTTTCTGGGTGGTCTCGTAGCCGATTGATACGGCTTCGGAGGATTCACTGAATTTACCGCGAAACGTGTAATTCGTTTTGTCATTATCAGAAACCAGTTTTGAATTGGCCGAACCGTTGGAAATCTTTTTTGGGTGGGATACCGCTGCCAGTTGCTCTTCTCCTGAGATATAATCCAGTAGCGTTGCATCCTTTAATTCCTTCTCAATCTCCTTTAGTTCCTTAATCTCTTTTCTTAGTTCCTTCTTTTTCTCTGTCGAAATATCCTTTTTTTCTTTTGGCGACAAATTTCTTTCGCTCAACTCCCTTGCTATTTGTTTCTTCTTTTCGACTGCCGCTCTTTTGGTTCCCAGATAATATTGATGCCACGCATTGAAGAAGGTCTCGTCTTCCCAAACCTTTGCTTGCGGACACCCCTCTATTTCGACCTGAAAGACGATGTTTGTTTTGTCTTTCAGCTTCATTTCCGCCAAATCAGAGGCAACAGTTCGTTCGACAACATACTGGTAAATCGCTTTAATTTGTTCGGTCGCGACGTTTGAATCGGCAAAATCTCTCAACTGACAAAGATAGGCCTCATACTTCTTGCCCACTCCTTTCAGATATTCGTATTGATCAAAAACAGGATGCGGCGCGACCCCACTTGAACGACCCAAGCTTTTCTCTGTAACTGGAATTGTAATGATTTCAGTATCTATTCCCTTTTTAAGATTCGCTTTTTCAATTTTTCTGGAAGGAAGAAACTTACCGTTTCCATCTATGACAACCACAGCAATCATATCGCCGTTATTGGAGATGGAGGTTGTCGAAAGCGGGTACGTTAACTTCAACGCCTCCGCATTCTCAGTGTAACTGTCTGCCAAATGCTGCCAGAAGCTCATACTTGTTCCTCCATCATCAAACCCGCCACGCTAAGGTCGTTGTCAACTGAAGAAAAATTCTGGTTATTCTCAAATTCCTTCGCCGTCATTTTGCGAATAGTTCGCTGCAAGGAAGGGTCACAGTCCTTCGGCGCAGGAAATGTAATGAGACCGTCATTCATCTTTGCCCTCCACAACCGAACAGCAAGTTCATCTTTTCCGGTTTCGTCGGGATAATTATATCCATGAAACTGCGTGCCAAAATCAAGCTCACCGTATTGATCATAAAAACCTTCTTCTTCCCCGAAAACGCAGGGTTCGACATAACCCTGACACTCCCGAGTTCCGAGAAAAATGTCTCGCCGACCGCCTTTTTTAACACAGCGTTTAGCAATATTATGATGCTTGTTTTCTTCACGGTCATCGTCAAGATCCATGCGGTGTTCATTCCATTCAAAATGAGCGAGAACCTGATATTCCACATCTCGAAGATACGTATAATGCGCAAGATCGTTTCCGCCGCTCATTTTTATCGGTTTGATGCCCTTGGACTCGGTTTGAATCTTCTTCATCACTCGCACGGCATCGATGTACCAGACAAACGTCGGTTTCCAATAGATGCTTTCTGTAATTCCTTTAAGTGCCTGATAGGTCGGAACCTGATAGGAAAACTTTTCACCGCCCACCCGCGTCACGGGATCGGAAAACATTGCATACCGACCCGTGATTTTGAACTCCACTGAATTACGTTTCTTGTCCATTTAACACCTCTGCTTTAATTTATACATTCAATAAAGAAAACATCGCCTCACGCTTCAGACCCAACTCTTCCACATCGTAATAATCCGGACTTAGAAGATAAAACGTGTCATCCACAATACTGGATGCTTGTTCGATCTCATCCAAAGAATTCGAGTAAACGGAGACCGTGTATCTCTGCAACTGCTTTAAAATGCGCACTTTTTCTTTTGGATCATAAGTTTCCACAAACTCATCTACAAGTTGCAATGCGTCACCATAAGGAACGACAATGCCGGTCTGAACTCCGTCAATCACAGAAAACGCCTCCGCTGCCGTACGAAAAGCACAAGGCAAGCCTTTGTAAGGCTCGTTGTTTCGACTCCGAAAAGCAACTGTTCCTAACGGATTATCATTAAGTAAGTTGTAGACGGTTGTCTCCCCCTCCTTGACGCTGTAATCCATTTTGTCTTTCTGATCATAAAAATAATAGTGGTAAAAGCTGTTAATCACCTCATCGCTCAACAAATTATTTCCCTGATTTTCACGGAATACCCATGCCGTAATCTCCTTGCCATTTTTAATGGTCGGCAGACGCGAAAGCTTTTCGCCTTTAACATCGACAATAAAAACGGACTGCGGCATTGGATTTTCCCTGTTGCGATTGCAACGCCCAGCGGCCTGAATAATGCTGTCCATTCCCGCTGCCGCACGAATCACACAATCAAACGATATGTCCACGCCAGCTTCAATCAGCTGTGTGCTTACGCATAGAGTTAACTGCTTTGTTTTTGCATCCAGATTCTTCCGTAATCGGCCAAGAATGCTCATTCGATGAGCGGGACAAAGATCCGTTGTTAAAAACGCTTTTTCACAGTCAATCGACCTACACTGTTCATACACTTTGCGGGCATCGACTTTGGTATTCAAAATAACAAGCGTGCTCTTGTTCTGTTCGGTTTGCTCTTTAACTAACAACGCAATTTGTTCGTGATCCATTGCCGACTGAGTTGCATCTTCAATGCAAACCCGCTTAAAGACTTCCAACTTCTCCGGTGCGATGCTGACAATATCCGGTTTATCCGATAACAAAATCGGACGCTCCGTCTTGTGAAGATGCGGTTGCGTGGCCGTGCAGAGTAGAATGGTTGATTTCCCAAAGATGTGCAGAAAATTGACAGCAGCATTGAACAGATGAACGCAATTTATTGGTAATGCTTGAACCTCATCAAAAATGAGGACAGCTTCTGACATATTATGAAACTTACGGAGCTTTGATGCTTTGTTACTGTAAATTGTCTCCATGAACTGCACCATCGTGGTTAGAATAATCGGGCTATCCCAACGGGATGCCAGCAATTTATACTGCTTCTCTTCATCATCTTGCTCTTTTTTATTCTCCTTCTCCGGTAATTCAATATTGGAGTGATGCTCTAAAACAAACTCGCCTGTTTTACGATACGCTCCACAATTCTCCCGTTCTTCTTCACTTTTCGAGCATCGTATGCTCTTGTCACATTCTGCCAA
>JAOZSE010000142.1 GCA_029939835.1 Pontiellaceae bacterium
GGTTCTCTTTCACGCTTCGGGAGGATTACATCATGAGATTTGGTGCTCCAGAATTCATCAAATGGCTTCTGCTGATTATCCCGTTGATCCTTCTGTTCATCTGGATGCACCGGCAGCGAAACCGGCGGCTTGCCTCCCTGATTTCTTCCAAGGTTTGGAAAAACGTCATCCCCGGACGCAGTGCCAAACGAAGCCGCGCCCGCACGAGCCTGCGCCTGCTGGTGATCTTCTGCGTCCTGCTGGCCCTCACTCGCCCGCAGTGGGGCTCGCACTGGGAAGAGGTCAAGCAACGCGGACTCGATATCATCGTCGTGCTCGACACATCAAAAAGCATGCTCGCCGAGGACATTAAACCCAACCGCCTGCAGCAGGCGCAGTGGGCGGTGCGCGATTTTGTAAAGCAGATCAAGGGCGACCGCATCGGCCTCATCGCGTTTGCCGGCAGCAGCTTTTTGCAATGCCCTGTCACGGTTGATTACGCCGCCTTCACCATGATGCTCAACGACCTCTACGCGGGCATCATCCCGCGCGGCGGAACTGCCATTGAGCAGGCACTCCAAACTGCGGTCGACAGCTTTGATAAAGAGTCCGCTGCCGACCGCGTGATCATCCTCATCACGGACGGCGAAGATCACGAAGGCGACCCGCTGAAGATCACCGAACGGCTCCGCAAAGACGACATCAAACTCTTTAGCATCGGTGTCGGCACGCTCGAAGGCGAATTGGTTCCGACCGATAAAGGATACGTGAAAGATTCTCAGGGTCGCGTGGTCAAAAGTTCGCTCAACGAAACTTTACTTGAAAAACTGGCGCGCGAAACCGGGGGCTTCTACGTCCGAAGCGCACCCGGCGACTTCGGTCTCGACCGGATTTACAAGATGGGCATTTCCAGCCTCCAGCGTGGCGAACAGGAAACACGGCTTGCGAAAGTCTACGAAGAACAATTCGGCTGGTTTGCCGCCGCCGCTCTGTTTTTCCTGCTAGCCGAAGGAGTGATCCGTCCGCGTTCTATTGCTCTGTTTTTGATTTTATTCTGCCTGCCGAACGCACAGGCCGCAGAGTGGGTGAAAGCCTACCGTGGCGGCGACTACAGCAACGCATTCCAAACCCTGGAACAAACCGTCGAGAAATTTCCAGACATTGGAAACTACAACCGAGGCAATGTGCTCTACCGACAGAAAGATTTCCAAGGTTCGGAAAAAGCCTATAGTTCCGCCGCCGCGCAGACCACCGACGACCAGCTGAAACAAAAGGCGCTCTACAACCGTGGCACCGCCCTGCTCGCCAGCTGTACGGGCAATTTGCAAGTCGCTCCCGAACAGCAGATCGACGCAAAAATTGCCGCCGCCACGCAAGCCGCCGGATTGTTTGAGCAGGCATTGGCACTCAACCCGGACGATCTGGATGCAAAACAGAATCTGGAACGCGCTATCAACCTGAAAAAACAACTCGAACAGCAGAGACAGGAACAGGAAAAACAGCAAAAGCAGGAGCAGAAGCAGGAGCAAGAGCAGAAAAAAGATTCAAAGGACAAACAGGACGAAAAGAAAAAAGATCAGTCCGACAAGTCCGACCAAAAAGAACAGCAGGAACAAGAGCAGCAACAACAGCAAAATCAAGAACAGGATCAAAAGAAGGGACAGCAACAACAACAATCTCAACCGCAACAGCAGGCGGGCGAAATGAGTGAAGAGGAAGCGCAACAGCTTCTTGACGCGATGAAACAGGATGAGCAGGATCAACGGGCAAATTTAAGACCCTATCTGGGTCAACCCGTACGGGTAAATAAAGATTGGTGACGGAGAAAAAATTGAAATTGGAAACTGGAAACTTTAAATCTGTTTTTCTGACCTTGCTCTTGTCAGCCGGAGCCGTGTTTGGCGAAGCGACGATGAAAATCCAGCCGCCGCTGATTGAGCTGAGTGAATCGGCGACGCTGAGCGTTGAGGTGCGAGACACCAAGAACCCCCGACCGCCTTCCATCCCGGATGTGACCGGACTGACTATCCGCTACGCAGGACAATCCACGCAGCACAGTTGGGTGAACGGCAGATCGGACAGCTTTACCGCATTTAACTTTAAAATTTATCCCCAACAAACCGGAACGTTCACCATCGGACCGTTTCAATACGAATCGCAAACGCTTCGGGGTCAAATCAAAGTGGTTGCTGGATCTTCCGAAGCACAGCAGGCACAAAGCTGGAGCGATCTGCTCTTCGCCAAACTGGAAACCGATCGCGACCGTGCTTATGTGCAGGAACCCTTTACTCTGAAACTCTCTATCTATTCACGACAGGGTCTTCAACTGGCGGGGAACATCGGGCTGAACGGCATGCCTCAGACCGGCCTGCCTGAGTTGGAGTGGCAGGAGGGGCCACCGGGACGCGAAGTGATCAACGGCTCCATCTTTGACGTTCGTCATTTCACCGCCCGTACCCGCGCCATGGGTTCGGGAATATTCACATTCAAGCCGTCTGTTACCGTACCGGTGGTGGTTCCAAACCAAAACCGACGCTCCCGCGATCCATTCTTCGACTCCATGTTCCAGCGCACAGAAACCCGTCCGGTAAATGTGCCGGTTGCTGAACTAACCGTGAATGTGAAACCGTTGCCGGAGCTCAGCCGCCCGAAAAGTTTCCGTGGAGCGGTTGGTCGATTTGCCTTTCAAACGGCCGCACAACCGACATCTGTACAGATCGGCGACCCCATCACCCTGCAGTGTGTCATCCGCGGCGACGGAAATTTCGACCGCGTCATGATGCCGCCGCTGGCGGTGGATGATTCGTTCCGCCTTTTCGGCGATCCCGTCCGCAAACAGACCCTCGGCGCGGTCGTTTTCGAGCAGGTCATCTCCCCGCGCTCGGCCGATGTAACAGAGATCCCGCCCATCGCGTTTTCGTTCTTCGACACGCAGTCCGGACAATACCGCACCGTTCAAAGCGCACCGATTCCAGTGACCGTAACGGCCGGTTCGAACAGCACGGCACAAGTGTTTGCCGCAAAAGAAAACGTCCTTCCAACGCTACCTCAAGAACATGCCTTTGCCACAGAGAGCGATCTTCAACGGGTCGCACAATGGGTTTCCAATGTTTGGAAAAACATTCGACCCTGGCTCTGGACAATCCCTGCGGTACTGGGAGCCGGATTATTTCTTCTCGTTGTTCAAAAGCTCTATTCCTGGCGACGAAAAGACGTCGCAAGCGTTCGCCGTCAAAAGGCTCCCAAAGCGGCTCGGCAAGCTCTGCGCGCCGCCGCGCAGGCCCAGAAGCGAGGCGACGCAACCGCTTTTTATAATGCTCTAGGAACCGCCCTGACTGATTATTTTGCAAATCGGCTAAACCTTGCGCCGGGCGAAGTCTCCGCAAGTATCGTCATTCAGGCCTTAAAAAAAACCGACCTTCCCCCCGAAAGGATTGATCGCTTAAAGAACCTTTTCGAGCAAGTTGATGCCGAACGTTACAGCCCAACCCCGACTTCTCTCGAAGAAGCTGAAGAGACTCTGGCCTTTTTGACCCAAACCCTCAAACGGTGCGAAAAAATCAAACGCGGGTTCTCGTGAAAACACCCCTTATAGAAAAGAAAACAGTCCTTATTACCGGATGCTCGTCGGGCATCGGCTTGGCGACCGCCAAACTTCTGCGCGACAACGGGTGGCAGGTCGCGCCAACGGCGCGTAAGGCCGAAGACCTCGACATGCTCCGCGCCGAGGGCTTCGAGCCGATCATGCTCGATGTCGCCGATAGCGCATCGATTGCCGATGCAGCTGCGGCCGTGCTCGACCGGTTCGACGGACAGCTCGGCGCACTCGTCAATAACGCGGGGTTCG
>JAOZSE010000143.1 GCA_029939835.1 Pontiellaceae bacterium
AATCGAAGGGAAAATAATGTTGAATTTAACAGTAAATGGAAAACCGCACGAACACTGCGGCGACAGCACGATTCCCGCGCTGCTCACCGAGTTCGGTGCGAACTCGGCGCATACTGCGCTCACTGTAAACGGCGAACTCGTTGTTTCTAAAGACTGGGAAAATCACCGGCTCCGTGACGGTGACGCCGTCGAAGTCCTCACGTTTGTAGGAGGTGGATGATATGAACTCAGGGATCAGGGAGCAGGAGTCAGGGGTCAGAATCCAGGAAACACCCGACACCCTTAAACTCGGAAATGTTGAATTTAAATCCCGGCTGATTCTCGGCACCGGCAAGTTTTCGGATACCGAGACGATGATCAAGGCCATCGAAGCCTCCGGTACGGAGCTGGTAACCGTGGCGCTGCGCCGCTTCAACCCGAAGCAGCCGAATGACGATCTCTACCGTCCTCTTGCGCAGCTAAAAAATGTAACGCTGATGCCCAACACTTCCGGCGCGATGAACGCCAAGGAAGCCGTTCGCGCCGCGCAACTCGGCCGCGAACTGAGCGGATCGTCTTTTGTAAAAGTGGAAATCCACCCCAACCCGCACCACCTCATGCCCGACCCGATTGAAACCTACGCCGCCGCCAAAGAGCTGGCCGCCGACGGTTTCATCGTACTGCCCTACATTCCCGCCGACCCCGTCCTCGCCAAAAAACTCGAAGACGCCGGATGTGCGGCGGTCATGCCGCTCGGCGCCGCCATCGGTTCCGGCGGCGGGCTCTCCACCGCCGATATGCTCGCGCTGATCATTCGCGACAGCAACATCCCCGTCATCGTGGACGCAGGCTTGCGCTCGCCCTCCGAAGCCGCCGCCGCAATGGAAATGGGCTGCGATGCCGTCCTCGTTAACTCCGCGATTGCCGCCGCAGAAAACCCGGTTGCGATGGCACGTGCTTTTGCGCTCGGCGTCGAAACCGGCTATGCCGCACACGAGGCAGGCCTCATGCCCAGATCCGACATCGCTGTCGCGACGAGTCCGTTAACTTCCTTCTTAAAATAGGTCGTATAAGACCTATTCGACCTATGAAAAACCTCCCGATATGGCTAGACCCCGAACCTTGGCTAAACCGAAAATTTTCGCCAACCGAGATTCAAACCGCCCTCGGCGCGGAATCACCGAGCGAAGAAACACTCGCCGCACTGCTCTCGCCTGCGGCGGTCGACTTTCTCGAGCCAATGGCCGCGCGAGCGCAGGCTCTGACCCGCCGCCATTTCGGGCGCACCGTTCAGCTTTATGTTCCGCTCTATCTTTCCAGCTACTGCCCCGGCGGCTGCGCCTACTGCGGATTCGCTTCCGACCGCAACACGGCACGCCATAAACTTTCGCTGGAGCAGGTCGAAACCGAACTCGCCGCACTCGAAAAAATGGGGTTTGAAGAAATCCTGCTGCTGACCGGTGAACGTACGCCCGAGGCGGACTTCGATTACGTCCGCGACTGCGTGGAGCGCGCCGCGCGCCGCTTCCACAGCGTAAACATCGAAATGTTTCCGATGAGTGAAACCGAATACCGCGAACTCGCCGAAGCAGGCTGCTCCGGCGTCACGCTCTATCAGGAAACCTATCACCCCGAAACGTACGCCGCCATGCATCGGTGGGGCCCCAAAAGCGACTTTTCCGAACGATTGGAAGCGCCAGCCCGCGCACTAGCCGGCGGGCAGCGCTTCGCGGGCCTCGGAGCGCTGCTCGGACTCAGCGATCCGCTCTTTGACTGTCTCGCGCTCTACCGTCACGCCCGCCACCTGCAAAAAACTCATTGGCAAAGCGGCCTTACCATTTCGTTTCCGCGTATCCAGCGCGAAGCAGGCGATTTCACGCCGCCTCACCCCGTCAGCAATTCACAGCTCGCACAAATCGTCTTCGCCTTCCGCATTGTGCTGCCCGACGTACCGCTTGTCCTTTCGACACGCGAAACGCCCGCACTGCGCGACGGCCTCGCAGGCCTCGGAATTAATAAAATGAGCGTCGCCAGCAAAACCACCGTCGGTGGTTATGCCGAAGAAGGATCAGAGGACGTGTCACGCCGCAGCCGTGCGAAGGCGGAAGGACAGTTTGATGTCAGCGACGCGCGCGGTGTCGAAGAATTCTGCGCCATGCTGCGCAGTAAAAACCTCGAACCTGTTTTCAAAAACTGGGACGCCGCTTACCGCTGATATATGTCGAGCTTGTTTCCTTCGCGCGGTTTCGTATATAATCTGCGCCATGGACACTTTCATCAAACAACTGTCCGCGCCTCTCTTCTGGGATGTTGACCCGGAACAGGTTGATCCCGAGGCACATTGGCGGTTTGTTATTCCACGCATCATGGATCGCGGGACGCTGCGCGATGTAAAA
This sequence comes from Pontiellaceae bacterium, assembly GCA_029939835.1. Lineage (GTDB taxonomy): Bacteria > Verrucomicrobiota > Kiritimatiellia > Kiritimatiellales > Tichowtungiaceae > Tichowtungia. The sequence continues at coordinate 2,376 of JAOZSE010000143.1, forward strand.
GCCGCATGGAACTACTACGGGGAAGAACGAATTCAACAAGCCCTGCTCAAAGCCGCCTCTCTTCACAAAAAAACAATCGCGTTTTTCGCCAACCAGTTTGATCTGCCCCGCGACTTTTTCCGGGCGTATAAGAAGGACACGGGAGCCTGGAATCAATGACATTTCAGCCTCAGGCTGTCTCTCCCGCTCTGCTGGCCCTGCTTCAGACGCTGATGAAGGAAGAGTTCTTACACGCCTTCTCGCTTGCCGGAGGAACCGCGCTGGCCCTCCGGTTCGGTCATCGGGAATCGGTCGATATCGACCTGTTCACCGAAACCCCATTCGATGCGCAAGCTCTCGCCGAAAAACTCAAGAACCACTATGGCATGGCCGAGGCAGAAACAGCTGAAAACACCGTCCGCGGGATCATTGACGGTATCAAAATCGATTGTATCGCCCATCAGTACCCACGGTTAAAAAATATTGAGGTGTCCGACGGAATCAGAATTTATTCTTTGGAGGACTGCGCGGCCATGAAGCTCAACGCCATCGCCAATCGAGGATGCAAAAAAGATTTCTGGGACTGCGCCGAGCTCCTGCGCACATTCTCCCGTGATGAGTTGCTCGCTTTCTGCGGCGAAAAATACGCAAACGACAGCCTTTGGAATATCGAAAAGTCGCTCGTTTATTTTGATGACGCCGAAGGCGAACCCGACCCCCGAGATCTGCGCGGGCAAAGCTGGGAAGACGTTAAGCAAATCATCCGCCGGGCCGACTCGATCTGACCCGCATCATGCTCCGCAGCAAAAACCCCGGATCCGTCTTCAAAAACTGGGATGAGGTCTATCGGTAGTGCGAAATACACAACTTGCACACGTTCGGCTGATTATTTTTATGTCCTTCCCGTGTTTGAGATATCTATTACATCTCACGATACTCCGCCCGCTCTTCTTCTTTTGGTGGACGGCTCCCCGCTTCGCTGAAGCTTCGCAGGACAGGTCGCTTGAGGAATTCCGAGAGGCCCTGAGGAGAGCAGAGAAACACCCCTTACATTCTCTGTCTTACTCGGGGCTCCTCTAGCTTGTCACGCCGAAGCCTCGGCGAAGGCGGACGTTAGCGGTTGTGAAAAATATCTCCTTCGTTTTCTTCGGTTCCTCTATGTGAACAGAGTATTTATACTGCATTCCAACCCCGACCCTTTTATGTTGTCCCCATGAAAATTTCTTACGGACTCTATATGGTAATGACGAATCCGGTGGTCGGATACGGGGCGTGCGCACAGGCGGCGGTGAACTGCGGCGTGCGTTATTTGCAGCTTCGGATGAAAGAGGCGCCACGGGAAGAAATCGTTGAAACCGCGAAACGGGTTCGCTCTATTACGGCGGACACGGCCACAAAGTTTATCGTCAACGACGACGTAAGCATCGCCAAAGAGGTGGATGCCGACGGTGTGCA
>JAOZSE010000144.1 GCA_029939835.1 Pontiellaceae bacterium
ATAAATCCACCCGCTCCGCATACTAATGCCCGTTTCATATTATTTTTCTCCTATACATTCCTTCAACCACTGGATATTTCGCTTTGCAATTTTCTTAGCGTAACGATTGCTCTCAGCTCCTCGGCCTTAAGATGGGAAGGGGTTCCCATGTGATGAACGGGTTTAACCGTCGTTTGTAACGCCCGAGGGAGCGATAGTCCAACACGTCATACACATTCTGATGCTTCGGGAATCGCTGGTTCGCTCGATGTAGGGAGTTTTGCTCGGGAACAATTCCAATGTTGTCCTGCCCCAATAGTCGAGTTCGGATTCCTTCGGGGTCGGCGATGGTGATCGGTTTGCCGGCGTCGATCAGTGCCAGTGCCATTTTTACGGTTTCTGCCAGTCGAGTGAAGGATTCTCCGCACAACTCAACGATATACCCCTCTTTCGCGCCATACGGCGGACGACGGACGGACAGATTGATGTGTGTGGTATTTCCGCCTCGCTTGATTTCCCACGGATGCCCGCCTCCGATTCGTTTCGGATGCGTTCCGTCGATCCAGTCCGCAAATTCCTGCGCAGAGTTTTCGTCGATATCCAGCAACCCTTCGTGGCGGCCGTCGGCGTGGCGTTCGTACATTGCACGCCCAGTCATAGACTCATCGACGTTGTCTTTTTTTCGTTTTGCCGCGATGTAGGCGATCCGACAATACTCAAAATAATCTGCTGCGGTGAGGGTCTCGACTTTGAATCGTCGGTCGTGAAAAAAGGCTCCGTCCTCAACGAGTCGAATAAATTTACGACAGCGGCGCTTGCCGAGTTCCTCGTCGAATCGCCAGAACTCGTTCAATGAAGCCCGAACCAGCGAATGCGGAACGATGCCGTATCGGCGCGCCAACGGATAGTCGTCCTCCACCTGCTTATTTGCTCGAATCCAGTCCTTCTCCACCTTTTTCAGCCAGACCTCGGCGTTCTTCAAAAGGATAGACCATTGTTCCGTTGCAGTCTCCTCGTCGACATAAACGGGGCGACCGAAATCTGAGAGGAGGGTAACGCTTTTCTCTGGAACCACTTCCAGTCCGGGAGTCTCTCCATCGATGTGAGCCAGATAAAAGGTCTCTCTGTACTTCACAACTTGTAGATGGCTCCAACATTTCTGTCGATCTGGGAAATAAATATCCCAAACGTGATCCAGGACGGAGAGCCTGTATTCGAAGCGACTCAGGTTCTTCAAAAAGGCATAAATTGGGGTCGTCTGTTTCATGATATTTTCTCAACTGGGTGTAAATCTACCGTTATTTTACAATGCATTTTTACATAGAGATAACGAAGGAAACGAAGCTGAGATTCTACATTTGGTTTGTTGCCAACTACGTCTTTGTTTCCTTGCTTTTCTCTATGTTAAAATCATCCAATAAGAAGACCGCGATCGCGGATCGCGGCTCTCCGTCTTCTGTCCTCTCGAAGCGAAGCGGAGACCCCGCCCCTTCGGGCCGTCCTCTGCAAACACTCGATGTTGGATGTTCGCCATCCGTCCTCAGTCCTCCGTCCTCAGTCCGCCGACATCTTCTCCCTCAGCCATTGGATATTCCGTTTCACGGTTTTGTTGGAACGATCTAGCTTTTGTGCGTAAAGGAAGGTTTCTAGCGCCTCTTCATAAAGGCCTTCTTTGCGCAGTTCGATGCCGAGCTTACGCCAATAAAAATCGTTGAACCGTTTGTAGTGAGCGGCCTGCCTCAAATAATCAAGCCCCTGCTCGCGATTGCCCAAAGCCAGTTCGGCGCGCCCGAGGCCATAGACGACTTCTTCTTTTTTGACGTTGTGGCGGTAGGCTTTGAGATATTCGTCGTGCTCTTTTTCGGCCCATTCGCGCTTGGCGATGGGGTCGAGTTCGTAATAGCGAGTTTGGCTATAGATCTGCCCAAGCCCGAGCGGGGCCCACCAGTTCTGAGGATCAATTACGGAAGCCGCCTTGTAGAAAACTTCGGCACGCGAACGATCCTGCGCCAAGCGGAACTTGTCGCCCCAAACCCGGAGGGTGGCGGAACTCATCACCTGCACCGCCCATGCCGCAGAGAGAATTACCGCACTAGTAAAAACAACCCTTACTGCGGTTTCAATGGCCCCTTGTTTTTTTTTGCCCATTTTCATAATTCTGTTTCTAAGGTTTTCAAGAAAGATGGTGCCAGGGAAGTGCGAGCACGTTTTCAGAGATCCGGTACGGGGTCGATGCCGCACACACGAGCAAGCCATTCGCAATATTCTCGTCAGGAAACGCCTCTCTGAACGATTGAATTCCTCGCGCGTCTTTTTTCGAAGGGTGGCTCTTTGACTTCACTTCAATCGGATACAACCGTCCATTCAGCTCAAGAATTAGATCCACCTCGGCGCCGCCCGCTGAGCGATAGTGATAAAATCCGGGTGCTGTGTTCCATGCCGAGCAGATTTTAAAAATCTCCGTCAACACCCAGGTTTCGATAATGCGCCCCTGAAGCGGATGACCCGCAATCCTATTCGGATCTGTAATACGCTGAAGATAACACAACATTCCTGTATCCGAGAAAACCCCCTTGCTCTTTCCCGAAATCCGTTTAATGGGGTTACGCGAAAACGCCGGTATCTCTGTCCACTGATAGGTGGATTCCAAAACACTCTTCCAGGCCAATGCTGTACGACGGTCGATGTTCAAATCTCGTCCCACCTGCGACGCATTAATTTCTGTGGAGCTTAGTGCACTGAGAAGGTGGAAATAACGTGAAAAAAGCTGAAGATTGCCGATGTCGGCCACCGTTCGTATATCCCGTTCAACATATGTCTTTAGATAGCTGGAAAAAAAATGGGGCAAGAGTTCTTCGGGCAAACTGAGTGTTCCGGGCATTCCGCCCCGAAAGATTCTTGGGTACCACGGCGGCGACTCTCCTCTCTCAGGCATCTGGCCGCGACCTGGATCGACCCCTTCAACCCAGTTCCGCAAAAAACCAGAAGGAGCCCCAATGCTTTCCTTAAAAGAAAGCCCGTGTAGCTCAACAATCGCCACACGTCCTGCTAGTGATTCAGATATATTCTTAATCACGGCCAGATTTTGTGACCCAGAAAGAATGAATCGACCCGGTTCTCGGCAACGATCCACTTTTCTTTTAATCGCTGCCAATAACTCTGGAGCGTATTGAACTTCGTCTAAGAAAAGCTTCCCCGGGTGATTATCTAAAAAGAGATCGGGTTCAGCGCGAGCCTGTTCAACATCTTCAACGGGGTCGAACACAACCGTCTCGTACTCATTTCCGAACAAATGCTCCACCAACGTGGACTTCCCGACCTGTCGAGCACCTAAGACCGCCAGCACAGGGAAATGCTTACTGAGCAGACGCAGGGACGATTCAACCTCTCTTTTTCTATAGTTCATAACAGGCAAAACATACATGGCAATGTACATTTCGCAAGGTTAAAGTTGCACGTTCAGGCTACTTCATTACCCGCCACAACACGTTCTTTTTTGTGGGTTTTCGTGTTTTTCGTGGTTTCGTTTTCTACCCTCCGTCTTCCGTTCTGTTCTCTGTCCTCTGTCGTCCGTTCTCCGTCCTCTGTCCTCTGTTCTCTGTCGTCCGTCTTCTGTCTTCTGTCCTCTGTCTTACCTTTCAAAATTGGCGCGGCGGCGGTGCCGGCGAGTAGGGCGAGCATGAGGGCGTTGGGGAAGATGCGGAGTTCGAAATCGAAGAAGCCGTGCACGGCGGTTCCGGCGAGCGCGGCGAGGATTGCCACGGCAGGAAGCGCGTGGG
>JAOZSE010000145.1 GCA_029939835.1 Pontiellaceae bacterium
AAAATGTAATGACCCCTAAGACCCAAAGAGTTCGAAGGGGAAAACTTTCTGATCACGAATTTCGCGAATTTACGCGAATGGGAATGCTCAGAATCTCATTCGCGTTCATTCATGATTTAAATTTTGGTTCCAGATTCCGCCTTAATCCGTCTAAGTTTTTTCATGATATCGGGTTCTTCGACACCGAAGCGGTCGTGGCATCGTTTATAGAGGCTGAAGAGCTCGCTGTAGGTCGCGGCGGCTTCGGCGTTCGGCTCGAAGGTGTGTGTGAACGGCTGGGTCATTTTTGGAATGGCTTCGCTTACGGAGTCGAACCCGCCGCGCGCCGAGCCAGCGGCGACGGCGCCGAAGATGGCGGAGCCGAGCGCAACCGCCTGTCCGGAGGCGGCCGCTTTGATCGGCAGGCCGGTGACATCCGCGTAAATCTGCATAATCAGCTCGGACTCAATCAGCCCGCCGCAGGCGACGATTTCGGTGATCGGTACATCGTTGTCGCGGTAGGAGTCGATGATGATTTTGGTTCCGAAGGCGGTGGCTTCGACCAGTGCGCGGTACACCTCTTCAGGTTTGGTGGACAGCGTTAGTCCGACGATCAGTCCAGAGAGTTCGGCATCCATGAGGATGCTGCGGTTTCCATTCATCCAGTCCAGCGCAACCAGTCCGGTTTCGCCCGGCTTAAGTGCCTGCGCTTTGGCGGTAATTTCATCGAAGGGCAGTCCCATAAAATCTTTGGCGAACCAGCCGAAGATATCGCCGACGGCGGACTGTCCGGATTCATAGCCGTAGAGGCCCGGCAGGATGCCATCTTTCACAACGCCGGCATAGCCGTCGAACAGGTGCAGGTCGGTTGCGGGCAGCATGTGGCAGGCGGAGGTCCCCATAATCATGCAGAGCGGGCCGGCTTCGGAGACGCCCATGCCGGGCACGCCGCTGTGCGCATCAATGATCGCGGCAGACACTGGCGTTCCCGCTTTGAGGCCGCTTTGCGCGGCATAGGCTTCGGAGATGGTTCCGGCTTCGATGCCGGCTCCGACGATCCGGTCGACCAATTTGCTGTTGAAACCAGCGAGAGCCGGGTCGAGCGCGGTCAAAAATTCTTCGGACGGATTGCCGAGCTCTTCGCTCCATAGTCCTTTGTAGCCAGCGGCGCAGGCGTTGCGGCTGAGCGATCCGGTCATCTGCTGGACGATCCAGTCGCCCGCTTCGATGAAGAGGTCGGCGGCTTCGTACACCTCGGGTGCTTTTTCGAGCGTCTCCCAGCACTTGGGAAGCATCCATTCACTGGAGACGATTCCGCTGTAGTATTCGAGGAACTTTTCGCCGCGTTCGTGGGCGAGGGCGTTGACGCGGTTGGCCTGCGGTTGAGCGGCGTGATGTTTCCAGAGTTTGACCCAGGCGTAGGGGTTGTTTTTGAACGCATCGAGTTTGTAGAGGGGTGTGCCGTCTTTTTGAATCGGCAGAACGGTGCAGGCGGTGAAGTCGATCCCGATGCCGACAATCTCTTCGCCGTTCACCTTTTTGAGTACTTCGCGAATGACGCTCAGTGCGCCCTCGGTGTAGTCAGCGGGGCACTGAAGCGCGAATTCGGGCGGCAACTTCTGATTGCTGCCGGGCAGAGATTCAGTGATGGTTTTGTGGGGATATTCGTAGACCGCTTCGGCGAGTTCTGCGCCGGTTTCGCAGTCGACAACCAATGCGCGAACCGAGGCGGTTCCATAATCAAGTCCTAGTGCAGTTCGGCTCATTGCAGTTTTCCTTTTTTAAATGATTTCAATTCCCATTTCTCGATGTTCAATTCCCCTGTAAACAGGCGATTGTTATGTTCCTCAAAATAGGTAATCAACCACGTCATATTTTCGTCGTCCCGATGCACCACCTCCATCGCCATCGGCTCTTCGTCCGGGCCGTCGAGATATCGAATGGCAACCGGTGCCGCACTCTCATGAAAAGAAAGAGGGGTGTCACTGAAATACACCTCCATGCCGGGGCTTTGCGACGGAATAAGGCACCACGTTCCGTCCGGCATCGGCTGCAGGTTCACGCTTTCGGGATGCCACATGGCTCGGCCATATTCCGTTGATTTTGCCAGCGGGTGCTCTTCGTTGAAACATCCGGGAAACTTCCACGCTGGATTAAAAGGACGGAAAAAGATAGGGCCGATATCCTCCCAGACCTTGAAATCCTCTGACACCACCGCACCCACCGCCGGGCAGCCGTCTTTATGTTGCGTCGTATACGCCATCACATACAGCCCATCATATTCAACGATGTGTGGGTCGCGCATATGCCGCACATTCTCGTTGCGGTTTTTGAGTTGCCAGTCAAATCCCGCCATCGGTATCACCGGATTATCCGGATCCTTCTCCCACACATCCAGCATCTCATCTTTGGCCACGGCGTGACACAAGCACTGGGCGCATTCATGATTCAGTCCTGTATAAAACATATGCCAGATTCCATCATGCTGATAAACATGGGGAGCCCACACATGAGAACGTTCATAGTCATGCGCTGGGTCGGAGCAGATCACGGGATCGCGTGTGAACCAGGTGTCGAAATCCTTCGTCACGGCGTGTCCAAGCCACGCCTCGTGACCCCGCCAGAGGCAAGACGATTCCGGCACACGGGGGATGTGAAAACAGTGAAACCATTCTCCCGCCTGAACCACACTAAAATCGGCCAGCCCGTAATTCCGCGGAGCATATCCTTTTTCAAGGCAGTTTTCTTCGGCAGTCACCCATGGGGCGAAATCACCCGGAGCTCCCACGAAACGATCCGCCAGTTCCTGCGTCTCCAGAGAGGGGACGTTCCTCAGGTTTTCTTCCTTAATTCCGTTCCGGCACATGTCTTTCATGATTTTATCCTTACAAATGAAAATATGTTTTTTTAACGGGAAACATAAATACTAATTCCAACAGTTATCGTTTACCCATAGATTAAATTATCATAGTTTTGTCTTATCTTATGAAAATAGCCTCCTATGAAAAGGTCGGGATCTACGAGCAGGTCGAATACACCAGCCCAGAGCGCTGGGCACCGCTCGCCAGCGATTTCCGCATCAACGCCTTTGGCATCCACGAAGTCATGCCGCCGCTTATCGTAGATCGCCCCGATGGAACCGACGATTATCTGTTTATGACCTTCCACGATCCGGTGAGCATCCGGATCGACGGGCATGTAAAGAAGCTGGATCCCGGCTCGCTGATGAGCTGGCCGCGCGGTGCGAGCCACAACTATGGACGGCGACGCAACGAATGGGATCACACCTGGATTCATTTTGACGGCCCGTGGGCGGAAGAAAAAATGAACGAATGCGGAATTGTCTCCGGAGTCGACCTGCCGCTCAAAAACCCAGCATCACTCGAAACCTGTCTCTGGCGGCTTTACGCCGAGCTGATCAACCATAAGAAACCCGACCCCGTGATTTTGAAAAATATCTTTCACAACTGGTTGCGCGAACTGGTGCGTGACGCTGAAGAGGGCGCGGATTCCTTTGTTCCCGAAAAGGTTCGGGCGGTGAAGCAATATCTCGACCAGCACGCGCGAAGTCGAATCACCCTCAACGAGCTTGCCGAAAAATCCGGCATGTCCATTCCGCATCTTTCCGCCGAGTTCAAACGCTTCTACGGCGATTCTCCCATTAACTACCTGATTGGTCTCCGGCTTCAACAGGCGCGCTACCTGCTTCTTGATCAGCAGTTGCAGATCACAGAAATTGCCCG
>JAOZSE010000146.1 GCA_029939835.1 Pontiellaceae bacterium
AGGTGCGCCGTTTCATAGGTCGGGGAAATTTGAATGGCCTTCTCGTAGTGCGAAATCGCAGCCTCGTTTTTTCCCTGCCGTGCCAAAACAAGCCCCAGGTTGTTGTGTGCCACATAATTCCCGGAGGTGCAGGTCAACGCGCGGCGCCAGAGGGTTTCGCTGTTCCGCCAGTGCGCTGTCTGAGCGTGAGCCAGCGCCATCAGGGTGGCCACAATCACCACCGCCACAACAGACAGAGTGACCCGCCGACGCCGCGTATCGGCCCACGTCCCCATCCACCAGCAACCGGCCACCAGCAACCCGATTCCCGAAAGATAGGTGTAGCGGTCTGCATGCGCCTGAGCGCCCGCCTGTACAAGCCCAATGACGGGAACCAGCATGCCGAGATACCAGAGCCAGCCAATAAGGAGAGGAGTGTTGGACTGTTGGAGTGCAGGCGTGTTGGAGGAGGGGGAATGTTTTTCCCAACGGTTGGAAAAAATCCAGAGGGTGATTCCGGTCAAAAGAAGAATGGAGGCCGCGATTTTCCAGAGGGGAGGGGGTTCCGCCGGATAAGGGTAAAACGCGGCGAGCTTTACGGGGAAGACCGTTTGCACGATATAGGTGGCGTACGAAACGGCGGCGTTGGACAGTCGCAAAAAAACAGGCGTATTTTCGGTCGAAGGAAGCGACTCGCTTGCCGTGATGAGCGTTGCAAAACCCACCCCCGCTGAAAGAAGCAGGAACGGTATTTTTTCCGCCACGAGGCGGAAAAACAATTTCCGATTTCTGATCTCTGCCCCCTGTCTTCTGTCCTCTGTTTCCCCCCACCTTCCCAACGGCCAGAAATCGAGCAATAGCAGCACGCAGGGAAGCGTCACCAGCAGGGATTTTGAAAGCATTCCGGCGGCCATACACAGGGCGACCAGTCCGTATCGCCAAAACGAAAATGCGCGGCGGACGTAGTAGACATACGCGGCGAGCGTCAGCATAAAGAAAAACCCGCTCAGGGTGTCCTTGCGCTCGGTGATCCACGCCACGGACTCCGCCCTCAACGGATGGATCGCAAACAGGGCGGCCACCAGCGCGCTTCGCCAGAGCGAGCCGGTCATCGAGCGCAGAACGAGAAACAGGAGCACCGCCGAAGCACTGTGAAGCAGAACGTTGGTGCGATGAAAGCCCTCCGGGTTCATGCCGTACACCTGCGCATCCAGCATGTGCGACAGGGTGGTTAACGGATGGTAAAAAGAATAGTCGCTATGCGTGAAAACCCGCAGAACCCCCGGGGCGGTGATTCCCTCCTGCACCCGTTCGTTTTCATATACATACTCATCATCGTCGTAGCCGACGAAGTCGAATGCCAGCGTCTGGGCGAACACCGCCCAGACCATCAGAATCAGGCCGAAACAGATGCCGATTGAAATGAGCCGACTTTTGGTTTGAGATTTCATAGCTAGACAAATTTCAGTTTTCGGGCGGCAAACAGCACCATCCGCAGCAGCAACACTCCGTTTCTCCAGCGGGCGATGTTGGTGGTTCCGTACGTGCGGGCGGCGTAGCGAATGGGAACATCGGCAAATTTCAGGTTCATTTTATTGGCACCGAACAGGAGGTCAAAGTCGCCGAAGGGATCAAACTCCCCGAAGTAGCTCCGGTTCGCGGCCAGTTTTTCATAATCCGTTCGCAGCATCACTTTGGTGCCGCACAGCGTGTCTTTGACGGGCTGTCCGAGAAGCCAGGAGAACAGCAGGCTGAAGGTCTTGTTGGCGCACAGATTGAAAAAGCGCATGGCCTCTTCCTCCATCGGATACACCAGCCGCACCCCGTTGGCAAATTCAGCGGAGTTCGTGGCAATAATCTCATAAAACTTGGGCAGCTCCTCTGGCGGCATGGTCATGTCCGCGTCCAGAATCATGAGGATATCCCCCGTCGCGACGGCAAAGCCCGCGCGCACGGCATCGCCCTTGCCTTTGCCGGGCTGCTGAAGGATTTTGATGTTTCTTTCCGGATAGGCCTTCGCCACCCGCTGGATTTCCCCCCAGGTGTCATCCGTTGAATGTCCCTCCACAAAAATCAGCTCCGTCTCCGGCCCCAGCGGCGGGGTTCGCTGAAGAATCTCTTCAATATTCCCCGCCTCGTTCCGTGCGGGAATCAGCACCGACGTGCTCAGCGGCTTCCGTTCACGAACCGGACGGGGCCGCGCCACGTAAAAAAGGGTTAAGCAACCCCACGGAACGAGTGGTGCCGCAAAGCGGTTGAGCAGCACATCGATCCCGAAACATCGGAACGGACACAAAATATGCGCGGAGGTTTTGATCAGCTCCCACCCGGCCAGATCCAAAAGATTCCGGACATCGGAACCGGCCAGCCAGCTGTTTTCCGGCTCCCTGCGTTTCAGGCCGAGGCGGGCGGCCAGATTCAGCAGGGGCCGCCACAGCGTATTGTGAAAATTCAGAACCAGGCGGGTTTTCGGATGCGCCACCTGCCGCAAACGCGCTAAAAGCTGCTGTGCATCCGCCGCAAGATTCAGCGTGTCCGAAACAACAATCGCATCGAAACAGTCGTCCAGCGCCAGTTCTTCGCCCGCCTGAACGAAAAAGCGCCCGTCTGGAACCTGCTGCCGGGCACGTTCAATTTGTTTTCCAGAAAGATCAAACCCCGCCCGATCTTTCGCATTCAACAGAGCTAGAAGCTCTCCATTCCCGCAGCCCGCCTCCAGAACGCTGGCGGACGGGGAAATCAGCAGATTATAATAATGCGCCAGTATCCGGCGATACTGCCGGGCCGTCCGGCTCGGCTCAGCCGCCGTGTCGTAAAACGCGGCAACCCGTTTTAGATGTCCTTTAGATAGTGGTGTGGAATCGTTCATTATATCACCTTAACGGCTGGAACCCATCCCGTGAATCCCGCGAAGAACCTATCGGAAATGCATTCTTTTTCAATCTATTAAACGAAAGTTGCCGGCAAGGGTTGGCGCGCAGAACTACTTTTTGTACTGTGCAATGCCAGCATCACACGGAGACCGATACCATGAAAGAACGAGCCGGACACGAAATCAGCCACGGGAAATTTTTGGCCTCCGGCGACACGGAAACGCTCTGGGGGTGGGGCACGCCCGCAGGTCGTATACGGGCAGAACGCCGCGCCCGGCTCATTGCCGGAGCCGCCCGGCTGTCCCCGAAAACCCGCGTGCTGGAAATCGGGTGTGGAACCGGCATGTTCACCGAAATGTTCGCGCAGTCCGGATGCTCCATCGTTGCGGTGGATATCTCGGCGGATCTTTTGGAGAAGGCCGCCTCGCGGAATCTGCCCGAAGACCGCGTGCGTTTTTTGAACAAACGGTTCGAAGAGTGCGCCCTCGACGGCCCCTTTGATGCCGTGATTGGCTCCTCCGTTCTGCACCATCTGGATCTTGAGGCCGCTCTCCTGAAAATACATTCCCTCCTCAAGCCCGGCGGCATCATGAGCTTTGCCGAACCCAACATGCTGAATCCGCAAATATTTGCCGAACGCAAATTTCGCCGCTTTTTCCCCCGTATCTCTGAGGACGAGACCGCCTTTGTCCGCACCTCCCTGAAGCGTGCTCTTGAAAAAGCCGGCTTTCGCGATGTGTCTATCGTTCCATTCGACTGGTTGCATCCCTCTGTTCCTGAGAAGCT
>JAOZSE010000045.1:0-7328 GCA_029939835.1 Pontiellaceae bacterium
GCAACCGATCCAGCAACGGAAAACGATACACCAAAGGGTATTCCGCCAAGCGACGGAGGAAGGAAAGCCGCGAAATGTAGAGCCGAATTACGTTCGACTCACTCTCCAACCTTTTAATCTGCTTCATCGAGCGACCCTGTCGCGCCGTAGTCGTGCGAAGGCGGAAGCAGTCGGATAAAAAATGACCCAGCAAAGGACCCCAGCATCACACTCAAGGTCATCGACTTTCAAAGCCGTCCCAATCCGGCTCGTTATTTCAAACACTTCAAAGCCGCCCAGAAAGCCTACAGAACCCTTCCCTCCTTTTGAGTCGCCCAAAACGTCCGTGTGAAACCACCCATGCCGGAAACTATTCTCAAAGCAAAGACTCTGAATCTTGACCCATACGCTTTACCGCATGTAAGGTGGCCGCCTGTTTTTAGATGTCCACAGAAAGCTCGAAACATCATGTCAGAAACAATTTACAGTTGCATATCGCAGCAAGCGGAAAAATCTCCTGAAAATCAGGCTCTAATGGCGCTTCGGCGACCGTCACTGTCCTACGCCCAACTTTGCAGCCATATTGAGTCTGTGGTTGATACACTCAATCGTGTTGGGGTGGGTCGAAACGATCGTGTTGCCATTGTTTTACCCCATGGACCCGAACTGAGCACCGCATGTCTGGCCATCATTGCCGGAGCGGTCGCCGCACCGTTAAACCCAGAGCTCAAGGCTACCGAATGCGAATCATTCCTGGCCGACTTAAAGCCGAAACTTCTACTGACAGGGGAAGGTCAGCTATCGGTAGCCCGAACGGCAGCACAGGCAATGGGAATACCGATTTTGGAATTAAGCGTCGGCGACGGAGTGGCAACGGGCTTGTTCGATTTGAGTACGGACATGGAACCCTCACCGGTTCGATGCGGAGGCCTTGCCGAGGCCGATGACGCAGCACTACTGCTGCACACCTCCGGCACAACGGCGAAACCACGAACCGTATTGCTGACCCAGCGTAACCTTCGGGCATCGGCAGACAACCTCTCGACATCGCTGCAGCTCAGCGAAAACGACTGCTGTCTTCATCTGATGCCGTTGTTTCATATCGGCGGCTTAATTGATGTCCTCGCCGCACCACTCACCGTTGGAGGCTCCGTTGTCTGCACATCCGGCTTTTCAGCTCCAGAGTTTTTCAACTGCCTAGAGTTTTTCCGGCCAACTTGGACCCAGGCTGTGCCCACCATGATCCAGGAGATTCTAAAATGCGCGAATGATCACCGAGATATTGTATGCAACAACTCTTTGCGTCTGATGCGCTCGGTATCCGCTCCCCTTCCGATTCCGGTGATGGAAGAGTTTGAGCGGGTATTTAATATTCCTGTTATCGAAATGTACGGCATGACCGAAACCGCCGGCCTGATCGCCAGCAATCCCTTGCCGGATGCCATCCGAAAACCCGGCTCCGTGGGACTGCCAGCCGGACAGGAAGTCGCAGTTGTCGATGAGCATGGTAGCCCCTTGCCGGCTATGAAAGTCGGCGAATTTGTTGTCCGCGGAAACAACGTCATGGCCGGCTACGAAAATGACCCGAATGCCAATACTTTTTTCCAATTGGGGTTCCGCACCGGAGATCGGGGGTACCTAGATGCAGATGGATACCTTTTTCTGACCGGACGCATTAAGGAAATCATCAACCGCGGCGGCGAAAAAATATCTCCATCCGAAGTCGATGACGTGTTGCAAAGCCATCCCTCCGTCGCCGAAGCGGCAACCTTTGCGATGCCCAGCGAATTGCTGGGGGAAGATGTCGCTGCGGCCGTGGTTCTGGTTCAGGGGGCCACCCTATCCAAACAGGACCTGATCAAATTTCTCGGGCCGCGCCTCGCCTATTTCAAGGTGCCGCGCACCATCCACTTTGTTGATGAAATTCCCAAAACCCGCGGCGGCAAACTTCAACGAACCAAACTGGCGCAAACCCTCGGCGTTATCGAAAAACATGCGGAAAAGAAAAAGCTCTCTTACACAGCGGCCCAATCCGTGGCCGGAAAGATTTTCTCCGAGATGTGGAGCCGACTATTGAAGGTCAAAAAAGTTGGGATCGACGATGACTTCTTTGACCTCGGCGGCGATTCGTTGAAGGCCGCCAGCTTCATCAATGAACTGCACCACAAGTGGGGAGAAACCGTCTATGTCTCGGCACTGTTCGATGCGCCAAGCATCGCCGAGTTCGAAAAGTACATGGAAATTCACCACCCGGAATTGATCGCAAAAATTCTCGGTCAAACCGTAAATCCGGGGGATCGTTATTCGGAAGGCAAAGTCGATCCGGCCAAAGTATCGGCATTCCGCAACTCCATCGCACGGGTCGCCGGAACCGGTGGCGCGCCCTCGCCGAAAAAAAACCGACCGGCCATCTTTATCCTGAGCCCGCCGCGATCCGGCTCGACTCTGTTGCGGGCTATTCTGGGCGGAAATGACAAACTGTTTGCCCCGCCCGAGCTGTATTTGCTGTCGTTCGACAATCTGGCAGACCGGAAGGCTTGGTTTTCCGGATCACAACGATTCCAACTTGAAGGCTACGTCCGCAGCATCATGCAGGCGCGAAACGACAGCCTCGAA
The DNA here is from genome assembly GCA_029939835.1 of Pontiellaceae bacterium. GTDB lineage: Bacteria > Verrucomicrobiota > Kiritimatiellia > Kiritimatiellales > Tichowtungiaceae > Tichowtungia. The sequence goes on from JAOZSE010000045.1 coordinate 2,596, forward strand.
CAAGCGCAGGGGCTGGTTGAAAGCTTTGAACAACAACCCCTTTCGACGCAGGACTGTTTTCGCCACATGCAGGAGTGGATCGGCGACCGAATTCTGGTCGACAAAACGCCGTTCTATGCCAGTCATATGGAAACATTGCATCGGGCTGAAGAATATTTCCACGACCCGATCTACATCCACCTTCTTCGCCATCCGTACGGGATGATCCGGTCGTTCGAAGAAGCAAAGTTGGAACAGCTTTGGTTCCCGCGCATGGTAGGCACCGATGTGGCTCGCAACGCACCCTGCCCTTATCAGCGGCGAGAGCTTGCTGAGATGATCTGGATGATTCTGCACGAAAACATTCTGTCCTTTCTTGAAGGCATTCCTCAGCAGCGTAAGTACCGTCTAAAATTCGAAGATCTCGTCGGGAACCCGAGGGATACCGTTGGCAACCTGTGCCAATTCCTCGACATCGACCTTCACAAGGCGATGTTGAACCCGCATCAGAACACACAGAAACGTATGACCGACGGCATTCACCCAGAATCGCGAATGATCGGCGATATGAAGTTTCACCAGCATAAAAAGATCGATTCCGACGCCGCGGATCTTTGGAAACACCACTATCAAACTGATTTCCTGTCCGATGAAACATGGAGGATTGCCGCGACACTGGGTTATGACCAAACCATCGCCAAGAGTCAGGGCCGCACGGAGTTCGAAATATGAGCCCAATCGAAGAATTCCTGTCCGAACTTGCCCAGCTTGATGTGCAACTTTGGCTGGACGACGAAAAATTGCGCTGTAACGCCCCGGACAACGCGCTTACGCCGGAGCTTCGATCACGCCTCGCTGAGCGCAAGCCTGAACTGGTGGCTTTCCTGAAAAATGCAGCGCAAACCGAAACCGTCAGCCAGCCAGACTTGACCCGAGTTCCGAGGGATCAAAACATCCCATTGTCTCATGGTCAGGAACGGCTGTGGACATTGGCAGAAATGCGCCCGGAAAGCAGTGTCTACAACATTTCCACGGCATTTCTGCTAAAAGGGAAACTGGACATACAGGCTCTGGAGAAGAGTTTGACCGAACTTCAGCGACGCCATGAGATATTGCGCACCCATTTTCCGATGGGGGATCTCCAAAAGCCGAGGCAATGCATTGCCGAGCCCATGCCCGTCGTCTTATCGACAAGCAATGCTGAAAAAGACCTGCACGACATGTCGGCGGAGCGCCACGACCAGGAAGTCAGACGGTTTCTGCAATCGGAGGCCTGGCAGCCGTTTGATCTAAAAACAGGCCCCTTATGGAGGGCGTCGCTGTTAAAATTCGGCAGAAAGAAAATTTATGTTCTGTCATTCACAATGCATCACATCATTTTTGACGGCTCTTCAAAGGCCGTGTTTCTGAATGAACTCGCTCTATTTTACAAAGCGTTTTCATCGAACAAACTCCCGAAAATAGAGGAGCTTCCTATCCAATATGCCGACTTCTCTTGCTGGCAGCGTGACCGGCTTAAAGGCGATACGGAAAAACGTCAGCTCGCCTATTGGAAAAAACAATTTGATAGTCCGGTTGCCGAGCTACGGCTTCCAAACGACAACCCACGATCAACCACGGCATTCAGCGGAGTCAGCCAGAGCTTTATGTTTCCAGACAAGTTAGCCCGAGCACTTGGCGAGTTGAGTCGACAGGAAAAATGCAGCCTGTTCATGACATTGCTGTCTGCCTTTAACCTGCTTCTTTACAGGTATTCGAACCAAGAGGAGCAAGTTGTCTGCGCTCCGTTGGCCTCTCGTGACCGCTCGGAACTTGAAGGGTTGATCGGCTATTTCAACAATATCGTTGTGATACGCTCCGACCTGTCAGCCAACCCAAGCTTTCGCGAGCTGATCGCACGCGTCCGGCGCACCGTCATCGATGCCTTTGACCATCAGAATCTGCCTCTTCAAAAACTGGCGGAACTTCCGAACCTTGTTCGCGTTTCCCTGACCCGATGCATGTTTTCCTACTCGGACACATCGAGTCGCATGCTGAATCTACCCAAGGTATCCGCTACACCGATCGACATACGGAAAGACGAAGGCGACTTCGAACTTGCCATGTACATGGAGAGCGCCGCCAGTGGAAGTCTGTCGGGCGTACTGGAGTACAACTCTGAACTGTTTAACGAAGATACGATTATCCAGCTGATCAGCGATTTTGAGGCCCTCCTTGAAACCTTAGTATCGAATCCAGATCGGCAGCTATCCGAACTCCCACGCACCTCTAATGGTCAGGTCGAGATTGAAGCTCAGTTGAATGATCACCCCCAGATTGATCAGGCGGTGGTCGTGGCGTTGCCGGATCATTCCGGGTCGACAGCCTATCTCGTGTTGAACGAAGATGACGTTCCAAGTCTGGATGACATTCGCAGCTTCGTCCAGGAAGGTTTCCCCGATTATCTGGTTCCGGTGTCGTTTGTTCCGCTCGACACCCTTCCTCTGCTAGCAGATGGAAAAATCGACTACGCGGCCCTGCCGTCGCCGGAGCTGTTGCCAGAGAAACGCAAAACTACCTATGTAGCCCCACGCACAGATCTTGAGCGCAAGCTGGCTGCCATCTGGAAAAAAACTCTTTGGCTTGATCAGGATGTTGGCGTCCATGACAAGTTCATCGATCTGGGCGGACATTCCCTGCTTTCTGTTCAGCTGGTGATTGAAACTGAAAAGCAATTGAAGCATGGCTTACCCGCCCATGTCTTAGCAACATCGAGCACCGTTGCCGAAATGGCGAAAGCTCTGGAGGAAGAGGAGACCTCTCCATCAAAAAACGAATCAACCCTGCCCGCAACCACAGACAAAGGAGCAGCCCCACTCCATATTTCAAATGAGGTTTACCAGGGAATATGGTCATACACCAGCTCCTGGGAAGGTCACCGTGCCACACCCGAATCACTGATCGTGGGACTCCATACAGAGGGCACCCAACAGAACTTGTACTGGTGCCTGCAACGTTATTTTGAGTTGACTCAATTGGCAAAATATCTTGGCCCCGATCAACCGATTTTTGGCATGCGTTCGGGCAACAAGGTCATGATCAAATCCCAGAAAAATATTAACGCCTTGGCCGCTCACTACGCAGATGAAATCCTTGCCGCCCAGCCCGAAGGCCCGTTTATGGTCGGTGGAAATTGCCAAGCGGCACAAATTGCGTTTCAAGTTGCCGACCGGTTACAGAAGCTTGGGCATGAGGTTTCCTTACTCATCCTAATGGAGCAAGTCCCCTCGTTCCCGTATCCGGGACGGGTTACGATTCTGTATGGAAAGGACTGCGACCGGAATCCGTATCGCCAATTCAAGGAGCCTGAGTTCGGATGGAATAAATACTATTCCGGAGAGATCTCCTTCGACTTTATCACAGGGGGGCACGGAGAATTTTTCAAAGAGCCAAACGTACAGGTACTCGCCGAGATCATAGGAAGACGGGCCGGTGAGATCACGGCACAAACAGATACAAAAACGACCGGCTCGGCACGGGGCGATTTTCAGCGGTTGCCGAACAACGCCTACCGAGCAAAATTGTCGGCACGTGAATCATGGACGGTTGAACCGGGCGCAACGTTCACCGTTCCTGTAAAAGTAACCAATACCAGTCCCGTAGTCTGGAAGCCCGCCCCCATCAGCGGAATCTCTCTTGTAAACCGCTGGAACAACACAAGAAAGAAAATCTTGGTGACGCTTGATGGCAGAGCAAAACTAGCTACCGATCTGGAACCCAACGCAACCGTAGAGCTGGATCTGATAGCGACCGCCCCAGAAAAGCCCGGTCGCTATTTTATGGAACTGGATCTGGTAGATGAAGGCATTACTTGGTTCAATCAGAAGGGGTCGGCATCAACCTTCGTGAGTGTTAATGTCGCCGCACCGAGTGGACTTCGAACACGTTGGTTAAAAACATGGAAAAGCATTCAATCGATCAATGGAGGGTGTAAATAATGTCTCAAAAAGTACAATCCGTTTTCTACAAAAGACTTGAATCTGAAATTGCTGCATTTGGAGGGATCTTCAACGCTCACCTTCATCTCGATCGTGCAGGAACTCTCGACGAGAAATATATGGAGTCTATCCAGCACAAAATCCTAGAGACATCCCACGTTTCTTTGCAGAAAAAACATCACCTCATTAAGAATCTGCATAATGGTTCTGCGTACAATTTGGAGGATCTAAAAGGCCGGATAAACGCCCACTTGGAGTCGATGATCTACGTAAACACCACACGTGCTGATACGATGGTAGATGTAACCGACGACGAGGTTGGGCTACAGGCTTTAGAGGCCATGCTGGAAATTAAACAGGCTCGCGCCTCAGAGATCGACCTGAACATTGCCGCCTATTCCCCCCTCGGATTCACGGATTCCGAACCCAACCGCTGGGACATATTAGTCGAAGGAGCCAAACAGGCCGACTTCATCGGCTCCCTTCCGGAAGCAGACGATACAGCGGACTATCCAACGCATATCGGCTTCTATGAACATTGCAAACGGATACTCGAACTGTCTCAACAGTTAAACAAAATGGTTCACTTCCACACAGACCAGCGCAACGAACCTTCGGAAAACGGAACCGAACAGGTTATTCAGGCGGTTCGCGAATTTGGTGCTCCCGTTTCGGACTCGGGCAACCCGATGATTTGGGCGGTACACATGATCTCCCCCTCAACGTATGACGACGCCCGCTTCTACAAGCTGGTGGAAGGATTAGTCGAATGCAACA
>JAOZSE010000045.1:7338-13480 GCA_029939835.1 Pontiellaceae bacterium
CCGCACTGGGTATGCGTCAACTGAGACCCTTAAACACCCCGACCTACAACTGCATTCCACGCGTTCTGGAAATGATTGCAGAGGGCGTCCACATACGGCTTGGATCCGACAACATCGCCGATATTTGCTCACCTAGCACCACAGAAAACCTGATTGATGAACTCTTCGTCCTGTCTGCGGCACTCCGCTTCTATCACCCGCAAATTCTCGCCAGACTCGCTGCAGGACAAAAACTGGACTCCACTGAACGTGAGTTTGTGAAGGAGCATCTGCGACGGGACAAATTAGAAGTCGAAGCCGTTATCCGCCGAACAACCTAAGAGCTTGCACTGTGAGTTCTAGTAAAACACCCAGATTGGCGCGGGGTTGTCCTGCAAAATATTGGGGACGTGCGTCATTAGGCTAACAAAAGGAAAAGAAGCATGATTGATAGGGAACCCATTCATATTGTCGCCAGCCTATGGGGCACCGCATACAACGAAAAAGATGTAAACAATCTGTACGCCATGATTTGCCGTAATACATCGCGGGCCATCTGCTTTCATCTCTTCACTCCTGAGACGCTCCCGGAGCTTCATCCGGAAATTCTTAAACATCCCGAAACCGCTCTGAATGTTCCCGAAGAACACCAGCAGAAAAACTACCGGAAAACCGTTGGACTGTGTGATGACCAACTGGCCGGATTAACCGGCAAACGCATCTTTGTTTTTGATCTGGATGTGCTCATTATGGGAAATCTGGATGAGTTGTTCGCCTATCCTGAGGGAGATCAGTTTTACATCATCAAGGACTTTAAAAAACGGGATGGAACTATAGGTCAGGGAACCTGCTTTTCTTTTGTGGTCGGCGCGTTTGGTTTTGTGAAAGAGGCCTTCGAAATCGACCCCGAAGCCGTCATCAATCAATACGGAACCGCCACACAGCAGTTTCTCTCCAAAATGCTCATTGAAAAATATGGGAAGTTAACCTTCTGGCCGGAAGCGTGGTTTCAGTCCTTCCGCTATCACTGTCTCCCCCCCCTCCTTCTGCGCCATATCCGAACCCCGGCCAAACCCAAAACCGGCACCAAGGTGCTCGCCTTCCATGGAAACCCCGGAATCCGCGACGCCATTCGCGGACGATGGTCAGAACCTAACGCGAGAAAAGCCCCGAAGGGCTGGAAAAAAATCTATAAGGCGTGCAAACCAACCCTGTGGATTGAGGAATATTGGCACTAACCCATCACCATGGATGATCAGAGTACAAACACCATTCGGGTTAAATTTATTTACCGCGGACGGTCAATCTGGATCAGGCAGTTTCCCCGCCGGGAGCCAATCTGGGGCAACTGCCGCTTTCTATTCGACCGGGATGAATGCGAATATGACTGGCTGGTCGTGTTCGATGATCTGTCCGCTCGGGCCGGCGGCAAAAAATATTCCGCGGAAGAAGAGCTGGCCTGCCCGCCAGAACACACCCTGTTCATCACGCGCGAGCCCTCATCAGTGACCGCCTATGGAACCCCATTTCTCAATCAATTCGGGGCGGTGCTAACCGGACAGGAGGACTGGGCCATCCGCCATCCGGGGAAGATCCATTCCCAACCGGCACTCAACTGGTTCTACGGTCTCGGAAAAGACCACGTGCTTGATTACGATCACATGGTCGCCAATCCACCCTCAGAAAAGACCGACATCATCTCCACCGTCTGTTCCACCAAAACCCACAGACACACACTGCACCACCAGCGCGTACAGTTCGTTGAGCAGATCGAGAAAAACCTGCCGGAACTGGCCCGTTTTGGGAAAGGCGTCCGAGAGATTGACGACAAGGCGGAAGCGCTCGATCCGTTCCGCTATCACATTGCCATCGAAAACCATATTTGCCCACACTGGTGGACTGAAAAACTATCGGATGCGTTTCTCGGACTCACCCTACCCTTCTACTGCGGTGCGCCCAATGCAGCAGATTATTTTCCTGAAGGAAGCTTCATTCCGATCGACATCCAAGATGCGAAAGGTAGCCTGAAGATCATTCGTGAAGCGATTAAAAACCATGAATACGAAAAACGGCTGCCGGCCATTCAGGAGGCGCGCCGTCTTGTGCTGGAAAAATACAACACCTTTTCAGTGCTAGCAGACATTATCGAATCGCGCCACAACTCGGCAGCCCTTCTGGAATCCGGTCAAAAAATATACGGAAAACACGCCCTGCGCAGGAATCCGGTCAACGCCGTCCGGATTGCGCTCGAAAAGGCCGCAATGCGAACCCGAACAAGGACCCTCTAATGCCCACATCCATTCACATTATCGGAAGCCGAATCTCCGGTGGAGCCGAGCGCTTCTGCGCCCGGTTGGTCAACAGCCTTGCGGAGCAATCAAAGGTTCTGGCGGTTAATCCAGCAAACAGTCCAATGTCCGAATTAATCGATGCCACCGTCACGCAGCTCCACCCCACAATGCGCAACAACTACGATCTGCCCGGAATGCTCTCCATTCGCAACATCGCAAAGCAGTCCGCGCCGGCCATCGTGCAGACCTACATGGGCCGCGCGACGCGACTGACCCATATCCCGCGCGGCAAAGGTCTGGTTCACATCGCCCGGCTCGGCGGCTACTACAATCTGAAATCCTACCGCCACGCCCACCATTTGATCGGAAACACCCAAGGCATCTGCAACTACCTGCGCAGAAATGGTGTGCCGGAAACCCAGATACACTATATCGGCAACTTCGTGGAGCCCATTCTCCAGCCACCCACCGAAGAGCTAGCGGCTTTGCGTCAATCGCTGGGTATTCCAGAGGGCGCATTCGTCATCACCTGCGCCGCGAGGTTCCACAAAAACAAAGGTCTCACCGACCTGCTGGATGCCTTTTCCAAGGTTTGGAAAAAATACCCACATGCTCGGCTAATCCTCGTCGGCAGCGGCCCGATGTCGGATGAAATCAAGAAAAAAATCCAAACACTGGAAATTGGCGAAGCGGTAATTCTTCTCGGCTGGTGCGACCCCCGCCCCTATTATCATCTGGCCGATGTGCTCACTAACCCCTCACGCCATGAACCGCTGGGAAACACCATCCTTGAAGCGTGGGCCTGCGGCAAACCGTTGGTTGCCACAGCGACGCTTGGTGCAACCGAGTTAATAACCCACGAGCAAAACGGACTGATCACACCGTTGCGCGATCCCTCCGCTCTGGCAGCGGCCTTTACACGGTTGATGAAGGATGCGCCCCTATCCAGTGCTCTGGCCCGTAGCGGGAACCAAGCCGCAACAATCCGCTTCAGCAAACAGGCGATCACCACACAATACCTGCACCTGTACGAAGAACTTCTGAACAAGATATAAAGGCTACTTTTCGTATCCGTATCGTAGAAAATCTTCCTTATAAACGCTGAAAATCAACTCCCTGTCTTCCGGGGTAACCTTCACATCCTTCGACGCTGTTTTATTTACCCAAACCACCGCTTTACTATCCTCCACCCCAATCCGTTTGTTGAGTTGCTCCAACGGTGCCGCCAAACCTTCCTCAAGGCGAAAAACATCAGCACCAAAGGCTTCAAATTCATGTTGGGGGCGGAAGTGATTGTCTCGATAATAGGGGGTGATGCGCTGGCGCAGCAGAACATAGCGAAGCCAAACGGAAAACGGGAGGTTGTTCCGGATCGGGTTCGGCTTGCGCGTCTGATAGCGATACTGACTTAACAGCCGCTCTAGTGGATGGCGAACGACCATGAACGCCCAATCGAAAACTGTACCGCTAAACAGGTCGGTCAGAACAGCCCCATGAAAATGGCGGGATGAACAGGGAATCGTTGGAGGTCCCATCTGACCATAGAGGGACAAAGGGCTGTGCTTCGCAAGATGCTTCTCAATCGATGATCCGCCCGTCTTCGGGACGTGGATAAACAGAATGAGCTTCTTGTTAATTCGTGCTATCGGCATGATGTAACCTTACAATTCGGATTAGATGAGCATGCCCTGGCCCAACCCAATAGTGAGCACAAAATAGAGGACTCTCGGATCTGACTCATAACGTACGTTAAATTTCGGCACCACGACAGGCACCGATGCTAATCCCTTTTTTATATATAAAACACCGATTCAGCATACTTAAATATGAAGGAAAACAAAGAAGACAGCTTTATTTTCTCACCACGCGCACGAGCCACTCCAAGCAGGACCTTGTCACGGTGCTAATCCGGACTCCTATACTTTGCCCCCCGATGTTCTTGAAGTTTTAATGTGCTACTTTGGACTGCGTGATACGCTTGCAGAAACTAAAAAAAAACCAGTACAGTCTCTCTTCGACAAACAACCCTTGACCCAACAAGATCTCCATCATTCCAACGAACCATTAAATTCCACATGAAAACCGCAGTCATCTGTTTCAGTGCACTGGGCGACATCGCCTATACATTACCTTTTTTACGAGCCCTCGCGCCTCGACCGGTCATCATTACCACCGCCATCGGACGCGAATTACTTCAGGATGAGTTCGATGAATTCCTAATTCTAAAAAGCAAACGGCCCGCGGATACGGTCACACTGATCACTCAGATCCGTCACCATCGGCTGGATGTACTGATGGATCTTCAAAACAACGACCGCTCCTGGATAATTGATTCGTTAAGCGGCGCAAAACAAAAGTTCACGAACAAAGGGATGTCGCGCGGTGTACCCAATTACAACAACATGATGCGCATTCTGGAGCCGACCGGCCAGCTCGGAGAGCTCGACACTCATTTCGAACCCAAGCCGCGCGAATATATCGTACTGAACACGGGCTCAAGCGAAAAATGGAAGTCCAAGCGCCTACCCGATTATAAGTGGCAGGAATTCGCCCGACTTCTGCTCGAACGCTACAACCTGCCCTTCGTGCTGACCGGCAGTCCAGACGAAGCGAACTATGTCACCGCGCTGACAAAAAAACTCTCGGGAGAAACCCGAAACATCGCAGGCAAGACATCTCTACAGGAACTAAAAGGTATTGTTGACGGAGCCTTTTTAACGATCTCAACCGATTCCGCCGCCATGCACCTCTCCGCTGCTATGAAAACCCCGACCATTGGTCTTTTCGGCGCAACCAACTGGATCCGCTCCGCGCCACTCGGCCCTTGGGCGACAGTTCTTTACGACCGCACCGTTTATCCCAACGGATTGCCGCCGATTCCCAACCGAACCGAATCCGGGTCTTACTATAAACAGATCGACCTGAATCTCGGACTGGAGAGACTGGCCACATTTCTTAGTTAAATATTGTTCAGGGTTCGCCAATCAATGAGCATCCTATCTTATGAAAATCCTGCATATCGACAACCTGATGATCCGCCGCTACGGGAACGTAAAAGTCGGAATCGGTCGCAAGCTCTTCAACGGCATGAATCGCTAGACGGCTCCTTAACATTTGACTCCTTCGGCACGCATGAAAACCCCGCTGTCTGGGGCCGTGCTTATGGCCACATTCTTGCCACCAGTAAATAGGCATCAACCTTAATTTAAGGGTTGGCCCCTCTACTCCTCTGATCGAATTGCCCAACTGATGGGCAATGGCCTGCTCACCTTCCTTTGGGACATAGGGAACATGCGGAAGTTTTTTACTGACGAACACGTCGCCTTCTTCAAGTACCTCGACGAGTTAATTGCCAAAGCAAAAGTATTTCAAGCAGATGATGATCACCGTCAGGCGGTTGCATGCGATTACGCCGACATGCAGATTCACGAGGCTGATCGAAAATAGAACATAAAAAATCGGAGATGTTTTCTGAGGCAAGATCATTCGGTTCTGATCCACCAACAAAAACAGATCCATATCAACTATCAGAGAACAACTCCCGCTCAATATATTCACAAAGGCTATGATAAACCACCATGCCGGTTTCCTGAACGTGCGGGGTGAACGGACTAGGTATGGCAATCAGCACATCGGCAAGCTCTGCCAGCGCGCCGCCGCCCTGCCCGGTGATGGCAATCGTTTTGACGCCCATCTCGCGCGCTGCTTTGAAGGCTTCGATCACATTTTTTGAATTTCCAGAGGTTGTAAAACCAACGGCAATATCTCCGGCTTGTGCGTTCGCCTGTAGTTGTCGGGAAAAAACTTCTTCGTAGCTATAGTCGTTGGCGATGCAAGTGACGGTGGATGCGTCGCAAACAAGCGCCTGCGCT
>JAOZSE010000147.1 GCA_029939835.1 Pontiellaceae bacterium
CGGGACCGTTCAAACCTTTTCCAGTCGAACGGCATTTGAAAACTGCCTGGAGGCTGTTGAGAAATGTGATCTGTTTCTTGGCATTATTACTCCTCACTACGGAAGCGGTCAGGATAAAGATAAGCCAGAAGAACTATCGATAACCCATCAAGAAATCCGAAAAGCAATCAAGCTCGATAAGTCCCGTTGGCTCTTGGCTCATGATCATGTTGTTTATGCATGGTCGTTGTTGAAAAATCTTGGATTTGAAGGACAAGAAGGCAGGGCGGATCTGAATCTGAAGAAGACGCCAATTCTCACGGATCTGCGTGTGCTTGATATGTATGAAGAGGCCATTGTTCATGGAGTTCCTCTTGCGGAACGTAAAGGGAACTGGGTGCAGAAGTTTCGCTCGACACAAGATGGATCCCGTTTTGTGGATGGACAGTTTTTCCGGTACCATGAGGTAGAAGAGTTTATCAAAGAAAACTTTTTAAACGATAATCCCTTGCCGGGCAGTGGAGGTGAGCTATGACCCCAGAAGAGATCCAGAAAATGTTGTCGCTTGGTGAGGGACAGCGCATCGAGTTTAAATCTTCGATCCGATCTGTTGGTGTGATTGGAAAGGTGGTGTGCGGATTCCTTAATTCTTCCGGCGGCTATTTAATATGTGGAATTGATGAGCGTGGCCCTGTTCCCGGAATCGATGCATCTGAAGAAAAAATCTCTCAATTGGAACGTAAATTATATGAAGGAATTTCCCCGAGGGCATATGTCTCACTACAGGTAGAAGAGCTTGAAGGAAAACTGATTCTGATTATTGAGGTTCCGGCTGGAAAAGATGTGCCCTATGCTTTCGATAATGTTTTCTATATCCGTGATGGTGAACGCAGCAAAACTGCGGATGCAGAAACCATTCGTGACATGATCATGCGCCGGGAAATTGAGCCTGAACGATGGGAACGCCGGTTTTCTATTGCTGATATTGGCACTGATGTGGATACGGATGAAGTGCAGGCCGCTGTGCAGGATGCATTCAAGGTCCGGCGGGCCTTTTTTCGTCAGAAGGAAGATCCTTTTATGGTGCTGGAGGACTTTTCAGCGGCAAAGTATGGCAGGCTTACAAATGGAGGAGATGTCCTCTTTTGCCATAACCCTTCCAGGCACATACCTCAGATCCGTATCCGGGCAATGAGGTACAATTCCGATAAAGCCGGTGAGAAATTCAGCGATAATAAAACGTTTGAAGGACCGCTTTATACCATTTTTGAGGAAGCCTATTCATTCATTGTTCGCAATACGCCAAGCGTTTCCCGATTTATAAAAGGGGATCCAAAGCGGCAGGATGCTCCGCTTTACCCGGAAGACGCTGTTCGTGAAGCATTGATCAATGCATTGGCGCACCGCGACTACGCTGCTGCATCCGGAGGGGTTGCTATCCATATCTATCCAAATCGGCTGGAAATATGGAACTCCGGACCGTTGCCGGATGGCGTAACCGAAGAAAATCTACCGCTGGGCCACATATCCGTCCTGCGGAATCCCGACATTGCTCATGTTTTATATATGCGGGGGCTGATGGAAAAAGCCGGACGGGGCAGTGTGTTAATGATCAAGAAGTGCCGAGAAAGCGGGTTGCGGGATCCGGTATGGAAGTCCGATCCCAAACTTGGAGTCACCGTAACCTTCTTTGCCCCGGAAGTTACCCCGGAAGTCACCACGGAAGTACTCGCGGAAGTCGCCACGGAAGTTAAGAAGCTTGTTCTCGCGATTGAAGGGGAGCATTCCCGTGCCGAATTGCAGGATCTTTTGGGTCTGAAAGATGCCGAGCATTTTCGTAAATCCTATTTGAATTCGGCGGTGGAAGCCGGGTTGGTAGAGCTGACAATTCCCGAAAAACCCAGAAGTCCCAGTCAGAAATACAGGCATACAGATAAGGGGCGTCAGGTGAAGAAAATGCTTGAAAGGGACGGGGCTGTATCATGATGTGACCCCGGAAGCACCCCGGAAGCACCCCGGAAGAGGTCGGCAAATGGGTTGGTAGAAACATTCTGTCCAGAGAACAAAATAACAATTAACGGATAACCGAGTTTTATGAGCCTATCGCAACAACAACTTGAAACGATGCTGTGGGGCGCGGCGGAGCATTTGCGCGGACAGATCGATGCCTCGGACTACAAGCAGTTTATCTTTCCACTGCTCTTCTATAAACGGCTATCGGATGTCTATGCGGATGAAACCGCTGAAGCACTGGAGTTTTCTGACGGAGATGCCGACTTTGCCGCACTGCCGGAACAGCATCGCTTTATTATTCCCGAGGAGAGTCTTTGGGAACGGTTGAGGGAAACCTCGGCGAATATCGGTGAGTTCATTCAGCAAGCACTGCGGAATATCGAAAAGACCAACCCGCGCCTCTACGGCGTGTTCGGCGATGCGCAGTGGACCAACAAGGAACGCCTGCCGGATCATCTGCTCGCCTCGCTGGTGAACCACTTCAGTAAAATCCCGCTGGGGATCACATCAGTCTCACAGGATGACCTCGGCGAAGCGTACGAATACTTGATCAAAAAATTTGCGGACGACTCCGGCCATACCGCCGCAGAATTTTACACCAACCGCACCGTCGTGCATCTGATGACCCGCATTATGGAACTGGCGCCCGGCGAAAGTGCCTACGACCCCACCTGCGGAACCGGCGGTATGCTGCTGAACGCCGTGATGGATTTGCGAACTGACGGCAAAGAATGGCGGACGGTGAAGTTATTCGGCCAAGAGGTCAATCTGTTGACCAGCGCGATTGCCCGCATGAACATGTTCCTGCACGACATCGAGGAGTTCGATATTCAACGCGGGGATACGCTGGCCGAACCCAAGTTTCTGGAGCGCGACCGACTCAAACAGTTCGATGTCATCTTCGCCAACCCGCCGTACTCCATCAAAAAGTGGGACCGCACCAAATTCAGCGCCGATCCGTATGAGCGAAACAAATATGGCGTGCCGCCGCAGGGTTGCGCCGACTATGCCTTCTTCCAGCACATCATCCAGAGTCTGAACCCGAAAACAGGCCGGGCCGCCATGCTCTGGCCGCACGGGGTGCTGTTCCGCGACTCCGAACAGAAGATTCGCAAGGAAGTGGTTGAAGCCGATTTGATTGAAGCCGTCATCGGACTAGGACCAAACCTGTTTTATAATTCGCCGATGGAATCGTGTGTGGTGGTGCTGCGCCGCAACAAACCCAAGGGTCGGAAAAACAAAATCCTATTTATCAACGGCGTCAAAGAAGTTATTTGTGAGCGGGCCTTCAGCTTCCTGAACGATACCAACATGGAAGCGCTGACGGATGCCTATTTTAACCCGGATCAGCACGAAGACATTGCGCGGCTTGTCGATGTGTCGGAGGTCAAAGAGAACCTGTATAATCTTTCCATCCCGCTTTATGTGCATAACGGGTCGAGTGAGGACGAGCAGGATCTGGAATCGGTTATCGAAGCGTGGCAGATCGGACGAGTGGAACTGAAAAAGCAGTCGAAGAAATTGTTCCAAGCATTGGAAGAATTGGGATTTAAAGCATGAAGCTGAGTGAAGAAAAGAAAAAGGCCGGGTGGCAGATCGTTCGGTTTGATGAGATTGCACGG
>JAOZSE010000148.1:0-2060 GCA_029939835.1 Pontiellaceae bacterium
GAGGAAGAAGAGGTCATCGAGATTGATGTTATTGAGGAGGTTGTGATGGCGGACATCCCACCAGCACCGCCGACTCCGGTCGTCGCGAGCACCGATGTAGAAGACATCATCGCCGAACTCGAATAACCATCCACCAAAGAACGTTTACAAAATCATGGACAGCAAAATCATTTTTCAGCGGGATTTGGAAAGACACAGTTCTTCTGCGACAACAACCGCAACGAGAATGATTTTGTTGTTAATGATTTTGTAAAATTCTCCACCTAGAAAACACCCCGGCATTAAGGGGCAAAAAAAATGACGATAACACAAAAACTGAGCATGGAGCAGTTGCAACGGGTCTTCCTTGCCCATGAGGGCGAGGAGGTCTCACTGCAGCAACTGGCCGAAGAGTGCGGATTGGGTTCCTCCCGCGCGCTGGCGGAGGCCTTTTCCGCTCTGCTCAAACTGCCGTTCACAGAAATCCCGGAAGAACATCGGGTTGAGCGCGAGCTAATCGCTCTCGTCCCCGAACAGATTGCCCGACGCTATACGCTCATTCCCTTTAAAAAAGAGAATCAACATGCGCTAACCCTCGTTATGGCCAATCCGCTTGAGCTAGACGCGATCGATACGGTTCGCGCTCTCACCGGCCTTGAAATCCATAAAACGGTCGGCGTGGAAGAAGACATTCTGCGGATGATCGATCAGTCCTATCGCGAAGAGGCCTTTATTGACGAAAGCCTCCAGGACATCGTCTCGCTCGAAGAAGAAATTGAACTGGACGAAGATCACGACAGCGACCGCGTCGAAATCGACCAGCTCAAACATTTGGCCAACGATGCGCCCGTCATCCGGTTCGTCAACCTACTGCTGATGAAATCGATTGAAGACCGCGCCAGCGACATCCATTTTGAACCCGCCGAAAAACAGGTCTCCGTTCGCTTCCGCATTGACGGCATCCTGCGGGAGGTCACCCCGCCACCCCGCTCGCTCTACCCCGCCATCGCCACCCGCGTAAAAATCCTCTCCGAACTCGATATTGCCGAGCATCGCCTTCCGCAGGACGGACGCTTTAAGTTTAAAGTCCACGGGCGCATCATCGACGTGCGGGTTTCCGTGCTTCCCGTCGCACACGGCGAAAAAATTGTACTTCGCATCCTCGACCGCGACGCCCTACTGGTCGATATGGCCGATGTCGGTTTCGAACCCGATATGCTCGCCGACTTTCACCGGATTCTAAAAATGCCCAACGGCATCATTCTGCTGACCGGCCCGACCGGAAGCGGAAAGACCACCACCCTCTACAGCGCACTCAGCTTCTTGAAGAATCCCGAGCTCAATCTGCAGACGGTAGAGGATCCCATCGAATATCTGGTCGACGGCATCAACCAAACACAGATCCGCCCCGCCATCGGCCTCGACTTTGCCGACTGCCTTCGCTCCATCCTGCGTCAGGACCCCGACATCATTATGATTGGCGAAATCCGCGACCTCGAAACCGCACAAATTGCCATCCGCTCGTCGCTGACCGGCCACTTGGTGTTCAGCACCCTGCACACCAACGATGCGCCCTCTTCTTTCAGCCGCCTGATTGATATCGGTGTGGAACCGTACCTGATGACCGCCACCGTAAAACTATTCATCGCCCAGCGGCTGGTGCGAAAAATCTGCCCAAAATGCAAAGAAGAGGTTCTGCCGCTCAAAAGCCAGATTGACCTCGTGAAGCACCACTGTCCCGATGCCGATCAGTGGACCTACTGGCACGGTGCGGGCTGCCTCGAATGCAACCAAACCGGCTACCTCGGGCGAACCGGTATTTTTGAATTTCTCGAAGTCACCGATGAGCTGCGCGAGAAGGTCAACAACGGGCAGAGCCAAATCGACTTGCGCGAAGCCGCCATTGAGTGCGGCATGGAACCGCTGGCTCATAATGGATTTATGAAAGTGAAAAAAGGCATCACGACAATAGAAGAGGTTCTGCGAGTAGCGCAGCTGGGTTAGAGAGGGAGGACAGAGGACGGCTTGTCCGACGTAGCCTTGGCGAAGTTGGAAGGTCAGGAGTCAGGGAACAGGAGACA
>JAOZSE010000148.1:2160-3598 GCA_029939835.1 Pontiellaceae bacterium
AATTGATAACAGGACGATGGAAGAGAAGGCGGATGGAAAATGTAGGGGAGTAAGGGAGTATTGGAATGATGAAAGTTTGGAATATTGGAGAAACGGGCAAAATCATTACGGTCAAAACCATTTTTTCAACAGCCAATAAAAAAAGAACTCTTCATGATTTTGCCCTTAATGATTTTGCCGAAAAACA
Source organism: Pontiellaceae bacterium (assembly GCA_029939835.1). Classification (GTDB taxonomy): domain Bacteria; phylum Verrucomicrobiota; class Kiritimatiellia; order Kiritimatiellales; family Tichowtungiaceae; genus Tichowtungia. The sequence goes on from JAOZSE010000148.1 coordinate 2,348, forward strand.
GAGCAAGAATAGCGAATCGTGATGCGAAGCGAGGTGAACTATGAAGCGGTTTAATTACACAGCGAAAAATAAACAGGCCGAGGTCGTTCGCGATATCATCGAGGCCGACTCCCGACAAAAGGCACTGTCCCAGTTGCGCAAATTGCATCTGACGGTCGTCAGCTTGACGGAGATTGAGGCGATAGCGAACGCTGGGCTTTCCGCAGAAGGTGGCGCAACTCTTCCAGAGGTTGGAACCCAAAAGATCCCCTTCTGGAAAAAACCACTCATCACGGTGCATTCTGAAAAAGTAAAAACATCCGACATGGCGGTCTTTTGCCGCCAGCTCGCCATCTCCGTAAACTCCGGTCTTCCTCTGCGCGATGCCCTCGCCGGAATTCACGAAGATATGGATTCCCCCGCTTTTAAAAAGATTTTGGATCATGTACTGGTTCGCCTCCACAACGGCGTGCCTTTCTCCAAAGCCGTTTCCGAGCATCCGAAGGTGTTTTCCTCCGTATTTGTGGGTCTCGTTCGGGCTGCGGAAGAAGCGGGTTCGATGGGCGAAACCATGAGCCGACTCGCCGATTATCTCGAGAGCAGTGATCGCCTGCGGCGCAAAGTCACAAGCCTGATGGCGTACCCCGCCTTTGTGGCAGGCTTCTTCGTTTTGATCTGTTTAGTGATGGTCTTCTGGATTGTCCCACAATTTCAGGATATTTTTGGCGACCTTGACTCTGAGTTGCCCGTCCTCACCCAAGCTGTCTTTGCTGTGAACAACGCCGTTGTTCACCAAGCCCCGCTGATCGGCGGCATCATTGCTTTGCTTGTGATTCTCTTCAGCCTCTACCGCCGAATCGGCGGCGGAAAGATGCAACTAGCAAAAACCCAGCTCAAACTTCCGTGGCTCGGTGAATGCATCAAACAGTATGTGATTGCCCGCGTCTGCCGCTGTCTCGCCATTATGCTCAAGAGCGGCGTGCCGATTGCCACCGGCCTACAGATTGTTTCCAAGGTTGGGAACAATCTCGCCATCGAAAGGTCTCTGATCGAAGCGCGCGAACAAACCGTCGGCGGCTCCAACATTGCCGACAGCCTCGCCGGAACAAAAATCTTCCCCTCGCTCCTAATTCGAATGGTCAAAGTAGGCGAAAGCGCGGGTAAACTTCCCGATGTGCTCGACAATGTCGCCGCAGCCTACGAAGACCGGGTGGAAAACACCATCACCACCGGCATGGCTCTGCTCGAACCCATTATTATCGTCATTTTCGG
>JAOZSE010000046.1 GCA_029939835.1 Pontiellaceae bacterium
TACTTACACCCTTATCTTTATTCATTTTGTATAATCCAGTCTATACTATCATCTACATCATATAAATTGTGATTAAAACCATATCTGCTATATGCCCTAAAGTATGCCTTACATATCAGATTGAATGAATATTCAGTAGTGAAATAAGTGATAATAACAAAAAGTGAAATAATAACAAGATATATACAAAACTGAACCTTTTGAAAAAAAACCTGGGTTGTTTTATTTTTATATTTATCTTTCATCATTTAACTTCCTATATTCACTTTCATTTATTGGAGTAAGAGATATTGTTACACCTGTGCCGCTGTTTTTAATTTCTAAAGCGTTACCAATTCCATGTTTGATTTCTGGTTCAATATTCCAAGTTGCTACCTCGAAAGGGACATTCTTGTTATGATCTTCAATTTCATTATTTTTACTTAATTTATATAAAACAATACCTCCACATAGCAACAAACCAATCAATACTAATAAAGACACTAATAATATTACTTTCATTTTTCACACTCCAATACATTTGAGCTTAGCAGTTTTTCTTGAATAATTACATTATTTCTATACAGTTCAAGTAGATCTTCCTGTCTTTCAAAATTTTCAGTAATTTGATTAATATTTAATTCAAGCAATGTAGTCCTTGCTTCAAAATAATCATTTCCTGTTTGATATAAATCAATCCCACCATACAACAACAAACCTCCAAATACTAAAACGAGTAAATGAGGATAATAATCCATAATGCTTTCTAATATTTTCACTTTCTATTCTCCTTTCACAAACAAAAACAGCTTTATTTGTTTGTTTAGTTATGTAAAACATAATCATTATATAAATGTTTCTAATATTCTTTAATAACTTTAAAGTAACGAAACCATATTGTCCTCGCAGACAAAAAGGTCTAGTTTTTCTTTTGATTCTTTACTTTAACTAATAAGGCCATAATACTCTGGCTTTTATATCCACTTATCCTTAATGATGAATTAAGAACATCAATAACACTATCATATGATACCCATGCTTCATCATCTTTCTTAAATTGTAGATCAACCATTCTTTTTATCCGCCGCATTATTAACTAGACTTCTTTGATCATCTAAATCAAATCGCAAATAGTCTTTTGTAGTATTTATGCTAGTATGCTCTAATATCTTTTGAAGTACAGGTAATGCTGCAGGATTAGTATTATTCTTTTTTAAGAAATTGATTGAATAACCATGCCTGAAACAATGGGCAGATATATAATAGGGTTTCTTGTAAAACTTGTTAATAGTTCCTGGAACTCTAAAATACTTATATCCTGGTAATTTTAATTTAAGTAATCTACATGCAACCTTTAAATCTTTATCAAACCTCTGCCTCGAGAATTGAAATATACGTTCTTTGTCATGGATTTTTAAATTAGTAATCCAAAACTTCATAACTCTAAAGAAATCATCAGGTAAAGGTTTCTGTTCAATGTATCTACTCTTATATACCATATCTTTTTTATATGCGTCTTGATCTCTTAAAGTACCATCTTTGTTCTTTTTCATCACACTATTTTTCTTTAATATAGAGAAAGTAACTAATTTATCCTCATAATTAATATCACAAGGTCTTAAACCAGGACTTCTATCAAATGGAGGAGAACCTAATATTTCAGTAATACGTCTTCCTGAGTTCCACAATACATAAACAAGTAATGCTTTACATACCCAATTACGATAAAACAACGGCCTATCAGAAGATAATTTCTTACGACCATTCTCTTTGAAGTATTCAATAAGTTCTCTGACTTGAGTATTAACAACATATCCTCGCATATTACTCATGCTACTAAAGGAGGGCTTATCTGAATCAACTACATCTTCAACAACTTCAAAGCCAGACTCTTTAGATAGATTACTTATTTCTTTTTCATCATCTGATTCATAAGGTAAGTAATCACTATCAAGATCCTCTGCAAGTTCTTTATCTATAAAAGGACTTTGTTCATTAGTATATATCTTATTCTTTTTAGGTTCCTTATCTGGTTCCCTTTCAAACTTATCTCCTGTTATATTATGAGGTGCTACTTCATTATCACCCTCATCAACTGGTTCTTTAGCAGGAACAGTGCCATCTAAAGAGTACTTCTGAAAATCGTCCGTACCGCTAAGGAAAGATTCACTAATGCCTTCTGTACTTAACTCATCATAATCATCAAGATTAGTCATGTAAACTTTTTTAACCATATAACCTACCTCAACAAATTAAACATCCCATTTTATAAAATATATATACATTTTGGAAAAACATATACAAATATTTGAAAATAGGGGGAAAATTGGTTGTCAATTGGTAAATAATGTCAATCATTTTTTAATGTTTCGGTTTTGTTAAGATAGAAATTTGATAAGTTTGATACTCCTCAAAAGTGTATGGATAAATTACGGAAGTACCGTCAAAACACACATCAATAAAGGGCTAAATTTTTCGCGCGCAATTAAATCAGTTCTGCGAGGACAGAACATTTATAAATAATTCGTGAAGCTCACCACTAACCAGTTATTACGAACATTTATATAAAAGATATATCATCTAAAATTATGAAAAAAATACTATTCTTAATAACTGGACTTAAACCAGGTGGCGCAGAATTAATGTTAGAAAAGATAATTAACAATGTAGATCAATCCTTGATTGAGCCAGTCATATGCACTCTTACGCCAGATGGAGAGATTAAATATAAACTAATAAATAAAGGATTTAAAGTATATGATTTATCTGTAACATCCCCTTTACATTTATTTAAAGCAATATATAAAGTAAGAAAAATAGTGACACGAGAGACACCAAGCATCATTCATTGTTTTATGTGGCACTCAAACATAATAGGGCGAATCGCCACAATAGGACTGAAAGTAAAAGTTATTAGTTCAGTAAGAGTTAAATTGATTAACAGAACAATCTGGAACTATATTGATTATTTCACTCAGAAATTAGTAAACATTTACATGGTAAATTCTAAATCAGTAAAAAAGTTCATAATTCAAAATAAAATAAACAAAAATAAAATAAGATTTGTTCAAAATGGATTAGAATTTAATAAATTGAATGTAGTTAAAAAAAATATAAGGGAAGAATTAAGTATAATGAACAACCACCCAATCATTTCTATGGTGGCAAATTTACGAGAACAAAAGGACTATCCTACCATGATTGCAGCATTAGCCAAAGTAAAAAGTCCTTTTAATTTTTTAGCAATAGGTAGTGGTACAGAATTTGAAGATGAGAAAGAGAGAATAAAAAAATGTGTTAAACAATTCAATTTAAAGAATATTCATTTCTTAGGACATAGGAAAGATGTATTCACAATATTAAAAGAAACAGATTTGTGGGTTAGTTCAACACTTTATGAAGGACAATCAAATGCACTATTAGAGGCTATGGCCTTTGGATTACCAATAATAACAACCAACATCCCAGAAAACGCAGAAGTTGTGACTAACAATAAAGAAGCACTATTAATTGATGTTAAAAACCCACAAGCAACAGCAGATGCAATTGATTTATTATTAATCAACAAACAACTAGCAATACAACTAGGAAATAATGCGAAACTCAAATCCAAAGATTATGATATTAAAACAGTAATTAAAAAACTTAACAAATTATATGATGAGGTGTTACAATGATTGAAAGAATAATGAAAACAAAACAAATTAAAAAAGTAATGAGTGATAATGGGTTTGTATTTTATTCTGTAATGAAAGCCTACAACACAATAGGAACAATATCTAATGATGTATCAAATAATCTAATTGAAAAATTAAAATTCAAAAGAGTATTAGGATATTATCCTGATTTAAAAAATCCAATCACATTCAACGAAAAAATATGTTGGAAAAAAATAAATGATAGAAGTAAGTTATTAACAATAACTGCAGACAAATATAAAGTATATAAATATGTGGAAAATAAATTAGGGAAAAAAGAAGCTGAGAAAATTTTAATTCCTTTGTATGGAGTTTATAGTGATCCAAATATGATTCCCTTTAAAGATTTACCAAAACAATATGTTTTAAAAATAAACCATCAATGCGGAGGAAATTTATTTATTACAGATAACAAAAAAATAAATAGAGATGAAATTATTACTAAGTGTAATTATTGGTTAAAACTACCTTATGGTCAAGCAAGAATAGAATGGGCATACAAAAATATACCAAGGAGAATCATTGTTCAAAAATATTTAGATTTTGGGAAAACATTTCCGCCAGATTTTAAATTACACATGTTCAAAGGAAAATGTAAAATGATACAAATAATTTGGGATAGACCAAAGGAAACAAAAGAAATAATTTATACGCCCGCATGGAAACCATTAAAAGAAACATTCACATATCCTAAAGGCACTAATTTCCCTAAACCCTCAAACATGAATAAGATGATAAAGATTGCGGAAAAGTTAAGTGAAGATTTCGATTATGCGAGGATTGATTTATATGATTTTGAAAATAAAATATTGTTTGGAGAAATAACTCATTACCCACAATCAGGAATGTTAAATTGTAGTAAACAATTAGATTTGAAAATAGGTAACTGGTGGAAATTATGAAGATAAGTATAATAACACCAATATACAACAGACAGCATCTAGTGAAAAGAGTAATTGAATCAGTGAGAGGATTAAATATCCCTCCCAAGTGGACTTATGAACACATAATTGTGGATGATGGAAGTGATGACCAAACTGCTGCTCAAATACGGGCGAACAAATATTATAAAGTTAAACCAATAAAACTTGAAACAAACAAAGGAGTTAATGCTGCAAGAAATAAAGGAATAATTAAATCAACAGGAGATTATATTTTATTTTTAGATTCAGATGATGAAATAACTGCTAACGCATTATACACGATTAAAAATGCTTTGGCTACAACTAAACAAAAATATAAAATCTATAAATTTCAAACTAAAAATATTAAAACTAAAAAAACAATGTCTCATACATCAAAACCTAAATTGATTTTGAATTATAAAAACAAACTAAAAGGTAATAAAGTTTCAGGCGAATTTATGACTTTAACACACCACTCAATCTATAAAAATAATTTGTTTGATGAGGACAAATTTGCATTTGAACAAGTGTTTTGGAATAGAACTTTGAAGAAATATAATGAAGAATATTATGTTCCAAAAACAATCAGACTTTATCATTCAGAAGAAAAAGATAGGTTAAGTAATCAATTAACATTAATCAAAAACGCAAAGAGACGAGTGATAGATTATAATAAATACATTCAAGAATTTGAGAAATATTATATATTATTTGGATTGAAAAAACAAATAGCAGCATATTATTTTAGACTTGGATTTTTCAAAATGTTAAACAAAGAAGTAAATAGTAAATATTGGATAAAAGAGGCTTTCAAAAATAATCCTTGTAACTCATATTTACTTTGCTTAATTATTCCAAACCCTATTTTATATTATACTTACAAAACAATGGAGAAAATTAAAAATGTTAATTAAAGGAATACTACTTAAACTAAAACACAATCCATTTTGTTTTTTTGAATACATTAACAAAGCAAGACTTATGTTTACTTATCAACCTGAAAAAATAATTCCTAAATATCAAAGACTTGAAACATTAGATGCAGATCAAACTGTTGATGAAATATTAAAAGGTAAAAGTATAATTAGAGTGGGAGATGGCGAAATGGAAATAATAAGAGGATTTAGTATTATTTCAAATGACTTCACTCAAAAATACGATAAACATTTAGCAGAGGAATTAAAAAAAGTATTAGTTCAAGATAATTCAAAATTATTAACTTGTATAAGCCACACTTTTCTTAAAGAAGATTTAATTATTAAAAACAATTGGGTGTGGAAATATTCTCAAAGACTATATTATAAGTATTTGAATTTTAATGTAATTTATGGAGATGCACTAATCTTTAGATCATATAATAAAAAAAGGTATGATAAACTAATTAATTATATCAAAAATAAACAAATATTAATGATCACACATAATGCTTCAACACTAATAGAAAAACACAAATATCTAAAGGGCGCAATATATTATGACATCCCTGCAAATAATGCTTCTCTAAAAAGAAACAAAATAATAAAAGAAGTTGAACAAATAATAGAAAAAGAAAAACCTGAATTAGTATTAGTATCAGGTGGTGCTTTTGCAAAAGAATTGATCAACACATTATTTATACCTGGATCACCACAATTTTTAGATATAGGTTCATTTTATGATTACGGACAAAAACAATAAATTAATCACTTTAAAGTTAAGACTAAAGTTTATATACTACCTATGATTTATTAAATTGGTTGGTTGCACTTTCTACGAAGTTGCTGGGCAACGGATTTTAACTACACTAAACTATGCAGCCAACCAACTTTAAAAATGATGAAATACGAAAAAAGCTTTTTTGAATATATGTTCTATAGTGAGGCGAAAGCCTTTGAATTGAAGCATGGTAAAGATGTTAAATATATTTGGCTAGGAAAAAAAATAAGAGGTAGAACTTATGAATGTAGCAAATAGTGAAAGAAAAGAATATCGAAAGGGTTTGCACTTCCAAAGAGAAAGATTCAAAGCGGGTAAAGATGGAACTGGTGAAAACAATTTCGATCAAATGTGCGATTCAATAGAAAATCTAAAATCAGATTTACGTTCTAAAATAATCAATAGGACTGATAAAGGTAAAGAAACTATTAATAGATTACAAAAAATAATTGATTGGTATAAAACCCTAGAATTAAAACACACAAGAAACACTCCAACAGGGCAACAAGTAATTTTCCCCAGAGATATTGGATTTAAAATTAATAAAAATTTAACAATAGCGTATGAATTATTAGTTGAAGAGATGGATGCGCTAGAGTTATTATAAAAAAAGAGGATATATAAAAATGAATGAAGAATTTAAAACAGAACTAACAAGGAGATTAAGAATGACTTTTGAAAAAGAGGAACAATTAGAACGAGACGTATTTACACTAGATGAAGTTATGCAAGCAATAGATATAGCATTAACATTAAAAGGTGAGTAACTGATGGATAATAAATTAGATGATCAATTAGATAAATTAGATGAAGAGTTCAAACAAAGTGCAGATAAATTAGATAAAGAAACTGAAGACTTTGATTTTGATTTTGCTCATTTGGAAAAAGAATTAGGAAGAAATGACGATGATGAAGAAGAGTCTATCATCAATCAAAAAAAACCAGCAGTTACCGCACTTAGATCAAGATATAGCAACGGTGAATTAACTCTGAAACAAATTGCTAATATAGGTATGCACGTTTCAAAACTAGCAATACAAGTTGATTCCAGAACTAAAGAGATTCCAACACTATGGCGATATTTTTCTGCCTTGTATGAATTGTGGGCTTTAATTAAAAATATTTACGGGAGTGCTATAATCAAGGAAATGAATTACTTATTTAAAATATGTGAAGATACTTTGATGGTTTGTGATAATAATAAAAGAATAGAACCTAAAATTTATTCAAGATTGAGATTTTTAAAGGACAGGTTATATACATTAAGACAATATAGTAATTTAGGATTTGAAGTTGAAGGGACTGCAAAAGCAGGTTTCAAAAAAAGCAAAAGTAAAATTGTGAATTAAATATGGGACAACCAGAAATACTTAAAGCATTGATTTTGATTGACGGGTGGGCAACCACTTCTGAAATCAATGAAAAATTGAAAGAAACAGGTGAGAATGTGCAAATTAAAGCCATCACTCAAAGCCTGCGAAAAATAATAAAAATGAATTGGGTTGAAAAGAAATATTTCAAAGTTGTTAAAAAACATAAACAAAGTAGTAAAGAATGGGACATCCCTTATTATAGAATTAATAAGAAAATATAAAATGCCAAAATTAAGTGAAGATACAAAATTAAAAAGAGAATTAGAAACACCAAATTCAGAAGCGCCAGCTTCAACAGAAACCAAAAGACCTGTCACAAGAATTTCTCCTAAACATAGAAAAAGATTAACAGCTTACTTAAAACAATTCTATAAATATTTTCCTGAGGAAAAGATGACAGTATTTCATTTTGTAAAACTATTTAAAGAAAGATTGAAGAATGATAGAGACGCATGGATAGGTGTCACAGGAGCCACAGGGACAGGTAAATCTCTTTTTGCTATAATGAGCATGATTTTGTTTGGAAGACCTATGACGATGGAAAGAAACATTGCATACATTCCAAAAGGTAATGAAATTATGGATAAGTTCGATAAGCTTAACTTTAATTGTTTATTGATAGATGAAGCTGCTGCTGAAATGAGAGCGGTAAACTGGCAAAGTAAATCACAACAAGGTGTTAATGTGAAAGCCATGACTGACAGATTCAAAAATAATATGGTTTTTCTAAATATGCCAAGTTTCAAAGAGTTCACAAAATCCATGAGACAAGGTAACTTACAATTCAGAATATTAATTCCCTATAGGACTAAACATTATGCAAGAGTTATCGTTCAGAAAAAATCTTCTAACTGGCGAAGTGATGATCCTTGGGGTGACGATATAACAACTAAAAGATTTGAACAAGCTGAAAAGAAAAATGGAGATGCAGATAACGATACAGTATTGAAAATAGAAAGACGTTCACCATCAACAGTAATGGATTTTATAATTCCAAACCTTGCAATAATATTACCTGATATAGTTGAAGAGTATGAATATAGGAAAAGACTATCGAGAGAAGATACTGATGAAGGTGATGAAAAGAAGAAAGATGTGTTCAAAGATAAATTTGAAACCTTGTTTGAAAAAGTATCTAAACTTTTATGGTATAATCCAATAGGTCTTGGCCAACGAAAAATAACCAAAACAGAATTGTGTGAACAGCTTGGGGTTTCAACTAACATGTTTAATAAGTTTTTAAAATTGCCACCAGGAACAACTAACGAACAAATAGTTAATGATAAACAAAAACAATTCGGAACACATGTTAAAAATGAAAAAGGGAAACTCGTTAAAAAAAATCCTGTCGAAGACTATGTGGTTAAGCAACAACCTGATGAATTAAATATTCTAGGGAAAAACCGACAAAAATTCTACTGAGTTTTGTCCCTTAATAGTGTAACTAAATGTTTATATAATAGCTATACAATTCTTATTTTTAGTTGGTAATGGATTACAGGTAATATTGATTAAATCCAGATACTCCTCCTCCCATTGCCAACTGTTTTAAAAAAAAAGGTGATTAGTATGTATAGAATAGATGAAATGTATAGAGTGATGATAGAAATATCGTCCAAAAAAAAAACCAGTAAAGAACAAATCAATTATACTGGGACAATAGTTGAAGAAGATGAAATCTTTGTCAAAATAAACACCATATATGGTGAAGAAGTAATTCTAAATAAAAAAGATATAATTCAAAGTAAACAAATCAAAAGGGTGAAATAAAGTGGCAAAAGAAGAGTTGCCTATATTTCAAAGAAAGAGTAATGAAAATAGCTGGTTTGTTGCAACAGAATTAAAAAGCAGAAATCCTAGTTATAAAATAACTCTTAAAGAAGGTCGAACATACAGACAAGATTCATTAGAACTTTTAGGTTATAGTTTTAAAATATTACTTGCATTATATGAAGCAAGAGATATAATTCCATCTGCAAGAAATACTGGAATTAATCCTGTTGATTTAGTAAACTCAATGAAAAGTAATAATATTGATTTTGCAGTTGATTTAGTTTCTAATAAAAAAGAAAAGATGGATGCCTTTGCGAAAATTGTTGAGGATGTAGCAGAAAAACAAAAAGAACCGCTAGCATTACCAGCAGGTGCATTAAACATCAATAATTATATAGAGAATACAGAGAAATTATGGACTTTACAGCCATTCTATTACGATGATAGTAAGATTTATTGGTTTTGGAGTATGACTGATAATGTGTGGGAAATGGTTGATGAAGTAAACATCATGAACGCACTAGATGATACATTAGGTTTTCAAGGCCAAACAGTATCAAGTAAAATGAAAAACAATTATCTTGAAGCTATACGGAGAGTTGGAAGAAAACGTAAACCAAAAGATTTACCTGAAACTTGGGTACAATTCAAAAATACAATAATTGATTTTAAGACTGGTGACAGATTAACTCCATCACCTGAATATTTTTCAACAAACCCCATCCCTTGGAATTATGTTGAGGATCAACCAACACCAATACTTGATGAATTATTCAAAGATTGGGTAGGAGATACTAAAGCCATAATGTTAAAAGAGATAATGGCATGGACGATAGTTCCAAGATATTATCCGCATAAAATATTTTGTTTTATTGGTGCTGGTATGAATGGTAAATCTACATACATGAATGTTTTGCAAAAATATGTAGATTCAAAGAATTGTTGTTCATCAGACTTAGATCAATTAATGGCTAATCGTTTTGAACAAGCAGCACTGTATAAAAAATTAGTATGTATGATGGGTGAAACTAATTTCAATACCATGACTAGAACAGATAAACTGAAAAAATTATCTGGGGAAGATCCCATATCTTTTGAAATCAAAAATAAAAATCCATTCACAGGAAAGAATTATGCTAAATTATTAATTTCTACAAATGGTTTACCACAAACATCAGATAATACTGATGGGTTTCACAGAAGATGGGTTAATATCATATTTCCAAAATCATATGAAGGAAAAGATAGAGATATAATGGCAGAGATACCTGATTCTGAATACGAAGCATTAACAGGCCAGTGTATTAAATTGTTAAAAGAATTATATATTAAAAAAATATTCACTAGCGAAGGAACAACTGCTGAGAAAAAAGAGATATATGAAAATTATTCTAACCCTTTGAAGAAATTCTTGGAAGAATATACTGAAGAAAATGCTGATGATCATGTATTTAAATATGATGTTCGAGATAGGTTTAAAATTTGGGCAAAACATAATGGCCATAGAGAATGGAGTGAGAAAGAAGTATCTCTTTATATGAAAGAAAGGCGATTTGATGAGAAAAGAATTGAAAATCCTTTAACTAGAACTAGGATCTGGGCTTATGTTGGATTAAAGTTTAAAGAAGATATTAAAAGAATCAAAACACCAAAGAAAAAAATATTAGAATATATTAAAGATAATGATAAGGGTGAAGGTGTCTCTGCACACACAATAATAAAAATGTTTAAATCCGAGACTGGAATTAAAAAATTATTAGTTGAAGGGGAAATTTATGAAAAAACACCAGGAATGTTGAGGTTAATGCCATGATTCAAAAAGAACCCCTTAGATGGGGAACCCACATTATCAAAATAGAAGAGAATGGACGATTTTATTTCAGAAATTCGAGAAGGCAAAAAGTTTATGTTTGTGTTATATGCCTTACTCCAACCAAAAGAAATCCGAATGCTAAATTTTGTTTAAAACATAGGCCGAAAAAAAGATGATTAAATTTAAAGAGAGATTCATTAACAGTAAGATATATTTACAAAGAAGCCTATCATATATGGCATTAGCAAATGGAGGTATGATTTTTTTTCTGTTCGTGGATAAAATCAATGAGTTTGGTTTTAATATATCGCTCACACAATATTTTATACCTCTTGTAGTGGTTGGATTTATAATAATGTACTTAATTGGATGGTTAGAAACAAAATTAGGGGGGTTGGAAGCAGAATTTAAACAATCAAACGCTCATAACCCTTACATGAAAGATATAATTGATAGATTAATAGTAATTGAAGAAGAAATTAAAAAGAGAAAGTAGATGATAAAAATAAACCAAATTGAAAAAAAGATTAGTAAGTATAATAATTTTTATGGAAGAGATTATAAATTTATTAATCGAGATAAATATTTATGTATTGAAACAAAAGAGTCTTTCAATGAAATATTCTTAATAGAAATATATAAGATACAAAAAAGTTTTGAAATATATAGTGAGAATAATATTACAATAATGAGATTAGGGAAATGGAGAAACGAATATACTTTCGTGGAGAGTGAAGAATGACTTTAGAAAATAAAATAAATGAAATGTTAGAAGATTATGAGTTCGTGTGTGAAATAATAAAATTGGAACCGCCTGAACCATTAAAAAGTTATGCTGTTAAGAGTAAAAACAAATATATTACTCAAATAACAGATAGTTGTAATAAATATAAAGAAGAAACAGGAAACTATTTCACTCGTTATTTATAATTAATTATTTTTTTATTTATTTTATTATATTTTAGATTATTATTAACAAAACATCATATAATTCTTAATTTCCTTTATAAACTAATTCACTAATAAATAATGACAACTATTTTAGGGGTTTTGAAAACCATTAAAATAATATCCAAATCTGACGATTTTTTTTGAAGAAAAACAAACAAATTCTGTCAAGGGTAAGAAATCCTTTATAAATGATCTGTCAAGGATCACTCCACAGGAAATAAGGGTTGAGCTGTTTTTTTGGGTTTTTTAGAAATTTACCCTTGACAGAAAACCGAAAGAATTGTAGAACATTTATAAAACGAACAAAATCTGTCAAGGGTGTCAAGGATAACCGCTTATTTTTCACTTCCATTTTCCCTATAGAAAAAATCTAATAGGATTACCCTTGACATCCTTGACACCCTTGACAAACTTTTTTACTATTATTTATTATATTTCTTCTCTTCTAAAAATAAAATAAAAAGGTATAAGGAAAGTGTAACTTAATTTTAGTTACTGTATTAAAATGACAGAGAAAAGAGTACGGCTACTTTTTGGAAGTACTCTTTTTTTGCGAATTTATATAAAAGTATTTAAAGGAGTACCTATTACCTTAATTTAAAGATGGACAGATCTCAAATGACTAGGCAAACTTTCTCACGACAAAGTAACAGACAATCACTTAATAGAGGTGGATCAACATATAGGCAAGCAACTACTCAATCTGAAAAAGATAGACGGACTGATGAAATTGCTGTAAAAAAATATAAAGCTGAGATGAGTCCATTAAAACAAGCTGATTCTTATGTGACTTTCAGACCTAAAGATCCAACTTACTTATCTAAAATCGCAGAGTTAGAAAAAGAATTATTAAAATACCCTGCAATTTCTAAACCAAGATGGGGACATACTCGAAGATATTGGCGGAAAAAAAAAATATGGGAAGAGCGTTCTAATAAAAGATACTATATTAGAAAACATATTAGAAACATCAAAGATGAAAATATTCCTCGTTGGTTTTCTCAAACTGGAAAATATAAAACTTTTGAAAATGTTTATGATACTAAAGGAATTTTAGTTAAACAAATAATTCGTGACAGATATAGGGATCGAGCAACTAATAAC
>JAOZSE010000149.1 GCA_029939835.1 Pontiellaceae bacterium
TTATATTAGGAAATACGACATTGTTAACACTCTTCCGTAGGACTATATTCCTAGATTATCTATATCTAGTATAACTATAAGTAAGATATAACTAACCAATTGTAACTGCACTCACTGGTTCACTCATAACTCTATTGCACTCACTTGCTACTCACATCAATACATCAATATCAACTGCAACACATACTGTTTGAACTATTAACAACACTGTTTGAACTATTAACCACACACAAATAACAGCGAAATAATTTTAATAACTGTGTCATTTTTAACACACTGCCTGTGGATAACCTGTGGATAACTTTTTTAGCGAATCGTTTATAGCTATACTGGATAAGGCTTTAGCCCCCCAAGGGGGAGGGGCTATATATATGAAAAGACCTGTACACAAAATACCTAAAAAAATAATAGCTTAGTTCAAAGTACCGCTAATAGGCATAGTGGAAGGTATTGAGTTACAATCCAAGTAATTTCTTCATGGGTTATGTTTATTTCTGAGTAACAAGGTAATATAAATAAGTAAGATTCCTATATCCCCCCTGAGACAAAATAGGAACAAAAACAATAATCCAACTTTAATTTGGACATAGGAGTGCCTACTTGCCCCAAAGGAGATAGTTACCGAGGTAACGCTACTTAGAGGTTGTCCTATGGATGGGACGGGCTGTGGTTAGCATTAACTTCCCTTGACCTCTGAATCCAGCAATATAGCTATACGCCATACTTCTAACGGTGATAAGGGGGGCCAAGTAGCCGACTTACCCTTATTGGTTAACGTACATTGCAATACTTCTATTGATTTCTGTACTAACCTCTCTACCTCTTAATTAAGACATGTGGTTCCCCTACTATTATTCAGTTTGCAATTTGGCGTTTCAGCTCTAGGTCGCGTGCCACTTTTTATTGGGTCTTAATCGATACATCCCTTATAACATATTTAAATTAGAATGTCAAGGGCTATTTACGAAAAATACAAATAAAAAAGAAATATTATTATTTTATGCAAAAATTACAAAATGAGCTTGACTTTTGTAATAAAGTGTGGTATAAGAGTCAAAAGCCCCCATGGTGGTGGGTTTATTATAATGAATAATGGAGACTAAATATAATGGAATTTTTTGAAATGAAGGCTTTAGCTAAGAAAGCTGGTATGGAAGTTAAGACAACAACTAAGAAGGTTGATGTTGAGAATTGGTTAGATGAGAATGAAGAAGCAGTAGCTGCTATTAGAATACAAGAAGAAGCTAAAGTAGATGTTGAGGTTCCTGAAGTAGGTGAGACTTTTGAAGTAGAAGCTAAGGCACCTGCTAAAAAAGGACCTTGTCCTCATCAGTGGGTATTCACTAATATTCAGGCTGTAAGACAACCTAACACAAAAGATGACCAAGGGAATAACAGAAGAGGCAGACTAGATTATAAAGATGTATATGTTTGCAGTCTATGTGGTGATAAAGAAATTAGAGATAAATCAGAGCGCGAAGTCGTAACTGAGGTTTAATATGTTTATGGATTTTGACATACTATACAAAGGAGATAACTTTAATAGTAACATTAAGATAAAAGAACTGGCTCATCAATTCTCTTTAGCTGAGTTGTCATTCTCAGATATGGGTGATTCTAAGCAATTAGACTCTTGTGGGAGGATGATGATAGAGTTGGGCGAGATACTTCAGAAATTAAACTACAATAGTTATCGTGTAGTTAAGAAGGACTCTAAGCACTTCCTTGCTATCAATGGAGAATGGTTAGCTCTTCCTGAGTTAGACGGTTTCTTAGTTAAGCATCCTGGTGCGGAAAAAGAAACAAAGGAAATATAAATGAAGCTAACCTTACCAGCGATACTTGATATACCTCCTAAGTTACTACCTATAATAACAGAGTTTAATACTTCTAGACGTATGTTATTAACAGGTGGGCGTGGTGGTGGTAAGACACAGGCAGTAGCTAGACTGCTCCTTTGGGTTGCTAGTAAACGTCATGTACGTATTGTATGTGGTCGTGAATTACAGTCAAGTATTACAGAATCAGTTTATACTGTGTTTTGCGACTTAATTGAACAATATAGTCTTGGTTTCAAGATACAGGCTAATAAAATTATAAGCGAAGAGACTAACTCGGTTATATCTTTTAAAGGATTTAGAGACCAAGGAAGAACTAACATTAAGGGTTTAGAGGGTGTTGACATATTGTGGGTTGATGAGGCAGAAGCTATAACTAAAGAAACACTAGATGTCATTAACCCTACTATTCGTAAAGCTGGTTCTATGCTTATATTTACGATGAACAGGAGAAATAGATACGACCCTGTTTATTTAGATGCAGTTGATAGAGATGATTGTTTAAGAATAGTCATTAACTACAACGAGAATAAATACTGTCCTAAAGAGCTTATTAACGAAGCTATGGATTGTAAAGAACGAAGTGAGTCAGACTATAACCATATATGGTTAGGGCAACCATTGTCTCACGGGGATATGATGGTATTTGATGTAAAAGACTTAGATGCGTGTAATGATGTGTCGTTTTACGGAAGTACTGCAACATTAGGCAAAGTATTGGCTATAGATATAGCTAATGGTGGTGGAGACTTAAGTGTAGCTGGATTATTAGAATATAAGAGTCCAACTAGATTTAATCTTGCTAGTGTAACTACATGGGACTCTAGTAGTCTTATGGAGACGACAGGTAGGATACAGGCATTGAAGCATGAATTTAGACCTGACTTAATCGTGGTTGATGCTACTGGAGTGGGTGAAGGAGCTTATGACAGATTGTGCGAGCTAGGTGTAAATGTATATGACTTTAAGGGAACTAGACGTTCTACTAGCAGAGAGGCTTATAACCAAAGAGCAGATGCTTATTTAAAGACTAGGGATTTAATAGCACAGGGGCAAATAAAGATAGAAGATAAAAGAGTCATAGATGACTTAGAGGTTATATCTTGGAAGATGAAGAGTGATGGTAAGAAAATTATTACTTCTAAGGCTGAGATTAAAAAGGAGATACAACGTAGTCCAGACTTTGCAGATATGTTAAGTATGGCTGTATGGGGACTTGATAAACTAACTCTTGGAGAGGATAACCAAATGGTTTCTTCTTACGAGATAATATAGGAGTAGAGTATGGGTAGACGTAAAGGTTGTTTAGCACCACTTAACTTTTTACTTAACCCAAAGTTCAAAGAAAACCAGGGTAGAATAACCAAGGAGAATAGACCAGATATGCAAAAAGCAATCAACAAAGGAAAAGCTAAGGGTAAATATACAGAGCGTAAAGCTTTAAGAGACGATATCTTTACTGATATAGCTAAGAAAAACAAAATCGGAGTAGGATTGAACGTAGTAATGCAGCAAGCTGAGGAAGGCAATACTAAGCCTATGCTCGACTTGTTGAAAATTATTACACCTAAAGAAGTAGAACAAACTGTAAGAGGTGAGTTTACACACATGGGGGAAGTATCTATAGACGGTTCTGACCTCGAATTAACAATTGGCTCTAAGTCAAGAAAGA
>JAOZSE010000150.1 GCA_029939835.1 Pontiellaceae bacterium
TCGCAGTAGAAATTGCCTATCGCAAAGCCGAGTTGCCCTACCTCACGCAGTGGAAGATGATGGGCGAGCAGGAATACGCCATGGGGCTCGAACCCGCCAACTGTCACCCCGACGGGCAGACGCAGGAACGCGAAAACGGCACCCTCCGGATTATCGAACCCGATGAAACCATCGAGCACAACGTCGTCATCTCCGCCCGCGAAATATAGAAGAATCCTCCATGAAAATGGAAAAACTGTAGCCGCAGGATTTTCAGATTGTCCAGCGTAGACGGGGCTTCCAGCCTCGTTTCGTCAAACAACAGGATTCGCACATGCAAATGAGGCTGGAAGCCTCATCTACGATCTCGGAATCTCGGCGGGGTCACGGCCCACGCCCTACAGTGAAGCTCGCCGTGGAAAGCCACGGGGCATTCTGGATAGGGACGGCTCGCTGAGCTGTCCCGCGGCGCTTTCGGGCGTGAGCCCCCGTTGAGGGCAACGCCCCTCTCACGGGGCGAAAGCGCCCTGCCGTTTCGTGGCTGGAATTACGGGGCGGTATCCGGCATCAGCGGTTTTGAGCGTTCCCATGCCGCCAGCGCTGCACTCCACACCGCGCTGTAGGCCATGACTGTTTCAGCACTCAGTGTATTCCACGCCTCTGCAAAGGTCGGCGTGCCGATCAAAATAATCCACAGCCCTACAAGGAGCAGGTTGGCCAGGTAGATCACCGCATACGAGAACAGCCGCCCGTTTTCATGCACGTCCGGCTGGCGCTGGCTCAGCATGTAAACCGTGAAGGTAACGTGAAAGCCCCACGTCAGGCCGACTGCGGCCAGCCACCACGGCTCCCAGGCGCTCACATCATAGAAAACGCCGACGATGTACCACGCCGCAATGACCAGCCCTGTATAGAGCGGGAAAAAATACGGTGCGAGCGAAATAATAAAATTGCTCTTCGAGAGCATCACGTGCCCGCCCTCTTTGCCGACCTTCATCCGGCCCACCTTCGCGCCCATCAGCAGGCCCCAAAGTGCGTGCGTCAGCTCATGCGCCAGCACATAGGTGCGGAATGCGCGCGGCAGCAGGAAAAACCCGATCACGGAGACCAGAAAACCGGCAGGCAGCGCCCACGGAATCCAGCCGGAGGTCTCTGCCGGCACCGACCGCAGAAGGAAAAAAAGCGTGCGGGAAAAAACCCAGCAGAGCGGCAAGAGCATCAGCCCGACAATAAATTTAAGCAGCTTTTTCACGACGGTTTCCCGAGAATATGAGTCCGCCTTCGCCAAGGCTACGGCGCGACACTTTCAGCCTCTGGCTGAAAGTGGTGGAGGTAAGGGGAGTCGAACCCCTGACCTCTTGAATGCCATTCAAGCGCTCTACCAGCTGAGCTATACCCCCACTGAGGAAGCTGGGTTTATAACCATCCGCTCAGGGCAAGTCAACGCCTCTTGAAGACTAATCTTGCTTCTAAATGCAATGCCGAAGCATACTGCCGCGCAATGAATATCAGGCCCCGCACACAGCTTCCATTTCACTGGCCCGACCCGCCGCTTAACATCGTGCTGGTCGAGCCGGAAATCCCGCAGAACACCGGTAATATCTCGCGTCTGTGCGCCGCCACCGGCTCCGTGCTGCACCTGATTGAACCGCTTGGATTCCGCCTTACCGATAAAGCCGTGCAGCGTGCCGGACTTGATTACTGGGATGCCGTAAAAATCGTGAGACATACATCGTTCAAGGAATTCCTCCAATCGGAAATCTTAAATCGAAAATCGCAAATGTTCCTCTTCAGCACGTCGGGCAGGAAAAATTATACATCCGCTGAATACCGGCCCGGCGATTACCTTGTCTTCGGCAGCGAGGGCCGCGGCCTGCCGCTGGATCTGCTTGCGCAGCACCCGGAAAGTACATTCAATATTCCGGTTCAGCTCGATCGCGTCCGCTCGCTCAACCTCGCCAATGCAGCCTCCATCGCGCTCTACGAATCCCTCCGGCAAATTCAAATTGATCACAAAGATTTTACTTGTAAGGACGATGCGAAAAGATAAGGTGATGCAACGGAGGCCATATGCTATTTCTTAATAAACCCAGTCATAATGCGCTACTTTGGTGGGTGTCCGCTTTAACGCTGACCCTTGGTGGCTCGGTCTACTTTCTACTCGGACCGAGCGCGAAGGATTATTATGCCGTTCAGCGTTACCGTTCTATCGCATTGCTAATCTGTATGCTTGTAGCGGGCCTTTGCATCATCATTGGAACGTCCAGACGCTGGTTTGGCAAAGATCTCTAACTGCACGTCCCGTGCAAAAAATCCAAAACTGTAGCCGGGGTCGAGCGCGGCTGCAAATATTTCCGCTCTAATGAAGCGTTGAGACTGGTGAGAATTTCGTAGGGAATGGTCCGGCAGATTTTCGAAAGCTCATTGGCCCAGATCGCCTCATCCCCCTGCTCTCCGATTAATACCGCCTCATCGCCCACCTGCACATCCGCGTCCGGCCCAATGTCCGCTGTAATCCAGTTCATGCTGACGCGTCCGACCACCGCGCAGCGCTTTCCGCCGATCAGTACATCGCCGCGATTGCTCAGCGCGCGGTTGTAGCCGTCGGCATAACCGACGGCGAGCGTGGCAATCTGTGTGGGATATTCAGTCCGGTATGTTCCGTAATAACCGACTGCAAAATCCGCCGGAACACTCTTTACCTGCACTACGCGCGCTTTCCATTGCAAAATCGGCTTGGTATGGAAACGCCCCTCGGGCTCACCCGCGCCGTAGCCGTACAGCACAATACCCTGCCGAATGCCGTCAAAATCCCACTCCGGAAAAAAGAGAGCGGCGCGGCTGCTCGAAAGGTGCGTAAAAAGGCCCTCCGGCAAATGCGCCAGTGCCTCATTGAATTTTTTCGACTGTTCCAGTGCGCTGGCCGGCTCCTTCGGCTCCACTTTGGCGAAGTGGCTGCACGCCCCGGTCAGTTCCAGCCCGCCGGCCTCTTCGAAGACCTTTGCGGCTCCGGCCACCTCGTCCCACTGCACGCCGAGGCGTCCCATCCCGGTATCTACCTTCAGATGCGCCGGAAGCGTTTGGCCAAGTTCGCGCGCGGCATCCGCCAGCGCCAGCCCGTGTTCGCAATCGGTCACGATCGGGGTAATGCGCTGCGTCAGCAGAGTCTCCGCATTTTCCGGCAGCACGTGGCCAATCACCAGCAGATCGACATCCGGAAGTGCCGCGCGAAGTTTGACCGCCGATTCCAGATAGGCCACAGCAAACCAGCGAACGCCCTCTTCGGCGGCCGCTTTGGCAACCGGCACCATGCCGTGACCGTAGGCATCGGCTTTGACAACAAAGATGATTTCGGTGTCGGAGGGAATCGATGCACGCAATGCCCGGATGTTGTTCCTGAGCTGCTCCAGATTCACCTCTAGCCATGACCGATTCACCGCATCCAACCCTCACTCATTATTCAGCATTCATACTTCCGAAATGGCACCCCGGACAGGACTCGAACCTGTGACCGTCGGATTAGAAATC
>JAOZSE010000151.1 GCA_029939835.1 Pontiellaceae bacterium
TCTTTGGCTTGTGTGTCGAGCGGGCGGGGGGTCAGGGTCAGTTTCATTATCGGAGTTCCTCGGGGAGTTTGGCTTTGTCGGCGGCTTCGGCGGGCCAGTTCGGCAGGTCGAATCCTGCTTTGACGATGGCGTACTCAATGTTTTTGAGATAGGCAACGCGGCCGTTGAAGACCACCGTAAGCGTACGTTTTTCCAGATTGGGCCGGATTTCCTGAATGCCCGTTACTTTCTGCAGACTTTGTGCGAGCAGCATGCCGCTTTCGGGCGTTCGGAGCTGTTTAATAGTAAACGTCTTTGTGCGGATATCGTTGCGGAAGCATCCGGCCAATAGGAGCAGGAGGATGAACAGAAGAAGGCTTTTTATAATCGTTTTCATTGGTGGGCAGAATATAACCGAATTTCCGCGCGGGTAAACCTCATAATCCGAGGTCATTCATCATCGGCATGACGTAGAGCCGCCGCCATTTGGGAGGTTTAAGGAAGGCTTCGCGAGCCAGCGTACGGAATTCATTGGCCAGTTGCGCGGCTGCGGGATGGGTCATCTCGTGGATATCAATAAAATCGCCGTATCGTCGCACGCCCTCTTCAAGACGTCCGCTCATATGCAGGCTGAGCGCCAGCCCGAAGAGTGCGGAGGGACTTCCTGTCTCCTGTATGAGCGCCGCGCGGTAGAGCTCTTCGGCTTCGACGGGCCGCTCGGCCAGCATCAGCAGATTGGCCTGCAGCAGTTGGGAAAGCGCCTCGTCGGGGTAGCGCCGGCAGATTTCCATCGCCTCTGTGTAGCGGCCCTGTTCATAGTGCAGTACCGCCTCGGCAAGGCGGGGAACGGCATCGTCACGGCTCGGGTTGTTATAGAACAGATGTACAAAGACAGCCGCCAGAATGAAGACGGCGATAATGCGCAGTTCGCCGGCATCGATGCGCATGCGGTGGGCCCACCCGCGCAGCCGTTGGATTACTGTGGCTGTTTCCTGTGCACCCCGCTGAAATTCCTGCTGGACGTTCAGCACAAGCGACGCGGTCACCGGCCCAAGCGCGAAAGCGGGCGCATCCGTGACCCGGTCGTGAGCGGTCAGTCGTGCCGCTGTAATACTTTCCCGCTCAAACCATGCAGCGAACCCTTCACGGGCGCGCCGTACAAAAAGCATCAGCATGGCACGTTTTTCATCGGCTGTTCGCAGGGCCTCCAGCGCCATAAACTGGTGAATCGCCGGCAGGTGGCGGGTGTCGTCGATTTCCTCCTGTTTCCAGTTTCCGGAATCTACCTGCCCGGGAAAACTGTGTGTATCTTCAAAATTCTGAAGCAGCGCGGTTTTATATCCGTCACCCAGTCCGTTCCAGAACAGCGGAAGAAACGAGCCGAACGACGGTTCGTCCAGCAGGTGGCCGTTGTGCCAGACATTGGAAAAAGCGCGGGCTTTGGCATTCCAGAACGTGCCGGTCAGGGCCTGTACCAGCTGGTTATGTTCTTCCATCAGCAAGGTCGTCGCTACTTCGCCATGCTCACTTTCTTCACACACCCGCCGAAACGATTCAATTTCGTTGATCAGCATCACCGTCAGCTCCGGCGTGGCTTTACCGCGTTCAAAATCGCCGGGGACAAAGATTTCCTGCTCGCTTTGCCAGGCGGGAATACGGTCGCGGTGCGGGTCAAACCGCCGCAGGGCCCACGGCACATATTTGCGCAGAACCGGCAGCATTTCCTCAAGCAGTTCGGGGTCGGGAAAGCTTCGCAGAACCAGTTCGCAGGTTTGCACCAGCATCGGCCACGGTGCCGTAGCGGCACAGCGTCCGCCGGGCTCGATCCAGGCAGGAAAACCACCGGTGGCTTGCTGCAGCGACAGGACGGTTCTTAACAGTTTCAGCGCGGTCTCCGGCTCAATGAGCAGCCACGCTTCGACCAGCGGATACAATTCGTTGAGCGAAAATGTTTCCTGTTCAAAACCCTCTGCTTCGCTCCAGAGGCCGGACAGCACACCGGTGCCGTTGCGCAGGCGGCGCATCAGCGTTTCGGCGGCCAGTGCGACCGGCGGATTGTGGCGCGGGTTCGGTCCGAAAAGATTATCAACGCGCTGCCGCCGGCCCGTCTCGTGCTGCGTCAGAGATTCGAAATCTTCTTCGAATGCAACCTGTGCTTTTTCAAGCGCCTGTTCGCGTGAGGAGGCACCCGTAACCAGACAGAACTCGTTGTTCCGATGCACCAGTGCAGTGAGGAACCGTCCATCTTGATGCAGTGTGATATCCTCTTCCTGAAGAATCCCGCTGTCAGCCGTCAGGCGGGGTTGAGGCAGTCCGGCAACGGATCCCCGCAGCACACCCGGCGCGGTGACCAGCGCGTAAATATGATTTTGGTCAGGGCGCTTGCGTGCGCGAATCGAAAACCCGTTGTACAGCAGACGTGTCGAGCAGGGTGCTTCCGGTTCCATTACCTGCAGCAGCCAGGCCGCTCCGGGTTGTGTGATCGCTCCGGCGGTCTCCGCGGTAACAAATTCGGCGCGGACATCCGGCGCGGCGTTAAACACCCAGCCCTGTTTACATGAAGCCTCAGGATAGTCTGAAAAAATATTTTGCATAAGGGCGTTATATTGTCTCAAAGCGGACACTTCTTCAACTTCCGGTTGCGGTCAAATTCACAGGACGCTTGTCGCCGTCCGGACAAGCGGATACCATACTGCCTGAATCTCAATGAAAGGAGCCGCCGTGCCGACCATCCCACGTGCGATCGAATGGGCCAAAAAGCGGATCCCTGACCTGGATGCCCGGATCAGTCAGTTCGAAACCGAACCGTTCGAGCTCGATGATGAACTGATCGACGCTTTTTGCGAGGAGCTCACCCGGCTGGGCGGCGATCTGCAGACCGCTCTTCAGGAAGGTGATGACGAGAAAATACACCGCTCGGCCCATTCCCTGAAAGGCATGTGCAGCAGCATCGGACTTCCGGAGCTTGCTGTGGTGGCGCAGGAAATCGAGTTCACCCTTCGAGATGGAGAGATGGATCGCTGCGCTACGCTGGCGAGTGACTTGATCGGATGGGCGCAGGATTTCATTGCTGCCAGCCGATGATTCGTATTTCCATAACTGTTTTTCAGACAACAAGTTATCTGTTTTGACCATACCTTTAAAGGTATGGTCAAAAATCGTTCTAACACTATATTGATAAATAGGTTGTGACTTTTACTGTCTCACACCTTTAAAGGTATGGGCATAGGTACTTCTGTCCGATCTGTTCGAGCGAAGGTTAGCGGAGTTTATAGAGCGTTTCGTCGTTGATCATTTCGCGGGCGAGGCCTTCTTCGCGCGCCACGCGCTCCACCTCGTCAGCCACGGCATTTGCGACGCGCCGGTCGAAGACCGACGGGATAATGTTCTCTTCGCAGAGTTCATCGGCAGACACCAGATCGGCAATCGCCTGTGCAGCCGCCAGCTTCATTCCTTCGCTGATTCCGCTGGCGCGGCAGCGCAGTGCGCCCTTAAAGATGCCGGGGAAGC
>JAOZSE010000047.1 GCA_029939835.1 Pontiellaceae bacterium
AGGGTTTTTAAACCTTTCGCCTCTGTCATTTTGAAGGGGTTACTCGCCCCCAATCCAAAATCCTTTCCGCCCCCTTCCCTGTTCCTCTCTCTTTATACGGAAAGACAGGTTCCTTTATCACTATTATTTGATTTGTCAATCATTGTCTGCCTTCATCTCTAACAGGAGAGAGTCATGAGGGGAAAGAAAACAGCGCAACTGGCCTACCGCCTCACCGAAGAGGAAAAGGCAGCCATCACGGAGGTTGCGGGTGAAATGCGAATGAAGCCCGCGGAGATTGTTTCCCTTGTGATGGCACAGTTTGTTGAAGCCCGCAGGGAAAACGGCAACCGCCTGATCTGGCCCCCCGAGTTCAACTATTTTCCCTCTACAGCTTCTAAACAGGAACAGCTCCTCGCTACTGAAAAAGTACCGGCCAAATATAAGACAAAGAAGGGGTCGTAAAAGGAAGAGACCTCGACATTTCGACCTCCTGCCGCCACCCGCGTCGAGGGCGGCAGGTGGCCGCGGTCAACGCCCGCAGCTTCAGTTTTTGTAAACACGATCCAGACGAGGATTTTGCGGGTGGCGGCGCATTTACCACTGAAGGACAACTTTTTGGCCCAGCTAAAAGATGTAGCGGGCACGGGGGTCAAGAACCGGCATGATGACCGGCTTGTCCACGCCGGCCTTTTTGGCCTTTTTCAGAAGGGTTGTCCGGTCATTGGCATAGGCAACCACCTCGCCAAGGGAACCTGGAGTCAGAGCAAGAAACCGGCATTTTTTTTGGTAAATTTATGGTTACAACGGGCATATCTAACACCTCATAACCGAATCAAATAAGCCTTGCGGGGCTGAATAACAATCTTTTTCTGAATCTTGGAAACCCGCCCTGCAATTTTTCCCATTTGTAGCCGCGATCCATGATCGCGGTCTTTGGCGGGGTCACGGCCCCCGCCCTACATCACCTACAGTCGTCCTATAAAGCGGGCGAAGCGGGTCATGGCCTCTTCGATTTCGTCGAGGGCTGTGGCGTAGCAGCAGCGCAGGAAGCCTTCACCGCACGGGCCGAAGCCCGTGCCGGGTACAGCGGCTACACTCTCTTCTTCGATGAGGCGTTCCGCGAACTCTTTCGATGTGAGCCCGAAGTTTCCGATATACGGGAACATATAAAACGCTCCGCCGGGCCGGAAGCATTCGACGCCCATTTCGACGAAAGCGCTGTGCATGACGTTGCGGCGCTGTTCATACGACGCATGCATTTCAGCAATATCCTCTTCCGGCTTTTTAAGCGCTTCGATCGAAGCCACCTGACTCAGAATCGGAGCGCAAAGCATGGTGTATTGATGAATTTTCATCATCGCTTCGGTCAGCTCAGGCGGCGCGCAGGCAAAGCCCATCCGGAACCCGGTCATAGCCCACGCTTTAGAAAAGCCGTGCAGGTAGATCGTGCGCTCACGCATGCCGGGCACGGAAACGATACTGAAGTGTTCAGCATCGTAGCTCAGCTCGCTGTAGATTTCGTCCGTGATGACGATCAGGTCGTGTTCGATGACAAAAGCGGCGATATCCTCGACATCCTCGCGACGCAGCACGGCACCGGTCGGGTTGGTCGGAAAATTGAGCAGCAGCAGACGTGTGCGCTTGCTGACCTTTTTTTCGAGCGCCTTGCGCGTCAGGCGGAACTCGTCCTCTTTTTTCGTTTCAACCACCACGGGCTTGCCGTGGGCAAACGTTACGAGCGGGCCATATGAAACATACGACGGCTCGTGATAAATTACTTCATCGCCGGGGCTGACCAGCGCGCGCACGGCCAGATCCATGGCCTCGCTTACGCCAACGGTAATCAGCACTTCGTTTTCGGGGTTGTAGTCCACGCCGGTTCGGCGGGCAACGTACTTCGCGATTTCACGGCGCAGCGAAAGCATGCCGTAGTTGGAGGTATAGCTGGTCACCCCCTGCTCAAGCGCGGTGATCGCGGCCTCGCGGATATGCCACGGCGTCGCAAAATCCGGCTCGCCGACGCCGAGACTGATGATGTCGTCGCGGGTGCTGACGATATCAAAAAATTCCCGGATGCCGGACGGCGGAATATCGCGCACGTGGGGTGCGATGCGGCTATGGAGAGACTTTGGGGCGTTCGGTTTCATCTTCAACATGCATTAAAACATCATTTTTCTTATAGGTCTTGAGCATAAAGTGCGTGGCGGTGCCGACGACGCCGTCGAGCGTTGAAAGTTTCTCGCTCACGAAGCTGGCGACCTCATGGAGGGTGTCGCCGTGCACGAAAAGCAGCAGGTCGTAGCCGCCGGACATCAGGAACGCGGAGCGCACCTCCGGAAAGCGACTGACGCGCTCGGCAATGCGGTTAAACCCGCCGGCGTGCTCAGCAGTCAGCTTCACCTCAATGGCAGCGGTAACAGGCGCACCGTCGAGCTTGTCTTCGTTGATGACGGCCTGATAGCCCTGAATGATGCCACCGCGCTCGTATTCATCGATGCGCTGCTGCACCTCTTCGACGGTTCCGCCCAGCATTTTGGCGAGCGTTTCCGAAGATTCTTTTGCGTTGTTTTTGAGCAGTTTAAGTAATTCGTCCATTTTTCCGACTCCTGTATGCGGGGTGGTTTAGCACAGCCGGTTCAGCAATGAAAACCAAAAAGGCGCCCCGAAGCCTCGGGGCGCCTTCCGTGCTCCTGACAACGCTTTATTTAGAACGTGTAGGAAAGATTGATGCCGCCCCAGAGGGCATTGTCGGCCCCGTAATTCTTTCTCGCCCCGCTGTCAATTTTGTCATCCAGCAGCGTGTACTGCACCAGCGCACCGACCGTGATGTCGTCCGTCACCACATAAGAGGCCTTGAGCGAAACATTGTAATCGTTCACGCCGCCTCCGCTCACCGTTTTTGCCTGCGTGCTGTAGTTGGCTTTATTGTAGCCGCCGTCGGCCAGACCGATGGAAGCGCCGGCTTCGAGCGTCATGGCTTCACTGATTTCCAGCGGGTGAGCCAGCGCCAGCGAAGCATACCATCCCTTGTTTGCGTCCATATCTTTGTACAAAGCAACTTCCGGCATCAGGATAATGTTATGGAAAACCGCTTTAACAAACAGTTCTTCGGTGTCACTGTCGAGCACAGACCCGTCAACATGGTTGAATGTGTATTTGATAATACCGACATCCACGTCGAAATCGTCGGTGTTGTCCGGGATCCGGTAGGACAGCGTGAAGTCGGTTTCCGTGAGGTCATTGTCCTCACGACCATCTTTTCCATCCAGATTGTAAATACCCAGGATATTCAGACTGACCGGGCCTTTGGTTACGGTCAGTTCGGGCTTCAGGTTGGAGTCGTCAAAAATCTGTCCGCGGAAGACATAGGCTGAAAAAAGCCCGATTTCGCCGAACATTTCCACATCCACCTGCTCCTGAATAATCAACGGTTCCTGCGCCACGACCAGACCGGCCACCGCACCCATCACGACTGTAAGTAACATCTTTTTCATCTTTAAACCATACCTCCTGTTTGTGCCTAATCTCTGCCCCGCACACACTGCACTCTGGTTTTCCGTGCGGGGTTGTACTGTGCAAAGGCTCTATCACTTGTCAGTTGCATGTTGCAACCCATTTCTTTTTAAAAACACCTTATAATCTGAATGAAAAGCGTCCCGGCCCGACTTCTGCCGGATTAAAAAGATCCGGGGTGCGCAGCCTGTTTTATCCGATCGCCTCTTGACCCTTTTCCCCTGTCCGGATGCGTATGCACTCTTCGAGGTTTTGGACGAAGATTTTGCCGTCGCCGATCTTTCCGGTGCGCGCGGCCCCGATAATGGCCTCAACGGTCGGTTCCACAAACTCGGCATTGACCGCAATCTCCAGGCGCACTTTCTTTAGCAGGTTCACTTCCACATCCGCACCGCGGAATGTATTAATTAATGACCAAACTGCATTTATGTCATTGGGTTGCTTCTTCAAGAAACGCTTCGACCTCGGAGATCCGGCTGAAGCCCAGCATTTTCCGCGCAACATACACCGCATGCTCCATGCTGATGTGCCCGATGGCCTGCTGAATTTCATAGATCCGCCGCGGCGGCAGACTCAGCTTGGTCAGGCCGACCCCCAGCAGAAACGGGATCATTTTGGGATCCTTGGCGATATCCCCGCAGATTGAAACGTCCTTGCGATGCTTGCGTGCCACGGAGGCCACCTTTTCGATTGCGCGCAAAATGGCGGGATGGTGCGACAGGTAGAGCTTAGAGACCATTTCGTTGGTCCGGTCAACGGCCAGCATATACTGAATCAAGTCATTGGTGCCGATCGACATAAAATCCACCTCATGCGCGAGGTCTTCAATCATTTCGACCGCTGAGGGCAGCTCCACCATGACTCCGATTTTCGTGTCGCGATTGTACGGCAGCTCGCGCTTATCAAGCTCGCGCATACAGCTGTACAGTACGTCGCGCGCCTCCAGAAAATCGTCGAGCGAGGCGATCAGCGGAAACATAATGCGTGTATTGCGCCCAGCCCCGGCGCGCAGCAGCGCGCGCAGCTGGTCGGCAAAAATATCCTTGTGCATCAGCGAAAAGCGGATGGCGCGCAGCCCGAGAAACGGATTGGCCTCCTCGACTTCGCTGTGATAAGCGAGGATTTTATCGCCGCCGATGTCGAGCGTCCGAAACGTCACCTCGCGATCCCCCATGGCCTCGGCAATCCGGATGTACACCTGATACTGCTCTTCCTCCGATGGGAACGCGTTGCGGATGATGAACGGAAATTCACTGCGATAGAGCCCTACGCCTTCCGCGCGGGAGGTCAGCGCCACCTTCAGGTCGCTGAGCAGATTGATGTTGGCAAAGAGCTGCACGCGCACACCATCTGCGGTGCACGTCTGCTCGTTAATTGGCAGTGCGGCCTCCAGGGCTTCGGCCGAGCGACGGTGTTCGACATATTCCTTGAGCACTTCTTTCGAAGGCTGGATATAAATCGAACCCTGGTCGCCATCCATCAGCAGCTCGCACGATTCGCTGAAAAGCTCCATCTGCTGCGGGTCAACCATCACCATCGGCTTCTGGAGCGAACGGCAGATGATGGCGTTATGCGAGGTCACGCCGCCCTGCACAATAAACCCTTCGGCTTTTTCTGTTGCCAGCTTCAGAACGTCCGACGGCATCAGCGTGTCGGCCACAATAATCTGCCCGCTGTAGTCCCCGTGTTCGCGCTCGCCGCCGGTCAGATTCTCCAGCAGGCGGTGGCCCAGATCCTTCAAATCGTGCACCTTCTCCTGCAGGCGCGAATTGGAACTGGCTGAAAAAATTTCAACATAATGGTTCACCACCGCCGCCAGCGCCTCAGCCGGTGGAGTTCCCGTTTTGATGCGCCGGCGGATTTCGCCGGAAAACTCCTCGTCCGCCAGAATCAGCAGATGTGCGCTGAAAATGAGCTGGGCGACATCCGCCAGCTCCTCATCCGCCTCGCGCTGCAGATCCTTGAGCTGCTGCTCGGCCATCTGCAGCGCCCGGTCAAAATCGTCCGCCGTCAGATTTTCCGGCACATCGGCCGGAGCCTGAAACATTCCGTCGCGGCCTGAAAACATAAAGGTGGCACGTCCCGTCGCTAGGCCGCCGCTGGCAGCCCGTCCCTTAATCATTTTCGGCAGCAGTTTAACCTTCGGCTTAACCGCCTTCTCGTGCCGGTGCAGCGTCATCAGCAGGTTGGCGTTTTCAATGACCGTGGCCAGCTGCGCGGCAATCGCTTTCAGCGCCTGCTCATCCTTTTCGTCAAAATAGTCTGCCTGCGTGTCTTCCACCATCAGCACGCCGACGCGCGTCAGCCCGCGCCGGATCGGTACCGCCAGAAAGGCCTGATAGCGCTCCTCTTTAATCCCCTTGATATGCAGAAAGTGAGGATTTTTCGCGCCGCTGGCCTCGCGAATAGGCCGCAGCTCCTTGAGCGCAAGGCCGGTCAGCCCTTCACCAAGACGCAGCTTCACCTGCCCGACCGCCTTGGGGCTCAGCCCCTGCGTTGCACGCAGGGTCAGGATGCGGGTCTCTTCATCATAAATCAGAATGGAACAGACCGCGGCCTTCATGTGCCAGGCCACAACTCCCACGACCGACTGCAGAAAATCATCGAGATTGCTGCTCTTTTCAAAAAGAGCCGTCATCTCCGCGACATCGCAAATCATATTTACAGTACCTTTACCCATAAAAAACCTGTTTGCTTTTACCTCATTTTTTCAAGGTTTGGAAGCGCTAACGTTCCCTCCGGCCCCGTTTTAAATGCGCGTGCGGCCGCAGCTGTTTCATCTGTCCGCGACGCTCCGCCAGCCCGCGCGTCACGGAAACCGGTTCACCGGTTTCGTAATCAAGGCCGGTGTAATAGACGGCGGCGGCAGGCGTCATCGGCAGCGGAATAAAATCCTGCACCTGCTGCAGCTTCCATTCTTCCCTGCGCACAAATTTTTCCACCGCCTTCATTTCTTCCTCCGTAGAGCCGGGAAAGTTGGAAATAAAATAGGGCACCAGATACTGCTCTTTGCCCGCCGCGCGACTTTCCTTTTCGAACGCCTTCTGAAATTCACGAAATGATTCCGGCCCCGGCTTGCGCATTTTTTTCAAAACATCCGGATGCAGATGCTCCGGAGCCACCTTCAGATGGCCCGAGACATGGTGCTTCGCCAGCTCACGGATATATTTCGGATTGCGCAGCGCCACATCCATCCGGATGCCCGATTGAATAAAAACATGCTTCACCTTCTTTATGGCGCGGACGTGCTTCATCAGCCGGATGGCGGCCCCGGCATCCAGCTTCAGGTTCGGGCAGATGTCCGGATAAAGACAGCTCGCGCGGCGGCAGACCCTGCACGCCTCGCAAACGCCGTTTACGCAACCGTAAAGATTCGCCGTCGGTCCGCCGAGGTCTGTGATGGTTCCGGAAAACGACGGCATTTCCGCCATCTGCTCCACTTCGCGCTCCACCGAAGCCTCGGAACGGCTCGAAAGAAAGCGCCCCTGATGCAGGCCAAGCCCGCAGAAGGTGCATCCGCCGGAGCAGCCGCGCACTACCGTCACCGACTCCTTAATCATAGTGAACGCCGGAACCGGCTCTTTATATGAAGGGTGTGGAAGCTTCGTGCAGGGCAGTTCATAGACGCGATCCATCTCCGCCGTCGTCAACGGTTTGGCCGGCGGCTCAATCAATACGGCGCGCGCACCGTGGAACTGCACCAGCGGTTTGCCCGAAAACGGATTTTGCTCGCGCTCCGTCCGCCGCGTCAGTTCCAGCACCGCCTTCTTCTCCGCTTTGCATTCCTCAAATGACGGCAGCTCTGCGCAATCCGAAAAATCGTGCTCAGCCGATTCCCTGCCGCCGAGCAGCCGCGCCGTGCCGGAAATGTTTTCGAGCGTCTCGCCCGCCGCCGCGCGCCGCGCGATCTCACGGATCGCGCGTTCGCCCATGCCGTACACCAGAATGTCCGCCTTGGCGTCGTGCAGAATTGAGGGGCGCAGCTTGTCCTGCCAGTAATCGTAATGTGCCGTGCGACGCAGGCTCGCCTCAATACCGCCGAGTACCGTCATCACGCCCGGGAACGCCTTCTTTGCCAGCTGCGTATAAACCACGCCCGCCAGATTGGGCCGTCTGCCGGTCGCTCCGCCCGGCGTGTAGGCATCGTCTTTGCGCTTGCGCCGAGCGGCGGTGTAGTGCGAAAGCATCGAATCGAGATTGCCCGCGGTAATGCCGCAGAAAAGGCGCGGACGGCCCATCGCCGTCAGCGCTTCGGGATTCGCCCAGTCCGGCTGGGCAATAATGCCGACCCGCCAGCCGTCCGCCTCCAGCACGCGACCGATCACCGCCGCGCCAAACGCGGGGTGGTCAATATAGGCGTCGCCGGTAATCACCAGCACGTCCAACTCGCTCCAGCCGCGCGCCGTCATCTCCGCGCGCGTCATCGGCAAAAATTGTCTTTGGTTCGCTTTCATTCGTCCGGTTTTCAATGGTTGAGAAAACTCTCTCAAATTTTCGAATGGTTGGAAATTTTTATTCGACCTCACCGGAGCCGCCCCCTACTATGGCTTCCTTACTTAAATGACTCCGGTACAAATGCATAAACTCGACACCCATCTTTTTCTCGGCCTCTACCGTCACATGCTCGCGTCGCGCAAAGCCGACGCCGTTCAGGAGGATGCCGCGCAGCGCGGCGAGGCTTTTTTTTATGTCCATTCGTCCGGCCACGAGTCGATGGCGGCGCTCGCCCCCCATCTGTCGGAAAATGACTGGCTCCACTGCCACTACCGCGACCGGGCGCTGCTGCTCGCCCGCGGCGTCACGCAGGAAACCCTGCTGCGCGGCCTGCTCGGCAAAACCGGCTCCAATTCCGAAGGGCGACGCATGCCCGGCTTCGCCTGCAGCCGCGAGCTGAAGCTGCTCAGCGCGTCGACCGGCGTCGCCAGCAACGTGCTTCAGGCCGTCGGCGTGGCCCAGGCCGTTAAAAACGAAAAAGACCATCCGATTGTCTATTGCGGCATCGGCGACGGCGGCACGCAGGAAGGCGAATTTTTCGAGGCCATTGCCGAAGCCGTTCGCTCGCAGCTTCCCGTCCTTTTCGTCGTACAGAACAACCGGTATGCGCTCTCCACGCCGACCAAAGGCCGCACGTTTTATTCACTGCCCGCCGGCGATGCCGACACCTTCTACGGCCTGCCGGTTCTGCGCGCGGACGGTACCGACGCGGTCGAAACCCACCGCGTATTCGGCGAAGCGGTTTCCAAAATCCGGAAAACCCGCGGCCCGCAGATCGTCGTGATGAATATTGAGCGGCTCCGCAGTCATACCAACGCCGACGACCACACCCTCTACCGTTCCGCCGACGACATCCGCAACATGCAGGAGAAGGCCGACCCGATCCTGATTCTCGCTAAAAAGCTGATGGCCGCCGGTATTCCCGAAACACAGCTCAAGGAGATCGAACACGAGATCAATCATGAGCTTGATGTTGCCTTCCACGCCGCACGCAAAGCGTCCAACGCCAAAACGGAACTCTCCGCCAAAAAGCCGCTGCCACCCGCGCTCACTGCCACGGAAAGCGAGAAGCGCACCGACGGCGACGCCCTCACGATGCTCGAAGCAATGCGCGAAGTATTCCGCGCCCGCCTCGGCAGCGATAAAGATATCTATCTCTACGGCGAAGATATCGAAGACCCGAAGGGCGATGTCTTCGGCCTGACGCGCGGGCTGAGCACCGACTTCCCCGGACAGGTGATCAACGCGCCACTCAGCGAATCCACGATAGTCGGCTCCGCCATCGGCCAGGCGCTCACCGGCAAAAAACCGGTCGCCTGCCTCCAGTTTGCCGACTTCATGCTGCCCGCCTTCAGCCAGATTGCCGCCGAACTCGGCGCCATATACTGGCGAAGCAACGGACAGTGGGAGTGCCCCGTAATCGTCATGGCCATCTGCGGGGCCTACCGCCCAGGCCTCGGCCCCTATCACGCGCAGACATTCGATTCCACGTTCGCACATATTCCCGGTCTCGACGTTTTCATGCCCTCGACCGCCGCCGATGCCGCCGGCCTGCTCAACGCCTCCTTCGACTCCGGACGCCCCACCGTTTTTCTCTTCCCGAAAAACCTCATCAACGACCGCTCCGTCACCGCCGCGGCTGACGCGGCAGAGCAGTTTGTGCCGATCGGCAAGGCGCGCGTCACACGAGCCGGCAAAGATCTCACCATCGTGAGCTGGGGCAGCACGATGCCGCTCTGCGAAAAGACAGCCGATGCACTCGAAGAAGCCGGTGCCACCGCCGAGGTGATCGACCTGCGCACGCTCGTTCCGTGGGACCAGGAAGCGGTCATTGCCTCCGCACAGAAAACCGGCCGCTTGCTTGTAGTTCACGAAGACAACCATACCTGCGGACTCGGCGGGGAAATTCTGGCGACCGTCGCTGAAAAAGCCAGCGTTCCGGTGCAGGTGGCCCGCGTTACGCGGCACGACACCTATATCCCCTACCTTTTTGAGACACAGATCGAGGTGCTTCCTTCGTTCCGCACCGTGCTCGGCAAAGCCGCCGAACTGCTCGATTTTTCGCTGGTGTGGCAAAAGCCGGTCGAAGAAGCCGAAGGCTCAGTAACCGTCAATGCCATCGGTTCCAGCCCGTCCGATAAAACCGTCACCGTTGTTGAGCTGCACGCCAAAGCCGGACAGGCCGTCAAAGCCGGCGAACTGCTCGCCTCAGTCGAGGCCGACAAAGCGACGATGGAGATTTCCACGCCGGTGGACGGAACGGTCGAAGAACTCTTCCTCGCCGAAGGCAATACCGTGGATGTCGGCACACCGCTCGCACGCATCGCTACCGAAGAAACGGATCTCATCAAAAAACCGGTTACCAAAGACGACCCCGGCACACCCATCATGGAGAAGCGCCGCACGGGCGGCATGCATGTCGCCCCAACCACTCCCAGGCCCTCACCCTCCCTCGCCCCTGCCGGTACGGGCGATATGCATGTCGCCCCTGCATACATCTCTTCGATCACCACCGTGCTCGGCTCGCGGAAAGTCGCCAATGACGAACTGGTGAACCCCGGTGACGAGTGGAATTCCGAAGACATCCAGAAACGTACCGGCATTGAGAACCGGTACTGGATCGAAGGCGACGAAAACGTTGTGACACTGGCGGTGAAGGCAGTGCGTGACCTGCTCAAAAAAGAACAGCTTGCCCTCGACAATATTGACGCACTCGTCTGCGCCACCGGCACACCGACGGCCATGACGCCGTCACTCGCCTGCCGCGTCCTGCGTGAGCTCAGCCCCGAAAAAGGCGAAGTGCTGATGCAGGCGCATGATGTCAACGCCGCCTGCTCCGGCTATCTCTACGCGCTGCAAAGCGCCTGCGACATCCTGCGTGATGACCCGGCGAAAAAAGTCATCGTCATCACCGCCGAAACCCTTTCGCCGATGATCAACCATGACGACCCTAAGACCAGCGTACTCTTCGGCGATGCCGCCACCGCCTCGCTCCTTTCGTGCGAGCCGCGCAACGGCAATATCAACGTGAGGGTCAACCGTCCGGTACTGTCGGCCAAAGGCGTAGAGGATAAAATCCTCTACGTTCCCAACATGGGCGGCGAAGAAAAAATCGAAATGGAAGGGCTGACGGTCTTTAAAATTGCCATTAAAAAGATGATCAACATGCTCGCCGAAGCCTGCGAAGACCGCGGCATCACGGTTGAACAGCTCGATAAAATCGTGCCGCATCAGGCCAACGAGCGGATCATCGAAGCCATTCGCAGGACGATCCACTGTCCGCCGGAAAAGATGTTCAATCACATCCGCAAGTACGGCAACACTTCGTCCAACACCATTCCGCTGGCGCTGACCGAGCTGATGCCGGAGATGGAAAAAGACGCGCTCATCGGTCTGACTGCCTTCGGCGGCGGCTTCACTTTCGGTGCCGCCGTCATCGAAAAGCTTTGATGAACAAAAAACCGAATATTATTTTCATCATCACCGATCAGCAGCGTTACGACAGTCTCGGCTGTACCGGTAATCCGCATGCGGTCACACCCCATCTCGACGCTTTGGCGGCCGAAAGCACACTTTGCACCCGTTTTATCACCAACAGCGCCATCTGTTCCCCATCAAGGGCTTCGATCTTCACCGGTCTGCAGGCCAGTACGCACGGGGTCTGGACTAATGGTATCGCCCTGCCGCGCGCGGAATACACACCGGTTACCGAAAGCAGCCAAAACGCCTTCCCCGGAAAATGGGTCGCGCCCACGATCCGTACTTTTGCCGATCATTTCAAAGAAGCGGGCTACCGCACCATCAGTGTCGGCAAGCTTCACTTTACCCCGTATTTCTCCCATCCGGATCTGGCGCTGGAGGAATCCGAGCTGTATTGGAAAATGAATCCCGAAAAAATGGCGGCGTGGGACGGACCGTATTACGGATTTGAAGACGTGACCCTCTCACAAAGCCACGGTGAATTGATCTACGGCGGACACTACGGCGCGTGGCTGCGAAAAAACCATCCCGAAGTCGTCGAAGCGGTTATTGAAAGCCGCAAAACCCGCACCCTGGAATTTCCGGAACATCCCAACCTCTACCCCTCTGAAATTCCTGAAGAACTGCACAACACCACCTGGCTGGGCGACCGCGCCTGCGAAAAAATCCGCGAAGCCAAAGAGCTGGAAAAACCGGTCATGATGTGGGTCGGCTTTCCTGACCCGCACAGCCCCTACGTGCCGCCTAAAGCCCTCGCCGAAGAATTCGCCACACACGATGTACTGCCAAGCGCTGTTCCCTATGCATGCTGCGACGACAAGCCTGAGGCTTTTCAAAACCTGATGCGCAAGCGCAACGCACACCTCGAGCGTCCCGAATGGAACAAGAGAATCCGGCAATACACGGACGCGCTGAACACTATGATTGATAAAAGCGTCGGTCGTATCGTGGACACCCTCAAAGAACTCGGCGAGTGGGACAACACCATCCTCGTCTTCACCAGCGACCACGGAGACTTCCTCGGCGACTACGGTATGGACGGCAAATGTGTGCCCGCCTGCAACTCCCTCAACCATGTGCCGTTTATCCTGCATGCACCGGGCCAAAACCTTCCTGAACAAATTGACGGTGCCATCAGTGGAGTCGATCTTTTCCCGACCCTCTGCGACCTAGCCGAAATCGAACAACCCGAAGATCTCCACGGCGAATCCATTCTGCAGGTCGAGAGCAGCGGGCGGCAGCATCCGGTGATGGTGCAGCATTTCACGCCAAAGCGGGAGCGCACCAACCTGAGCGTCTACGACGACCGCTTTCGCTACACCTTCTACACCGCCACTGATGAACGCGAACTCTATGATCACACCGCCGACCCCACCGAACTGGCCAATCTTGCTGCAGACCCCGCATACGCCGAAGAGATGGAGCGCCTGCACCGTGCGCTGACCGATGAACTGACCCGCACCACGCTTCCCCGGGCCGGGCGTGTTGCGGTATGGTAGCCCCGTTACGG
>JAOZSE010000004.1 GCA_029939835.1 Pontiellaceae bacterium
TTGAAGCCGCCGTGGCCGATGTCACCGCCAACAAACTCGAAGGCCTCGCCGCCGGACGGATGGGCTACACCACCACCGAAGTCGGCGACCTTGTCGCCGAAGGCGTCGCATAGATTAGAGTAGGACAGGCTTCCAGCCTGTCTGGACAGGCAGAGATGCCTGTCCTACATTGAAAAACCCCGCTCGGCTGAGCGGGGTTTTTGTTGTTGCGGTACGCCTTAGAGAGCGGGGGCCGCAGGTGCCGAACGTCCGGCGATGAGGTTGTAGAGCCATGCCAGAATGGCGCCGCCGATGAAGGCGTCGATGAATCCATAGAGAAGTCCCAGGAGGCTTCCGAGTGGACTGATGGTGTAGCCGCGATAAAGGCGCCCGATCATAGTGATCTCGCTGGTACTCCCGTCGAAGGCGATGACCCACCATGTGAGCACAAAGAGGCCGAGGCCCCAGAGTATGCCGCATGCAAGAGCAAACGCTTTTACATTCAGTTTCATGATTTGTCCTCCGTGTTGCAGGCCGAGGCAGTCTTCAGCCGATGATAGACAGGGCGATCCACGGGATGATGCAGAAGACGATCACTATGATTTTGTAGAACCCGAGGAACGAGTAGAGGATCGTGTTGAAGGCGACCCGTGAGATCGGAAACCACCGGCTGTGCATTTTATAGATCCAGTCAGCGGCCGAGGCGCAGAGTACGAAGGTCAGCATCAGCATGCCGAAGTTGATAATCGAGCACCACATGAAGAAGGCTTGAAGCGTTTGAATCGTCATGATGTCCCTCCTTTTCGGATTGAGGGTAATGCGTTTTTCAACGGTATGGAAACGTTTATTCGGTTTTCTGTGGCGAAAACCCGAATAAACGGGTCGGGGTTTTAGTCTGATCTATTCATGAAAATGGATGAAAACGGTGTAAGAGGCGGAGGCTAATAAAGATATAAATTTTTTAGACCCAAATAAGTTTTCATCCGCTTTCCCCGAAGGCGCGACGATTCCAGCGCAGCTACTTCGTTGCGAAAGGCTTGCAGTAGGTTGCTACAGCGTCACCTTTCGACGCCTTGCATCTGCATCGGACTTGTCGCGTGAATAATTCAAATTAGGTTGCAGAGAGGAAATGCCTGCTTAGAATGCGGATCAGACAGCAGGGCGCACGGGGTGCTCTGCAGGAGGAGGTAACGGGAAAGGAGTTTGCCATGAGGACAGGTACTTTACTGACCGCTCTGCTGGCGGCTGTACTGCTGGCCGGTTGCGGCGGAGGCGCGGACGAAAACAAACCGCTGGATCAGGTCGCGGCCGAAGCGGCCGCGATGGGCCAAGCCGAACTGCAGAAGGTGGTGGACAAGTATGAAGCCGCCATTGCCGGTAAAACGGCCGAAATCGACGCGCTTAAAGCGAAGATCAAGGACATTCCAATCGCCAGGATGGCGGGTGAAGAAGCCAAGGGGCTGAAGGCCGAGCTTGACGAAATTACCCAATCGCTCACTGCGCTCAAAGACCGCCTCGCGGTATATGCCAAGGAGCTGCAGGCGCAGCTGTAAACCGGTCGGTTCTTCAGCAAATGCCCCGCTTTCGCGGGGCATTTTTTGTAAGATAACCCGCCCTTATTCCATTGCTCGAAAAGGATTGATGCCGGCGGGAAAGCCGTGTATCTTCTGCCTCCTTGTCCGCTTATTGCGGGGCAGTGGGTTCAGGTTCTATTATTAAGGAGAAGGCGATGAAGGGGATTCCGATCTCGGGGACACGTAATTTCACACTGATGGGGCATACCGGCAGCGGAAAGACGTCACTGCTGGACGTGATGCTCCACATTCTCGGCACCAACGACCGCGTCGGTTCGCCGGACGACAAAAGCAGTATGGCCGACTGGACGCCTGAGGAGCAGGAGCACGAGATTTCGATCTGGGCCAAGCCGTTTGACGGCGTATACACCGCAGCCAGCGGAAAGCAGCGCCGTTTTGTCGTGCTCGATACCCCCGGTTACGCCGACTTTATTGGTCAGCTCACCGCCGCCGCCGAAGTAACCGATGCCGCGCTGATTGTGGTCGATGCGATCTCCGGCATTCAGGTTGGCACCAGCCGCGCGTGGAAAGTATGCCAAAAGCGCAACCTGCCGCGCGGGATCGTCATCAACGGTCTTGATAAAGACGAAGCAAATTTTGACCAGGCGCTCGCCGCGATCAAAGCCCAGTGGGGCGACACCCGCTGTGTTCCAGTGGTGCTGCCGACCGCAGACGGCAAGTCGGAAGTGGATATTCTAAACACCAAGGCCGAGGATGTTCCCGAAGATATGGTCGATACCGTTAAAGCGATTAAAGACCACCTTATTGAACTCGCCGCCGAAACCGACGATGCACTGATGGAAAAATATTTTGAGGGCGAAGAACTCACCGCCGATGAATTTTCCGACGGGCTGCGCAAATCGGTACACAGTGCGCATCTGATTCCGGTTTTTGCCGCCTCGGCCAAAACGAAGATCGGCGTGAAAGAAACAATGGATTCCATCAGCCGACTCTTTCCGTCACCGGAAGACTATCCGGTGAAATGCGCTGACGACGAAGAAGTGGCCACCGGCGAAACCGAACCCTTTGCGGGCCTCGTCTGGCGCTCGGTGAACGACCCGTTTGTCGGTCAACTCAGTTTTGTGCGCGTCTATCGCGGGACGCTGAAGCCCAACAGCGAAGTGATGAATGTGACCAAAGGCGCAAAAGAGCGCATTGGAAACATTTTGTTTGTAAACGGCAAAAAGCAGACTGACTGTGCTGAAGCCAAGGCGGGCGATATCATCGCAATTCCCAAGCTCAAAAACACGGAACTCAACGACACGCTGGCGGCGGCGGGTTCCAGTATCAAATTCAAGGCGATTGTATTTCCCAATCCCGTTACGGCTTATGCGGTCGAACCCAAAACGAAGGGCGATGAGGATAAAATCGGCATGGCGCTGCGGCGCGCGGCAGCTGACGACCCGTCGATCCGCATCGAGCGCAACGTCGAAACCCACGAGACCATTCTCTGCGGTATGGGCGATGTTCACCTCGACGTAACGCTCGAAAACATCAAAAACCGCAGCAAGGTCGATATCGACCGCCGCACGCCGAGAGTGGCCTATATGGAAACCATCACCGGGAACGGTGAGGGACACTATAAGCACAAAAAGCAGTCCGGCGGACGCGGACAGTACGGCGACTGCTATGTGCGAATTTCGCCAGCGGCCGAAGGCGAAGAGGAATGGTTCGTCAACAGCATCGTTGGCGGCGCGATTCCCAGCAACTTCATTCCGGCCTGCCAGAAGGGTTTTAACGAAGGGATGCAGAAGGGCCCGCTGGTCGGCGCGCCCGTGATCAATGTGAAGGTCGATCTCTACGACGGCTCGTACCACGATGTTGACTCCTCTGAAGTCGCGTTCAAAATCGCCGGTTCGCGTGCGCTGCATCTTGCAATTGAACAGGCCAACCCCGTACTGCTTGAGCCCATCATGACCGTCAAGGTGATGGTGCCCGATGAGTACATGGGTGACATCAACGGCATCCTGAACACGAAGCGCGGACGGATCCTCGGCATGGGCCCCGAAGACGGCCTGCAGACGATCACCGCCGAAGTGCCGCAGGTTGAAATGTTCAAGTTCTGCTCCGAACTGCGATCCATCACCGGTGGACGCGGCTCCTTCGAAATGGACTTTAACCGCTACGACCAGGTGCCCGGCAACATCTCCCAGAAAGTGATTGCCGCCGCACAGAAGGAAAAAGAGCAACTCGACTAAGCTCGACTGTCTTGCGGTGTAGGACGGGGTTGCCACTTCCTACGGTCGTTGCCCCGCAGAGCGGGGCCTCTCTCGCTGTGGTCGAGTCCCCGCACGCGGGGAGCCCGTGTTTTTTTGCACGCGCTCCCGCCGGGACCCGAACGGAGTGAGAGTGGCTTGAGCGTGCGAAAGCAATGACCAGCGGGAATGGCAACCACGTCCTACAAGTGATTCGACTTTCTTTTTGCGGCAACGGTGTTGTAACCTCCCGCGCATGACCGAAAAAGTACTGTACGCTGAACTTATTCCGCAGGAATTCCGGGAAAGGTTGGCCGCGGCACCCATTGCCTATCTGCCGCTCGGTACGATTGAGTGGCACGGTGAGCATCTGCCGCTGGGAACCGACGGTTTCCAACCGCTCCACCTTTTCCAAAAACTGGCTGAAAAGGTTGGCGGCATCGTGTTGCCGATGCTTTTTGTCGGGCCGGATCGGATGGTCGAAGAGGAAGGGCGCGAACTCTACGGAATGGATGCCGGCCAGCTGAGGCCGCCCGGCATTCAGTATCCCAATCAGCAACTGGCGGGCAGTGCCTATCGGGTTTCGGATGACCTCTTCGGGCAGCTCTTTCGGGCGATACTCAAACAAATTGCGCGTGCGGGTTTCAAAATTCTGGTTGCACACGGTCACGGGCCCTCAGGACGATATTTCAGTTCAAAGTTTGATGAGTGGAAACGTGACTTTGGTCTCGACTGCTTTCACTGCTGGGAGTGGACGGAGGAGGGCGACACTCTGCTCAGTTTCCAGACCGGTCATGCGGGCGTCAACGAAACCTCGACCATGATGGCGGCATACCCGCATCTCGTGCAGATGAACCGGCTTTCGGCAGAACCGAATGAATTCCCGCTGGGCACCAGCCCCGATGACGCGCGCGACGCAACGCCTGAACACGGGCAGGCCATTATCAATCACCAGATAGAGCGCATGTCCGCCATCCTGACGAAAGCACTTGCCGCGCTTTCTTGAACAATCGGCTCCGGCCCGTTATTCTTCAGTTATGAAAGCGGCGATACTTGCGATGCTGCTTTTGGCAGATGGTTGCAACGGGGAGGTTTCGATGGATGCTCGCGAAAAAGCCCTTGAACGAGCGCGCGGCGATATGGTGCTGCTGCTGGAGGCCCGTTACCGTATTCGGGACCAGCGGATACTCGATGCCATGGAAAAAATTCCGCGCCATCTCTTTATTCCTGAAACATTCCGCTCGTTTGCCGATCCCTACGGCGACCATCCGTGTCCCATTGGATATAACCAGACCATATCCCAGCCCTACATCGTGGCCTACATGACTACAACGCTGAACCCGCAGGCGGG
The DNA here is from genome assembly GCA_029939835.1 of Pontiellaceae bacterium. Classification (GTDB taxonomy): domain Bacteria; phylum Verrucomicrobiota; class Kiritimatiellia; order Kiritimatiellales; family Tichowtungiaceae; genus Tichowtungia. Next base: position 5,100 of record JAOZSE010000004.1, read on the forward strand.
CGAAAAGGTACTGGAGATCGGCACCGGCTCGGGCTATCAGGCCGCCGTGATCGCCGAACTGGGTGTGGAGGTTTATACCATCGAAATTATTCCGGGCCTTGCGGAGCATGCGCAAACCGTGCTGAAAGAGCAGGGCTATACCAACGTGCACGTGCGCTGCGGCGATGGATATAAAGGCTGGCCGGAACATGCGCCGTTCGACGTCATCATCGGCACCTGCGCGCCCGATGAGGTGCCGCCCGTGCTGGTCGAACAGCTCGCCGAAGGCGGACGCATGATGCTGCCGGTCGGCGAATGGTCCCAGCGCCTTGTCATTTTGCGCAAACGCGGCGGTACGGTCGTGCAGGAAGACGACCTCCCCGTACGTTTTGTCCCGATGGTGCGCGAGTAATTATGTGGAGTGCGCAGGCTTGCCTGCGCTTTGTTTGCCGAAGCTTGCTTCGGCATCTTTATAAGAGAAATGCCACGTCCACTGCGAACAGGGGCAACGCGCAGCAAGCTCTGCGGAGAAAAGCGGTGGCACGCGACTTCAGGAGCGAGGCTTTCGCTTGCGAAAGCAACAACCGAAGGGAGTGGCAACCTGCCGCACTCCATACTGGCATCCGAAAAAGGTTTATTTCGGGTCGGTTATCCGCTATTAGTTACCGCCTGTTTAGAACCTAACCACCTAACAACTTAAAACTTAACCAACTCCCGACGGGACGGAGGGTTCCATGGCCGGTCACAGTAAATGGGCAAACATTAAGCACAAAAAGGGTCGCGCCGATGCCGCGCGCGGCAAGGTGTTCAGCCGCATCGCCAAAGAAATGACGGTGGCCGCGCGCATGGGCGGCGGTGATCCTTCGGCCAACATCACACTGCGCATGCTGATCGGCAAAGCCAAAGCGGTCAATATGCCCAACGACAACATTGACCGCTCCATCAAAAAGGGCACCGGCGAACTCGAAGGCGGCCAGCTCGAAGAATGCACCTACGAAGCCTACGCACCGGGCGGCGTCGGCGTCATTATTGAAGCGCTCACCGACAACAAAAACCGCGCGGCCTCCGAAATCAAAAACGTACTGACCAAAAACGGCGCCAGCCTCGCGCAGCAGGGTGCGGTGAGCCGCATGTTCCAGCGCAAGGGTCATATTCTGGTTGATGCCGCCAAGGTTGAAGAAGAAAAGCTGATGGAACTCGTGCTCGAAGCGGGCGCCGAAGACATGACCCGTGAGGACAACCAGTTTGAAATCCTAACCGCGCCGGGCGATTACAACACCGTTGCCAATGCTCTTTCCGAAGCCGAAATCGAAACCGTCTCCTCCGAAGTCACCATGCTTCCCGACATGCCGACGGAAGTGAAGGAAAAGGCTCAGGCCGAAAAGCTGCTTAAATTCGTTGAACTGCTCGAAGATCTCGACGATGTCCAGAACGTTTACCCCGCCTTTGACATTGACGACGCCATCCTCGCCGAACTTGAGTAACTGCCGGGGCGGCCCGTGATCAATTAATCCTGCTCTTCCAGGATCTGATTGACTTCGCGAATGCCCATTTCTTTAATCTGCTGCAAACGGACAAAAACCTCTTTGCTTCGGATGTTCAGTTTGCCGCTTTCCTTTGCTTCCCAATTCGCCACCGTCGGAAGACTGACGCCGGCCAGTTCAGCAAAGGCTCTTTGCGACAGGCGAAGGCGCTTGCGCATCGCGCGGATTCCCTGTGCGGTAATCCATCCGCGTGGTGATTCCTCCGGCTGATCGTTTTGGGCAACGGTTTTCTTCGAAACCGTTTTCCCGAGCTGCCTGGTTTCTTTTTCAAGCTGAGCAATCTGCTTCCGCAAATCCGCTATATATTTCCGCTGACTTGCATTAACCGACTTGATCGGATCCAAAGCACTTTTGATTTCGCTGCGTGCAATACGGGCGATTTCCTCTTTCAGAGCTTTCATTACATTGGCCATATTATGTTCCTTCCCTTTTCCCAAGGATTTTCAGATTCGAACTCTTTTAATGGATTCCTTTGAGTGTGGCAAGAGCGTTTCATTTTATAAGTTAACGCTTTCTTAATAGACGACGCCCTTCTCGCCGAACTTGAAGAATCGTTGAATTCCTAAAAGGTAGGGACGCCTCTCCGAGGCGTCCGTGGACGGCTGGGACAGCCATCCCTACCACCCTTTGGAAGCCGGAATCTTAAATGTTTTTGCCGAGCGCCTCGACTGGACGGTTACCGATTTTTTGCAACCGCCTTATCCATAGCCAGCCGATCCAAGTTCCCAGAAAGTAGTACAGGAAATCCGACCAGACGAAGCAGGTGCCGATAATTGTTCGGCCGATAAAACAGCTTCGGATCATTTCCAGAAACGGCGGGTGCCACAGTTGCAGGCACTCCAGCAGACAGGTGACGGTTAACACGGATACGGCAATGACCCACGGGGCGGCATTGACGAAAAACAGGAAGATCAGCAGGCACCAGAACATTTCATACAATGCGCCGCCCAGGGAATCGTTGACCCATCCCGCCGCCGGGCCTGAATAACCGCATTTACTGTAAAAGCCTATCGGCACAATGATCAGCAGCGACACCGCAGTCCAGATGCGTTTCCGGGAGATGAGTTTTTCTTTGTTTGCTGGAACGTTTGTTTGCATCTTTCCTGATTCCATTTTTCGCCGGGTGAGGACACCCGGCCTACATATGCTGTAGGCCCGATCCCCGACCGGGCGGTTTTACCCTACCGCTTTCTCGAATACACGCCGATCAGCTCGCCGGAGGCGAGGACGTGCCCTTTCATGGCTTTTTCGATTTCTTTTTTCGTTTTGCCCGCGGGCAGGTTGAGCATCGTGTCGAGCGCATAGACTTTGAAGAAGTAGCGGTGCGTACCGCCGGGCGGGCAGGGGCCGCCGTAGCCGATGCGTCCGAAATCGTTTACACCCTGTTGGCCGCCGACCGGAAGTATATCGGTGGCGGGTATGTCTTCATCCAGTCCGTCAACCGTCGGCGGGATGTCGTAGCAGACCCAGTGCACCCATGTACCGACCGGTGCGTCGGGATCATCGCTGATCAGCACAATGCTTTGGGCCGCTTCCTGGATATTTTTCCACGCCAGCGGCGGCGAGATATCCGCGCCGTCGCACGTATATTTCGAAGGAATCGGCTCCATGGGCTCAAACGCCGATGAAACAACTGTAATTTCCATTTTTACCTCCCTGCGGCAGGGCCCCTTTCTAACAGGCGGGACGGAGGAAGTAAAATCTTTACCCAAGGTGGAACGCGATCTCCGAGCGCGTTCAAAGCGTGCGCGGAGCGCCCGCTCCACCTATTACCCATAAGGTTGGATTCATTTTGACGGTTGCTCAGGCTATCTTCAGCGTGAGACGCTTGCCGATGGCTTCTGCAAATTTCTCAAGGGTCGAAAGCCTGATATCCTCCGCATGGTTTTCGATGCGGGATATGGCGGATTTCTTCGTGTGAAGGCGCTCGGCCAGCTGATCCTGAGTGAGGCCCGCCGCCTCCCGCGCTACGCGCAGTATGACTCCGATCTTGAACTGTTCGTACCCGATCTCGAATTCATCCGCAAATTCGCCTGAGCGCTTCTTGCGTTCTTCAATATATCTTTCCAGATCATCCATGGTGTTTCCTCCGGCTCAGATAGTCCGCCTTGCGTTTCTCCGCACTTATTCCATTGCGGGGAAGGTTAACATATTTGTGAACACCGTCAAGCGTGATCTAAGAGCGGTGATGCTTTCATGTTAAGCCCCGATAAGTCTTTCGCACAAACTGTTTTAACGACTGAAAAAGAAAATGCAAAACATTTGGACGGGATTCTTGGCGTCTTTGCGGTTCGTTTGAACTTTTGCGGGGCGGGGTAGAGCGTTAGACTGCGCGGCAATGAACACAATTCGCATTTTGGGAGTGGATGCGTCGCTGCGGTCAACGGGCGTGGCGGTGATTGAGGTGAAGGGGCAGCAGATGCGCGCGCTGGCCCATGGACGTATTCATAACAAGGCTTCGCTGCCGCACTCGGAATGCCTGGCCGCGATTCAACGCGAAATTGAAAAGCTGATCGCGGAGTTCTCGCCCGACGAAGCGGCGCTCGAAGGTGCCTTTTTTGCCAAGAACGCCAAAACGGCGATGATCCTCGGGCAGGTGCGCGGCGTGGTGCTCGCCGCCTGCGCAGAACATACTCTGCCGATTTACGAATATTCACCGCGCTCGGTAAAGAAGGCGGTGGTTGGCGTTGGTTCTGCCAAGAAAGAACAGGTCGGCGCGATGGTGACCCGTCTGCTGGGGCTGGCCGAGCCGCCGCAGGAGGATGCCGCCGACGCGCTTGCGATCGCCATTTGCCATGCCCATCAACGGAACGCACCCGAGGCCTTGCGTTCAAAACCGGTTTAGTGTTAGCTTCCCCCTGTCTTGTGATAAGAAAATAAGGAGAAAAACCTGATGGAACTCAAGGAAATCAAAAAAATCGTTCAGTTGATGACTGAAAATGAACTTTCCGAATTTTTGCTCGAAGATGAAGCCTGCACCCTGCAACTGAAACGCGGGTCAACGGTTGTGACACAGGTCGCCGCCGCGCCGCAGGCGGCGGCTCCGCTTGCCGCCCCGGCGGCCTCCGCGCCTGCTGCGGACGCACCGGACGCTGAAAACAGCGCGGATGATGGCCTGGTGGAAATTACCTCCCCGATGGTCGGCACGTTCTACCGTTCGCCGTCGCCGGATACCGATCAGTTCGTCGAAGTCGGTGCCGAGGTTTCGGATGACATGGTCGTTTGCATTGTCGAGGCGATGAAAGTGATGAACGAGATCAAGGCGGATGTGACGGGCACGATTAAAAAAATTCTGGTCGACAACGCCACGCCCGTGCAGTTCGGTCAGCCGCTCTTCCTCGTTGAACCCGCTTAAGGAACATTCATGTTTGAAAAACTACTGATTGCCAATCGCGGCGAAATTGCGCTGCGGATCATCCGGGCCTGCAAGGAGCTGGGGATCCGTTCCGTGGCGGTTTATTCCGAAGCCGACGAGGAATCGCTTCACGTTGAAATGGCCGATGAAGCGGTTTGCATCGGACCCGCCGCAGCCACCGACAGCTATTTGAAAGTCGCCAACATCATCAGCGCCGCCGAAGTGGCCGATGTGGACGCGATTCATCCCGGTTACGGCTTCCTCGCCGAAAACGCGCACTTTGCTGAAATCTGCGAGAACTGCAACATCACTTTCATCGGGCCGTCGCCGGATATCATTCGCAATATGGGTGACAAGGCCATTGCACGCGACCGGATGAAAGCCGCCGGGGTGCCGATTACCCCCGGTAGCGACGGCATTCTGCCAACCAAAGAGGCTGCGCTCGAACTGGCGCGCGAAATGGGCTATCCCGTCCTGGTTAAAGCGGTCGCGGGCGGCGGTGGAAAGGGCATGCGCGTGGCGCATAACGATGTGAGCCTCGCGCAGGGATTCATGATGGCTGCCGCCGAAGCCGAGAGCGCCTTTGGCAATCCGGACTGCTTCATGGAAAAATATATTGAGTCCGCCCGTCATGTCGAAGTGCAGATTATCGGCGACAACCACGGCAATGCGGTTCATCTTGGGGAGCGCGACTGCAGTATTCAGCGTCGCCACCAGAAGCTGGTCGAAGAGTCGCCGTGCCCGACACTGACCGCCGAGCAGCGCGCCGAGCTCGGTGCCATTGCGGTACGTGCCGCGAAGGCGGTCAACTACAACAGCGCCGGGACCATCGAATTCCTTTATGACGAAAAAGCCAAAGAATTCTATTTCATGGAGATGAACACCCGCATTCAGGTGGAGCACACCGTGACTGAAGAGGTGACGGGCATTGACCTGATGAAGGAGCAGATTCGGGTTGCCGCAGGTGAAGAACTCTCTTTCAAACAGGACGATGTCAAGGTCTGTCATCACGCCATCGAATTCCGCGTGAATGCGGAAGACCCTTATAACAACTTCATCCCGTCGCCCGGCAAAGTGGATGCTGTGCATTTTCCCGGCGGGCCGGGCATCCGCGTGGATTCGCATGTTTACAGCGGCTACACGATTTCGCCCTACTACGACAGCATGATTGCCAAGATCATTGCGCGCGGCGCGAACCGCGAGGAAGCACTTCAGCGTCTTCACCGCGCTTTGGAGGAGTTCACCATCAATGGGCCGCATACCAGTGTGCCGGTCGGCATCGCGCTGCTTATGGACAGTCGTTTTCGCAAGGGCGAATACAATACCGCATTCCTTGAAAAATTTATGCACGACAATTTTATGGTCGATCGGTAACAAGGGAGAAAGTTGATGAGCGAAAAAGAAAAAACTACCCAGCCCCTCCCGGGGCAGCATTATCCCGTTCTGGAGGAACACAAGGACGACGCGGGTCTCGGATCCGTTCTCATTCACAACAACGTGATTGCCGTCATTACGCACGAGGCGGCGGCGAAAGTAGCCGGTGTGGTTGAACTCTCCGGCACGCTGGTGGATGAGCTCGTTGACCGGTTCGGCAAAAAATCCCGCGACCGCGGCGTGCGCGTGGCGGTTGAGTCTGAAAACCGCATGGTCGTGGAACTCAGCGTTATACTTGAGTACGGCGTCCATATCCCCGAAGTCTGCGGCCAGCTTCAGCAGGAAGTCCGAAAATCGATTGAAAAGATGACCGGCAAAAACGTACAGGCCGTCAATGTATCGGTACAAAGCCTTCGCCGTCCGCCTCATGCCGAGCAGGAGGAAACGCCATGACAAGACTGCTTCATGCGATGGCCGGATTCATCATCTGGCTGCTTTTCACCGCCGTTGGCGGTGCAGTGATCTATGCCAACGGTTTTAACACCAACCTGCGCGACCGCGTTTTTGCGTTTGTGCAGGATGCTCCGCTCTACGGCGTGGTCGGCGGCCTGATCTTTGTGCTGCTGGCGCTGCTCTATCTGGTTACGCTCGCTCCGCGCCGTCCGCCGGTGCGTTACATCTCGTTCGATTCCGAAGGGGGCGATATCTCCATCAGCAACGGCGCTGTGCGTGATTTCATCCGCAAGGTCGGCGAGGAATTCGGCGCAGTGATCAGCCTGGAACCGCGTCTGCGGTCCGACAAAGGTCTCATCAGCATTGATCTGGATGTGAAGATACAGGCCGGCACCCGTATTCCCGAACTCTCCCAGATGCTTCAGGATCGTATCCGCGAAAGTATTCGCGACGGGCTGGGTATTGCCGAGGTTCGCGAAATCAAGGTGCGGGTACAGGAAATCGTCGGTTCACCGCCGCCGTCCCGCAGCCGCGCCTGAGCCCATGAAGAAAAACTGCCCGCCAGATCTGGTGATTGTCGGTTCCATCGGCATTGACACCATCGAAACCCCCCGCGAAAAGCGCGTCGAAATCCTGGGCGGCTCCGTCAGCTATGCCTGCGCCGCCGCCTCCTTCTTCGTCAAAACCGGCATGGTCGGCGTGGTCGGCACCGACTTTCCGCCCGAGCACCGTGCCCTTTGGGAAGAAATGGGCATTGATCTCGCGGGGCTCCAGACCGAGGAAGGCAAAACCTTCCGCTGGTCCGGTGTGTACGAAGAAAACATGGATCACCGCCGCACACTCCTCACCGACCTCAACGTCTTCGAAAACTTCTCCCCCGAGCTTCCCGAAGCCTATCGCGATGCGCCGTACCTTTTTCTCGGCAACATTGCCCCTGAACTCCAGCTTCATGTTCTCGAGCAGGTGCACTCGCCGGAGTTCGTCCTGATCGACACCATGGATCTATGGATCAATATCGCCCGCGAAAAGCTGGTCGAAGTGGTCGGACGGTGCGACATGCTCACGCTCAATGAGCACGAGGCGCGTCTTTTCACCGGCGAGCACGCCCTTATGGAGGCCGCCGAGGCGCTCCTCGCCATGGGGCCGCGCTTTGTCCTCATCAAAAAAGGGGAGAGCGGCAGCATGCTCTTTTCCAAAGAGGGGCTTTTTATGCTGCATGCCTTCCCGCTGGCGGATTTCAAAGATCCCACCGGCGCGGGCGACACCTTTGCCGGCGGCCTGATGGGCGCGCTGGCCGAATCGGGCCGAAGCGGCGAAAAGGCCATCCGCCGCGCCATGGTGTACGGCAGCGTCACTGCGGCCTTCGGCGTCGAGGAGTTCAGTCTCGACCGCCTTGCCGCGCTGGACCGCGCACAGATCGAGGCGCGCGCCGAACGGTTTAAGTCTATGTGTCGCATAGACTAACGAAAAATTCAGGATTTTGGCTTTCCTAACACTTTTTTCGCAAAATTGCGGAAAAATACGGCAAGGTTTGACAGCCTTTCACCCCTTTGCTAAATTCCTGCAAATCCGCAGGTTGCGGAACAAAAGGAGTATAAAACATGTCAGCATGGGCCATTGTATTAGCGTGCGGTAAAGAGCAGGAAATTTCGCCCGGCGTGGATGTCGCTTTTCTCGCGCTCGGTTCCCGTCCGGTCGTGACGCGTTCAATTCAGGCGCTCGAGCAGAATTCACTTATTGAAGGCATTGTGCTTGTCGTTAAAAAAGAGCGGGTGGAGAGCGCACTGCAACTCGTCCGCTCCTTTGGCTGCCGAAAAATCTCCGCTATCGTTGCCGGCGGAGCCTCCCGCCTGGCCAATCTGAAAAATGCCTATGCGCAGATCCCTGACGATGCCACCGTCGCACTCATTCACGATGCTTCCCGTCCGTTTGTAACCGACGAAGTCATCACCGAAACGGTCAAAGCCGGTAAACGCTACGGCGCGGCGGTCGCCGCCGTGAAGAGCGTGAATGCGGCCAAGCTGGCTGAAACGGGGCAGAAGGTCACCAAGACGCTAGACCGCAGCACCGTCTGGCTGGTGCAGGGCCCCCAGGTTTTTAAACGTGATGTGTTTGAGAAAATTCTCAAGAGTTCCGCTAAGCTGCTGGATGATGAATCCGCACTGCTCGAAAAAACGCGCCAGAGTATTCATCTCGTGGTTGACTCGCCCGGCAACATGAAAATCCGGACCTCGGGAGATCTCGCGATGGCTTCGGCCCTCCTCAGCGTTGCACGCCGAACTCCGTAATATCACTACCAAAAACTTTCCGCGTATATTATCGGCTCTGAGAGCCGACTCTACATTGCGAAGCAAGGTTGTAGTGTGGGTTCTATGAACCCATTTTATGCCGAAAGGTTTTGCCGTTTGGCATCAATACCCCGCCGCCAGTCGCAGTGCATCCATTTCCGGAAGTCCGGCGGCCCGGATTTTAGCCTGTGCGGCCGGAATGTCATATTCCACGCGATGCAGCGACACGGTCTGCTTTTGGTCATCGTAAATAACGTAAGCGGCGCGGGGATCTCTGTCGCGCGGCTGGCCGACACTTCCGGCGTTGATCAGGTATTTCCAGCCCGGTTTCAGTTTGAGCGTTTCATATGGATTGCACCCAATACGCTCGCCCTGCATGCGAAACGCGACCGGTCGGTGGGTGTGTCCTAAAAAACAGAGCGGTGTCTGCTGAAGAAGCAGGCTGGGCGCGGCCTCTTCGGGTGAAAAAATGTACTTCCATTCCTCCGGTGCATCGAGTGAGCTGTGGACGACCGTAAAGTCCGCGGCCTGCTGTGTCATCGGCAGGGCGGCCAGCCGCTGCCGGTATTCGGCATTCAGCTGGTTCTGCGTCCAGCGGATGGCATCGGCGGCAACGGGGTTGAAATAATCCAGATTCTGATTTCCTGCGGCATAATGATCGTGGTTGCCCTGTACAGTCCCGGCACCGAGAGCGGCCAGCCGATCCATGCACTCAACCGGGTTGGCGTTATATCCCACCACATCGCCGGTGGAAATATACCGCTCCGCTCCGCAGCGGCTGGCATCCGCCAGCACCGCTTCGAGCGCCTCGATATTGGCATGAACATCACCCAGCACTGCGTATTTCATGAGAAAACTATACCTCTGGGAATGTCTTTGGTTAAGCGCCGAGTGAGGTCACTTGGCCTACAGCTCAGAATAATGGATTTTGCAGGCCGGGTGACCTCACCCGGCGAAATAATAAGAACCGAAAAATCCGGAACCCTAATACCGAACGCTAAACGATTCAAATTCGCCGGTTGCCGGTGACCGGAGCACCTGTTCGTTCGTGATGTATCGCGTGAGTTGTGAACGTTGTACGGCCTGCAAAAGCCCGGTCAGCTGATCCTCCGCCCCCTCGGCGGTCAGCGTAACACTTCCGTCGAATTCATTTCGTACGAAGCCGGTCACCTCAAAGTCTCGCGCAAGGTTAATGACGGTAAATCGGAAACCGATTCCCTGTACGCGGCCTTCATATCGTACGGCTATGCGGCGCGGTTTCATGATGTGATATGTGAACGGATCAGGTGCGGTTATTTGCCATCACCTGTATCCTTGTATGTCTCATGCGAGTACCATACTACGATCAGCAGGGCACAACGTTCTTTGCGCACGGGCCTTTTTGGCCCTCTCCTTCTTCGTAGTTCACTTTCTGGCCCTCGTTGAGCTCTGCACGCCCCGGGGTCTGAACCTCGGAATGATGCACGAACAGATCTTTTCCCCCATCGTCTGGAGCGATGAATCCGAACCCTTTATCTGTATTGAACCACTTTACTGTACCTGTACTCATAGTGCGTGTCTCCTTGACGGGGTTGATATGATTTCCGTTGCAGTATATTGCTCTTCTAAATAGATATTATAAACGTTGAAATGAGCTTCAAAATGACCGTGATGACCGCGCAACCCTGCCGCACGAAGATCAGACGCCGGGCGACCGGGGCGACTCCTCCGGCGGCAGCTCATTCCGGGCTCCTGCTTTCTGCTGCCGCTTTTCGAATGAGTAGTTGGGTTTGGCCATTTACACTCCTATTTGATTGGTTTGGGGTTTTATACCACGCATGAAGGAAGTTCTCTCACTAAAATAGCTCTCGTCTGGTCGGACGAAAGTTTCCAAACCCCGGCAGCAGAGCACCGCAGAAGCAGAACGAAGTACGCTGCACGGCAGGCAGCTCGCTACGGGGCGGGCATTGGAAACTATTCCGTCTCCTCAGTGTCTCTGTACTATCCGTCATTTGAACCGTTCCCTTCGGTCACTATTTTGCTTCGCAAAATTATCTGCGCTACGCTTCGGCTTGTTTTTTCTGCACGTTTTTTTGGAAAGGGAAATTTTGACACAATAAGTGACGACAAAATAATGGGAGGGAGACTGGCTTCTTCAAGCCGGTTGTTGAAAATGATTTTGTCGACCATGATTTTGTCAAAACTCTTTGGTTGCCACTGTGAGTCACGTTCCATCGCGTGACCACGTTGGCGCGGTACGCGACTCACATGGCGTAACAACGTGGTCGCGGGACGGCTCTGCCGCGCTAAGACCTCTGTGGTAAAAAATCTTAGAGGTCGAAATAATACGACTGCGGATGGTGGGTGATGAGTGCGAAGGTGGAGACCTCCGGGTCGGCCATGAACAGTTCGGTGACGTTCAGGCCGATGCGGTCGGTATCGAGCAGGTCGCAGCAGACTTTATTCATCGCCAAGTCGGGGCAGGCGGCGTAGCCGAAGCCGAAGCGGCTTTGATCGAGTTTGTTTTTCCGAACCTCGGAAAGCGTCAGATCGCCTTCGTCCGACCCCCAGGTTTCACGAATTTGTTTGTGTCCGTATTCCGCCAGTGCCTCGACGGTCATCACGGCCAGCCCGTGAAAGAGCAGGTAGTCCTGATAGCGGTCGGCCTCGCGCAGTTCGTGTTCTTTTTCCATGATTTTTGGCCCGAGCGTGACCGCCATTAGCGCGCAGATGTCGTTGTCCGGCCGGAAAAAGTCGGCCAGGCAGTGGTGCGGTGCTTTTTTCTGGCGCGGGAAGGGCATCGGAATTTCTTCACCGCTTGCCGGATTCGTCAGAGTTAAGGTGTCGCCTGCGGAGACGCAGTTGAAAAAGCCGTGAATGACTTTGGGTTCAAAAATATCCTCCGCCAGATTTTTCATCTCCTCGATTTTGGGGTACACCTCATCCTCAAGCAGTTTTTGATACTCCGCATCCGAGAGCGTTCCCTGTTTATAGCCCCACGCCCCCTTAATCAGCCCGTTCAGGTCGAGATAGGGATATATATCACTAAGCGATATATCTTCCGTGACCCATGTTTTGATTTCGACATCGGGGATCGGTGCATCCGTTTTGATCGGCTCCGCCGGAGGCGTCGCCCCGCCAGAAGATTCCGATTCAGCCGGTGGGGCGAGTCTCTCCGAGCGATCCGATTCAGGCAGTTTGCCGGTCTCTTTGAGTTCCTGCATGGCGGCGAGTCCGGCGAAGGCATCTTTACAATAAATGACTCCACCCGAATAATGCGGGCGGCAGGCCTGTTCGACAAATTCCTCCGAAAGTGCGGCCCCGCCGAGCAGGACCGGCATCTTTAACCCGGCGTGCTCCAAAATCTTCATGTTTTCGGCCATGACGGCGGTGGATTTCACCAGCAGTCCGCTCATGCCGAGCGCGGTGGCGTTGTGTTCTTTCACCGCTTCGATCATCTGCTCAATCGGAATTTTGATGCCGAGGTCGACCGTGTCGAATCCGTTGTTGGATAGGATGATTCCGACGAGGTTTTTTCCAATATCGTGCACATCGCCCGCGACGGTGGCGAGCACAACCAGCGGCACTTGATTGCCCGCTTCGCTCTTTTTCATAAACGGTTTAATCCTATCGACCGCGCGCTTCATCACTTCGGCGGATTTCAGCACAAAGGGCAACTGCATGGTTCCGTCGTTAAACAGTCGTCCGACCTCTTTCATCGCCGGAAGCATGATCTCATTCAAAATATGTTCGGCGCTGTGTTCTTCGAGCAGATCGGGCACCGCCGGATCGAGCCACGGGGTTTTCCCCCGGATGATGGCGTCTGTGAGAATCTCATTGGCCGGGCGTTCTTCAACCGCTGTTTCTTCCACGCCCTGTACGTCTTCGAACAGGTTAATATAATTTTCGAGCGGATCGCCGTTGGTTTGATCATTCGCCAGTAGCGCTTCCGCGCCTTTGCGCAGTTCGTCCGGAATCTCGTTGAGCGGAACAATGGCGGCGACATGGATGATACACGCATCCATTCCGGCCTGAATCGCCTGATGCAGGAAAACCGCATTGATCACCTTGCGCAGGGCGGGCTTGAGACCAAAGGAGATGTTGGAGAGTCCGAGCATCGTCCGGACGCCCGGCAATTCGGCCTTGATGCGCCGGATGGCTTCCAAGGTTTGGAAAGCGGCATCGCGCAAGGTATCGTCGCCGCTGCATATGGTGAAGGTGAGCGGGTCAATGAGCAGGTCATCAGCTTGCAGCCCGCGCTCAACGCAGAAATCAACCAGTCGTTTAGCAATGGCAAATTTTTCGTCCGCTGTCATTGCCATCCCTTTTTCGTCAATCGTCAGTCCGACCAGTGCCGCGCCGTAGCGGCGCGCCATTGGCACAACCTGTTCGGCACGGGTTCCGCCGTCTTCAAAGTTAATCGAGTTGATCATCGCCCGCCCGCCGTAACACTTCAGCGCGTCTTCAATGACCTCGGCAGAGGTCGAGTCGATCATCATGGGTGCCAGGCATTCGCGCGCCATGCGCGGGACGAGCACCGCGATGTCTTTGCGTTCGTCGCGCCCGGCGTAGCCGCAACTCAGGTCAAGCACGTGAGCGCCGGTTTCCTCCTGCTCGGTTAAAATGTGAAACGCGTTCTCGTAGTCATCGGCCAGTAGGGTGTCGCGGAACTTTCTCGATCCGGTGGCGTTGGCGCGTTCGCCGATATAGAGCGGTGCGGGTTCCTGCGTCAGATCGATCGCTGAAAAGAGGCTGGCGACTTGGTTTAATGTGGGGCAGACGTCCTCGTCTGCCATTTTTTCGCAGGCGGGGGCGCCTGCGCCACGATTTACCAACTTACGCAGTTCGCGGATGTGTTCCGGGGTTGTTCCGCAACAACCGCCGACAATGGAGAGGCCATGCTCCCGGGCCAGCTCGCTGACTTTTTCGGCGAATTCTTTTGGCTCCAGAGGATAGAGAACGGTGCCATCCACCCGCGCTTCGGGCATGCCGGCGTTGGGCATGCAGGCGAGGCGGCCCGGCCAGATTGTGTTGAGCGTGTCGAGATGGTGCACCATGGCATCGGGGCCGGTGGCGCAGTTGAGGCCGAGCACATCAATCGGGTAGGGGGCGAGGATGGCGGCGGCGGCCGGGACGCTGGTGCCGACGAGCAGCGTGCCGGAGGCTTCGACCGTTACCGAAACATAGCGGACAATGTCGTTGTTCGGGCCGATAACATCATCAGCGGCGGCGAGCGCGGCTTTGATTTGGAGCGGATCCTGGCAGGTTTCAAAAAGCAGGCCATCTACACCGCCGTCGAGCAGGCCTTGAATTTGGATTTTATAAGCTTCGCAGAGTTCATCAAAGGTGATCTGCCCGAGCGAGGGCAGTTTGGTGCCGGGGCCGATGGAGCCAAAGACATAGCGCGGCTGTTCCGGGGTTGAAAATTCATTGGCAGCCTCGCGCGCGATCTGCGCGGCGGCCTTGTTGATTTCATACGCGCGGTCAGAGAGACCGTATTCGCCGAGGGTAAGGGGTGAGGCGCCGAACGTGTTGGTTTCGACGGCATCCGAACCGGCTTCAAAATAGGCGCGGTGCAGACCGCGAATGATTTCCGGCGCTGAAAGGTTCAGCCACTCGTTGCAGCCGTCGTATTCCTGCCACTGCTCGGGCGTAACGGCGCACCCCTGCAAGTACGTTCCGGCGGCACCGTCGAGCAGCAGAATCCCGTTTTCAAGTTTTTCCCTCAGTGTCATAAGCCGGAATCTAGCAGAGAAGTTGTGAGTACGCAACCATCAATCCGCTAATCCGGATAAATGAATAAATAAACCTGGGTGCTTTTGCCGCTTGCGCTTCGAGTGCGAATATTTTAGATACTCTGTTCCCGCGGAGAGGTGGCTGAGTGGCTTAAAGCAGTGGTTTGCTAAACCGCCGTACCCCTATAAGGGGTACCGGGGGTTCGAATCCCCCCCTCTCCGCCATTTTTAAGCACCCCGGCTTTCCGGGGTGCTTATTTTTTCTTCCGCTGTTCTTCCCACCACTCGAGTTCTTTTTCGTGGCGGCCGGTCGCGCGCGCGGCGAATTTGAAGTAGAGGAATGCGTCGAGAAAGCTGCGATGGCGAAGCATGCGTTTTGCATTTTTAGGGGTGGTGGTGAGGAAGCGGGGCTGTCCGGCCATGATTTCGGCGATGTGGTGGGTGGCGGCTTTGGGAATGCGTATGCGGTCGAGCTGGCGTATGTGGCGGTGCGTCGCCTCAACCAGTGCGTCGGCGTGGGGTATATCCTCTTCGGCCATGATGTGCCGGGCGATCCATTCGTGGTATTCGCCGAAGACGAGCGCAAAGAGGAGGGCGGGATCCACCCGAAATCCGGCGGCGCGCCAGCGGTCGATCTGCGCGAAGGTTTTTTCAAGCCAGTGGGTTTTGCTTTCGCCGTCGGGGGCATTGAGCCATGCACCGAGCTCGGGGAAAAGGTGTTCGAAGACGCCGAGTTCAGCCGCGAGTTCAAAAACACGATGTGATTTTCCGCAGGCGAAGAGTTTCTGGATTTCCTCGTAGAGGCGGGAGGAGGAGCAGTCCTCCAGCCGTTCGGCCTGTGCGCGGATCGCTTCACGGGCGCTTTCCTCGATCTCGAAGTCGAGCGCGGCGGCAAAACGCAGTGCGCGGATGATGCGTACGGGGTCTTCGGTAAAGCGCGTGGCGGGGTTGCCGATGACGCGAATGATTTTGTTTTCGAGGTCTTCGATGCCGCCCGCATAGTCGATGATGGAGAAGTCGGCGATGTTGTAGAAGAGGGCGTTGACGGTGAAGTCGCGGCGAAGGGCGTCTTCTTCGGGGGAGCCGAAGACGTTATCGCGCATCACAATGCCGCTTTCGGCAACGACGTGCTGGTCACTCCGGGCTTCGTCATCGGCTGGGGTGGGGGCGCGGAAGGTGGAGACTTCGATGATTTCGCGGTGGAAGTAAACATGAGCCAGGCGGAAACGCCGGCCGATGAGGCGGCAGTTGCGGAATACCTTTTTGACCTCTTCGGGGGTAGCATTGGTGGCGACATCAAAATCCTTGGGGTCTCGCCCGAGCAGCAGGTCGCGCACCCCGCCGCCGGCAAGATAGGCGAAATAGCCCGCGTCTTTGAGGCCATACAGCACTTTGAGCGCGGCGGAGCTGATCTCTTTGCGGCTGATCGTGTGGTCGGGGCGGGCTATAATGTGCGGTTGCATAAACAAAAATTCTAATTGCTGTACCGAACGGTACAAGTGGGGGCGCGGGGACAAAAGGCTTTTTTGCAGCTATTGGAAGAATTATGAGCCGGGCTTAGGCCGGATCGCCGGCCTGTTCTTCGATCCAGCGGATGATAATCCCGACCACATAGGCAATTTCTTTTTCGGTGAGCTCAATGCCGGCTTTGATGCCGTGAAATTTTTCGAGCCGTCCGCGATCACTGGTGCCGGTGGCGTGTTGCGCGATGAAAACCGGGTGGCCCTTGAGCGGTGTCTGCCGCCCGTCATTTTTTGGGTCGGCGGGGGCAAGGCGCTTACGAACGAAATCGGCTGCATGGAGTTGAAGAATATCAAGTCCGCGGGATTGCACATACTCCTTCTCAGGATCGCCGATCGAAAGCGGTACAATCTGCTTGGAGCGGGAAAGCTTCGTCTTTAGGCTTTTCCATTTTTTGTCGTCTATTTTATGCACGTGCGGGGTTCGCCTCCTTCAAATTTTTGGGTCACATACCCGAAGAGTATAGGAGGACAACGTCGGCCTGACAAGCGGGAAAGAAAATCGTTTTCCGAAACGTTGACTTTGTCCGGCGTTCCTGTTTAATACGCGCTTCTGTTTTGCACCTGTGGTGGAACTGGCAGACACGCAAGATTCAGGTTCTTGTGCCGGCAACGGCGTGGAGGTTCGAATCCTCTCAGGTGCATATCAATAAAAAAAGCGTTCCCGGGAAGGGAACGCTTTTTTGCTTCAGCAGCAGGAACGTTTACTCTTCCGCCGCGGCATCAAGATCGGGTTTGCGATATTCGATGCTGGCCTTTTCTTTGAGTCCATCAATGTAGGCTGCCAGCACTTCCTGTTTTTTCTGATTCGTCAGATAACCCTGAATCTGTTTACTGACGTCGGCCAGGGAGCGGATTCCCTCTTCCTGGTGTTCGGTAACCTTGATGAGATGATAGCCGAACTGGGTTTCGACGATCTCGCTGATAGCGCCGATATCCTGCGAGAAGGCTACTTCTTCAAACGCCGGAACCATCTGGCCTCGCGTGAACGTGCCGAGCTCGCCGCCGCGCTGGCTGCTGGGGCAGTCGGAGTGCTCTTTGGCGAGGGCTTCAAAATCACCGCCGGCCACAAGGTCTTCACGGATTTTTTCTAGCTCTTTTTTCTTCACGGCCTTGGTCACGTCGGTGTCCTCGGGGGTGAAGGTCATCAGAATATGGCTGGCAGATACCGATTCAGGGACTTTAAAGCGGTCGATGTTTTCCTGGTAGAACGCGGCGGCTTCTTCAGCCGTCGCGTCGGTTGCAGCAGCGGTTTTTTCTTCGACCAGCTTACGAACCAGCATCTGGCCGCGCAGGTTTTCTTTCCATTCACCAATATCAATTTCATTTTTGGCCAGTTCTTCCTGGAGGGAAGAACCTTCCGGCGCATCGGCGCTGATGAGATCGATTTCCTTGGTCAGCTCTTCATCACCGATCGTCAGACCCGACTTTTCGGCCGCCTTGGTCAACAGCACCTTGGCAATCAGGCTGTCCTTCACATTCTGATAAATCTGGCCGGACATCTGCGCCAGCTGCTGGGGGGGTACCTGCTGACTCATCTGCATGAGGGTCATCTGTGTTTCCTGAACGATCTGGCCGTGTGTAATATCTTCGCCTTCCACGGTCGCAACCACATCTTCGGGTGCAAGGGACAGCGGGTGGGGCTGGAGCGGCTGGGCGAAAAGATCTTCCGCCTGTGTCAGGTCAACCTCTTCCGCGGGTGGTGTCTCTTTGGCGCAACCCATGGCCAGCGCCGTCAATATGGCGAGCGTTATATAAAGTCCGGCAGTTTTCGTTTTCTTGACGAGTGTGATCATGTCAGAATTCTCCTCCAGTTGTTAATTCCTGCTGTTCTTTCCCCGAGGCGGGGACAGGGCGGCATCTTCATATTTAACGATTGGGTTGTCAATCCCTTCACCCAAAATAACCGACAGGCGGAAGTATGACCCGAAAACTGCAGAAAGGCCCCTTTCAATGCCGGGAATGCGGCACCTGCTGCCGCTGGCCGGGGCACGTGCTGCTGACGGATGGCGACATCGCCCGGCTGGCCGCTGCCAGCGGACTTCCGGAAAAACTGTTTATTGAGCGCTATACCATTCTGGCGGGCAACCGCCGGCAGTTGAGTCTGGCCGAGCAGCCGGACGGGAGGTGCATTTTTCTCAAAGAGAACCGTTGCACCTGTTATGACGCCCGTCCCAACCAGTGCCGCGATTTCCCGAACGGCTGGCGGGATACAAAAGGATGTCCCGCGCTGGAAGGGTCGGACAAAGTTCAGCTTAAGCGTTGAACAGGGCGGGGGATTTAAAGATAATTCGCTCCCAGTCAATAACCTGTGGGAAAAGGAGCTGAAGCGCATGTCTGTACTCGATATCAAAGACATTATGGAAATTCTGCCGCACCGCTATCCCTTTTTACTCGTAGATCGCATCATTGAGTGCGATGACGAAAAACGGATTGTGGGCATCAAAAACCTCACCATTAATGAGCCTTTTTTCCAGGGACATTTTCCCGGCCAGCCGGTCATGCCCGGCGTCCTCCAGATGGAGGCTCTGGCGCAGGTCGCGGGCATTCTCCTCAACAAGGTGATTGGCGCAGAGGGCAAAATCTCCTACTTCGCGGCCATTGATAACGCGCGCTTCCGCCGGCCTGTCGTGCCGGGCGACCAGCTCCGCATGGAGGTCGACATCATCAAAGCCAAGTCTCGCCTCTCCAAAGTGCATGCCAAAGCCTATGTCGGCGACGCGCTGGTTTCTGAAGCCGACCTGATGTTCAGCGCCGCCGGATAAATCGTATGAGCGAAATTCATTCCACCGCCATCGTCATGGACGGCGCTGAACTCGGCGCGGACATTAAGCTTGGGCCCTACAGCGTGGTCGGCTCCGCCGCCAAAATCGGCGACGGCACCGAACTGATGTCCCACGTTGTGGTCGATGGTAACACCACGATCGGCTCTGAATGCGTTATTCACCCCTTTGCCTGTATCGGAGGCCCCACGCAGGATCTCAAGTATGATGGCGGCAATCCCGGCGTAAAAGTGGGTGACAACACCGTCATCCGGGAATGCGTCACCATTAATACCGCCACGAATGATGGCGACTTTACCGAAGTCGGTTCGGACTGCCTGCTCATGGCGTACAGCCACGTGGCCCACGCCTGTAAAGTCGGCGACGGCGTCATCATCGCCAACGGCACCCAGCTGGCCGGCGATGTGATTGTTGAGGACTTTGCCATACTCGAAGGGCTCTGCGGGGCCGTTCAGTTTCGCCGGATCGGAAAAATGGCCTTTCTGGGTGCCTATACGAAAGCAAGCCGGGACGTGCCGCCGTTTATGATCGCCGATGGCCTCGACATTCAGATTCGCGGCATCAACAAGGTCGGTATGGAACGTCGCGGTGTTTCCGAAGAATCACGCGCCGCGATCAAAGAGGCCTACCGCATTCTCTATCGCCAGAAACTACCGCTGGCTGAAGCGCTCGAAAAAATCGAAGCGGAACTCGAACCGCTCGACGAGGTCAGATATCTCGTAAACTTTATCCGCTCTTCCGAAGTTGGTATCGTGCGGTGAAAAGATCGAAAAACGAAATACCCAAACACCCAAATAAATCCGAAGCATGAATAATGACAAGCCTTACGATTTAGAGGAGCGCACAGCGCTTTTCGGAGAGGCGGTCATCAAATTCGCGAAAAAAGTTCCGGTAACACCTGTTACCCGGCGGCTCATCGACCAGATCGTTGGTGCGGGAACCAGCGTGGGGGCAAATTACAGGGAGGCGGATGACGGGGTTTCGAAAAATGATTTTCGGTATAAAATATCGATTTGTAAGCGTGAGGCTCGCGAGACTAAGTTTTTTGTTCGCATGATTGTGACAGCGGTTCCTGAATTGCTGGAAGAAGCAAAGCCGCTTTCTCAAGAGGCCAAAGAGTTACATCTGATTTTTGCAAAGATATATCGAGGGTGATTCGGAATTTGTATTTCCTTATTCGTTGGGTATTTGGGTATTTCGGCATTAGGATTTTAATGTTGTCGAACGGAATGACATGGGAAACAGGCGGGACTTGGCTATGAAGAAAACTCAATTGACCAATCTTCTAGAGCAGACCGGCTTGTTCGAGCCAGAACAGATCGAAGAACTGCTCGGCGCGATTGCCGAAAGCAGCGCGGACTTCACCGAGACCGTAGTCGAAAAGGCCGACGTGCGCGAAGACGAGTTTCTCGAAAAACTCGGCGCGGCGATGGATCTGCCGTACAGGCGCCTCAAAGAACTCGAAGTTTCTGAGGAGTTGCTTGCGCGCGTGCCGCCCAAAGCGGTTTTCCAGTACAACATTATGCCGGTGGACGAAGAGGCCGGCGTCTTGCAGATTGCGACAGCCAACCCGTTTCAGCCGGGACTGATTGATGCCATGCGGCTTGCAACCGGCGGACGCATCAAGCTGGTGCTGAGCCCTGCCGCCGATATTGAGGCCGCCGCAAAACGTCTCTACGGGGTCGGCGCCGAAACACTCGACCGGCTCATGCAGGATGATGACCGCATAGACCTCGATGCCGAAGTGGATCTTTCCAAACAGGATCTGAGCGAACTCGATCAGGAGGCCTCCGTCGTTAAGTTCGTCAACCAGATCATCTGGGAGGCGCACCAGAACCGCTCGACCGATATCCACATTGAGCCGATGGAAACCGACCTGCGCATCCGCTACCGCATTGACGGCGTGCTTCACCCGACGCCATTGCCGCCGCACCTCAAACGTTTTCAGTCCGCGATCATCTCGCGCATTAAAGTGATGGCCAACATGGATATCGCCGAAAAACGCCTGCCGCAGGACGGGCGCATCAGTTTGCGCATTCAGGGCGAGGAAATTGACGTTCGTGTTTCGACCATGCCGACGGTCTATGGCGAGAGCGTCAGCCTCCGCCTGCTTCTGCGCGGCAGCGGTATGCTGGGAATGGAGAAGCTCGGCCTCAATCCCGAGGATGAAAAAATCCTCAAACGGATGATCGTCCGCCCGCACGGCATTCTGTTGTGTACCGGCCCGACCGGCTCGGGTAAATCAACTTCACTCTACGCGTGGCTTCACACGATCAACTCGGTTGATAAGCGCATCATGTCCGCCGAGGATCCGATTGAATACGAAATGGCCGGCGTTAATCAGGTGCAGATGAAGCCCGATATCGGCCTGAGCTTTGCTCACGTTCTGCGCACCTTCCTGCGTCAGGATCCCGATGTCATTATGGTGGGGGAAATCCGCGACCGCGAAACCGCCGAGATTTCCATCCGTGCCGCGCTGACGGGACATCTCGTTTTCAGCACCCTGCACACCAACGACTCCGCCGGAAGCATCAACCGCCTGCTCGATATGGGTATCGAGCCGTTCCTTGTCGCTTCATCGGTCGAAGGGATTGTCGCCCAGCGCCTCATTCGCCGTTTATGCCCTGCCTGTCGCAAGGCGATTGAGATCGACGAAACCAAACGGGAATTTCTGCGCGGCGAAGGCTTTCCGGTCGAAGCGCTCAAAACCCAGGCCATCTACGAACCCGTTGGCTGCGACGAATGCCGCGGCAACGGATTCAAAGGCCGTACTGGCATTTATGAAATTCTGGCGGTCGACGATCACATCCGCCCGCTCATCATTGCCCGCGCCAGCGCCAGCGAAATCAAGCGCGAAGCACTCAAACACGGCCTGCACACCCTGCGCGACGACGGCTGGAAAAAAGTGCTCGCCGGTGTCACCACCGTCGAAGAAGTCCTCCGCGTCACCGAAGAGGATGAGGAAGAGACTCTTTCGTAGCGACGTTTTAATAAAGCGGAGCTTGCAGGGGACGGGGCTTTCTTTAGAATCGCGGTTCTGGATTTTTTTAACCGAATGGAGCGCATTATGGCTGAAGAACTGCAACCGTTACTCGAACAGATTCGCAAGGAGGGCGTCGAAAAAGCGGAGGCGCAGGCCTCCGAAATTCTCGAACAGGCCAAAGCTAAAGCGGCGCAGACGGTGCGTGACGCGGAAGACAAGGCCAAGGAATTGGTCGCCAAGGCGCAGGCCGATGCCGTGATCTACACCGAGCGCAGCACGGCCACACTCGAACAGGCGGCTCGCGACCTGCTGATCACCGTCGGGCAGGGGATCGAAAACATCATTGCCGAACTCGTCGCCGAATCGGTGGATGCCGCGCTGAAGATTGAAGTGCTCGAAGAGATGATGATCAAAATGGCGCAGTCCTGTGCTGAAAAGCAGGGCGAAACCCGCATCGAACTGCTTATCAGCGAGAAGGACCAGAAGGATATGGTCAAATTTTTTGCCGATAAATACCGCGAAAAAATGGTGCATGGCATCGAGCTGCACACGGACAATGAAATCCTCAAGGGGTTCAAAGTCAGTTTTGCCGACGACCATGTCTATCTCGACTTTACGAGCGACGCCATTGCCGATGCGCTCACCGCCTTCCTGCGTCCCAAGCTGGCCGAAATCGTCAGCCGCGTTGCAAAGGAAACAGCGGAATAACAGGGATCAGGAGTCAGGTGTCAGGGGGAAGAAACGATTTTAACGAGCGGAGCGTTTCAACGATTTAAACGAAATGAGCAAACACTGGTATTTAGTTGCCTCGCTGCCGTATCTGCGCTTCGGCGAAAAGCCGCCGATGGACGTGGCGGGTTTTCGCGCGGCCTGTGCCGGGCATCTTTCGACCGAAGAGATTGCGGCGGTTGAAGCGATCCTGGAAAACCGTCAGCCACTTGCCGGAGTTGCCCAAACGTGGTGGGCTGGGGAAGTACAACTGCGCAACGCGGTGGTGCGGGTGCGCGCTAAAAACCGCGGCACGGAGGCCGCCCGTTTTGTTCATCCGCACGAAGGATTCAGCGTAACCATCGAAAAAATGGTGGCAGATGCCTTTGCCCGGCCCAACCCGCTCGAGCAGGAGGCGGAACTCGACCGCGCCCGCTGGGCGCTGGCCGATGAACTGGCGATCACCGATCCGTTCGGTTTCGCCGCTGTTCTCGCCTTCGCCGTCAAACTGCGCATTGCTGAGCGCTGGGCCGGTCTGGACGAAGCTGCGGGCCAAGAAAAAACAGAAGAGTTTGTTCTTTCAGCTTTGGAGCCGGAAGAACTGATAACCAATAACGAATAAAAAATATCATGAACTTAGGAAAAATTGTCGGTGTAAACGGAAATCTGCTGACGGTGGAGTTTGAGAAACCCGTCATTCAGAACGAAGTGGGCTTCGCCCGGCTCGGCGACATCAGCCTGAAGTCGGAAGTGATTCGTGTACGCGGCAGCCACGCCGAACTGCAGGTGTTTGAAGCTACCACGGGCCTTAGGGTTGGCGATCAGGTGGAGTTTACCGGCGAACTGCTCGCAGTGGAGCTTGGCCCGGGCCTGCTGACACAGGTGTTCGACGGACTGCAGAACCCGCTCCCGGCGCTGGCCGAGGAGTGCGGCTTTTTCCTGCAGCGCGGTAAATACCTGCAGGCGCTTCCGCGCGAAACCAAATGGAAATTTACGCCCGCAGTCAAAGCCGGCGATTCCGTACTGGCGGGTGATGCCGTCGGCTGTGTTCCGGAAGGAATTTTTGATCATAAAATCATGGTGCCGTTCCGCCTGCACGGACGGCTGACGGTTAAAGAGGTGGCGGCCGAAGGTGAATATACCGTGGAGGACGTTGTGGCCAGGGTCGCGGACGAAAAAGGTCGCGAATACGAAGTCCGCATGATGCAGGTCTGGCCCGTCAAGGTGCCGGTCAAGTGCTACGCCGAGCGGTTGCGTCCGTCCGAGCCGCTCATCACCAAAGTGCGCATTGTGGACACGTTCTTTCCGGTCGCGCGCGGCGGAACCTATTGTATTCCCGGTCCGTTTGGCGCGGGTAAAACCGTTTTGCAGCAGATTACCAGCCGCCACGCGGACGTGGACGTGGTCATCATCGCGGCCTGCGGCGAGCGCGCGGGCGAAGTGGTCGAAACACTGCGCGAATTTCCCGAGCTGACTGACCCGCGCACCGGCAAAAGCCTGATGGAGCGCACGCTCATCATTTGCAACACCAGTTCGATGCCGGTGGCCGCGCGCGAAGCGTCTGTCTATACGGCGGTGACCATTGCTGAATACTACCGCCAGATGGGACTCAACGTTCTGCTGCTGGCCGACTCGACCTCACGCTGGGCGCAGGCCCTGCGCGAAATGTCCGGACGTCTTGAAGAAATTCCCGGCGAAGAGGCGTTCCCGGCCTATCTCGAATCAGTGATCGCCGCCTTTTATGAGCGCGGCGGCGTGGTGCGCCTGCACGATGGTTCGACCGGTTCGGTGACGATCGGCGGAACGGTTTCGCCCGCAGGCGGCAACTTTGAAGAGCCGGTCACACAGAGTACGCTCAAAGTGGTGGGGGCCTTCCACGGGCTTTCGCGCGCGCGTTCCGACGCCCGGCGCTATCCGGCCATTGACCCGCTCGACAGCTGGAGTAAATACCCGAGCTTGGTGGATGCCGAAGAACTCGAACTTGCCCGTCACTTCCTGCGCGAAGGCAACGAAGTCAACCAGATGATGAAGGTGGTCGGCGAGGAGGGTACCTCGCTGGACGACTTCATTGTTTATCTGAAAGGCGAGTATCTGGATGACGTCTATCTGCAGCAGAATGCATTCCACGAAGTGGACGCCGCCACGCCTGTGGAACGGCAGAAGCATGTATTCAGTGCGCTCGCGAAAATCCTGCGCACAAAAATGAAGTTTGAAAGCAAAGAGGCCGCGCGCGGCTTTTTCCAGAGTCTGACACAGGCCACGCGCGACTGGAACCAGATCGCTATGGAGATACCCGAATTTAAACAACAGGAGGAGCAGCTCGACGCCATGCTCGCGGAGGTTACGAGCTACGAAACGTAGGACAGGCTTCCAGCCTGTTCAAGCAAAGGAGAGAGAGAGTTTTATCCATAGATGTTCGCAGATGGGAGAGAAAGTAGGGTAAGCGTTTCGCTTGCCTGTTCACTTGGCAGGAAAGGGTTTTTCACAACCGCTTCGCTTGAGGAAGTCAGAGAAACAGCCGAGAAATAAAGAGGAAGAGTTTTGACCGCGAAAAAACGCGAATAAACGGGCGATAGCCCGTTTATGAACGGAGAGAAAAATATGCATAAAGTTTATCATCGCATTGAACAAATTGCCGGGAATGTGATTGTCGTTACGGCGGAGAACGTCGTGTATGGCGAGCTGGCACAGGTCACTTCAGATATGGGCACGTCGCTGGCGCAGGTGATTCGCCTCGAAGCGAATCGCGTGTCGTTGCAGGTTTTTGCGGGAGGGCGCGGCATTGCAACCGACTCGAAGGTTCGCTTCCTCGGCAACACCATGCAGATTCCGTTTTCGGAAAATTTACTGGGCCGCGTCTTTACCGGTTCCGGTGTGCCGCGCGATAAGGGGCCGGAAATTACGGAGAATAAAATTCCGATCGGCGGGCCGTCGGTCAACCCGGCGAAGCGCATTATTCCGCGCAATATGGTTCGCACGGGGATTCCGATGATCGATGTGTTCAATACGCTCGTTGAATCGCAGAAGCTTCCGATTTTCTCCGTTGCCGGAGAGCCCTACAACGAACTACTCGCCCGCATCGCGTTGCAGGCCGAAGTCGACGTGATTATTCTCGGCGGCATGGGCCTGAAGCACGACGACTACCTCTACTTCCGCGACACCCTCGAAGAGAACGGCGCACTTTCACGCTCGGTGCTTTACGTCCATACCGCCGCCGATCCGACGGTTGAGTGTATGCTCGTTCCCGATATTGCGCTGGCGACCGCCGAAAAGTTCGCGTTGCAGGATAAGCGCGTACTCGTGCTTCTCACGGACATGACCAACTTTGCCGACTCGATGAAAGAGGTTGCTATCACCATGGAACAGATTCCGTCGAATCGCGGCTATCCCGGCGATCTCTACAGTCAGCTCGCCGCCCGTTACGAAAAAGCGGTCGACTTTGAAGGCTCCGGTTCCATCACCATTCTCGCGGTGACGACGATGCCCGGCGATGATGTGACGCATCCGGTTCCCGACAACACCGGCTACATCACCGAAGGGCAGTTTTATCTCAAAAACGGCCGCATTGAACCGTTCGGTTCACTCTCGCGCCTCAAACAGCAGGTCAACAGCCGCACACGCGATGACCACCGCACCATCATGGACACCATGATTCAGCTTTACGCTTCCTATAAGGAAACGCTCGAAAAGCAGTCCATGGGTTTCCGGATGAGCGGTTGGGATCAGAAACTTTTGAAATACGGCGAACGGTTTGAAAACGAAATGATGGCACTTTCGGTGAATATCCCACTTGAAGAGGCGCTCGACCGCGGCTGGGAGATTCTGGCCGACTGCTTTGAGCCGCAGGAAACAGGTATTTCTTCCAAACTCGTGGACGAGTTTTGGAAGAAATAGTCATCGGTTAAAAGTTATTTGGTTATCGGGGAATAGAGAGTTGCCAGTGATCAGATAAGGGCTGTCGGAGAGAAAAATGAGCAATGAAATCCGAACATTTGAAGATCTTGAGTGCTGGAAAGCAGGTCGGGCGCTTCGACTGTTTGTTGCTAAAACGATTGTGCCTGTTTTGCCGAAAGAAGAGCGGTTTGGGCTGAAGGCTCAGATTTTGAATGCGGCCCGATCAACGACGGCCAATATCGCTGAAGGATACGGACGCTTTCATTACATGGATAATGCGAAGTTTTGTAGTAACTCGCGCGGATCGTGTTGGGAGGTGCTCGACCACCTTATCACAGCGAATGATGAAGAAATGATTCCGAGTGAGATGCTTAACGAAGGAAGGATCCTTGTAAACGAAGCGGTCAAGTTGCTGAATGGCTACATGAACTATCTGAAACGAGCCGCCAAAACAGATAACCATTAACCGATAACTTTTAACTGCTAACTGATAACTGGCGAAGCCGAATGGCGAAGATAAAGTACACAAAGAATGAGCTGAAGGCACAGCGCGACGCGTTGAGTCGCTTCACGCGCTATCTGCCGACGCTGCTGTTGAAAAAGCAGCAGCTGCAGCTCGAACTGCGTACGCTCGAAGCACAGATTGCCGCCAAGCGCGACGAAGAGGAAGCCGCGCGCGCCGGCCTTGCCGCGTGGGTGAAGCTCTTCTCCGAATCGTTCGATTTTGCGCCGTACATCCAGATTGCGGAGATCAAACGTTCCAGCGGCAATATCGCAGGCGTCACCATTCCGGTGTTTGTCAGCCTTACCTTTAAAGAGGAGACGCCCGACCTGTTTGAAACCGCCGCGTGGGTTGACCCCGGGATTGAACTGCTGCGTCAACTGATTGGCCTGCGGATGGAACGGCAGATACTTGAAGAACAGCGCCGTCTTTTGTCCGATGAACTTCGCACGACCTCACAGCGCGTCAACCTGTTTGAAAAAGTGAAAATTCCCGAGTGCCGCGAAAACATCCGTATCATCCGGATTTTCATGGGCGACCAGCAGACTGCCGCCGTCGCCCGCTCCAAGATTGCCAAAGGCAAGAGCGTAGAAAAGGGTTTCTCTGCATGATTGTGAAAATGAAAAAGCTGACGTTGCTGTGTACGCGTTCCTCGCGAGAGGAGACGCTGGCGACGTTGCGCGAACTGGGCGTGGTGCACTTGCAGCACATTCAGCCGCCGGAAGGGGCCGATCTGGAAGAAGCCCGCAACCTTTTTGCTCATTTGCAGCGCGCGCTCGAAGTGCTTCCGAAACATACGCACACCGCACCGTCAGGCAAAACGCCGCACGAAACCGTCAAAGCGGTCTGGGAGCTGATCCACCGCAAACAGGCGCTGACTGAGCAGATTGAAGCGCTCGACATGGAAATCCGTCAGTACGAACCGTTTGGCAGTTTTTCGCCTGAAACCGTCCATGAGCTGGCGGAGCGGGGCGTGACGGTCAGGCTGTGCAAACTGCCGCTCAAAGAGATACCGGATATTCCCGAAGGGTTTACTCTCGCTGAACTGAGCCGCGACCGCAGCACCATGTACGCGGCACTGATCGGCCGCGGGCAATTTTCTATTGAAGTCGAAGAAGTTGGTCTTCCGGAATGTTCGCTCGACGACATGAATCGGCAGCTCGAAACGCTTCGCTCGGAACTGGAGCAGACGGATACGGAATTCCACAGCTTTGCCGGTGACCGGACGGTTGTGGTCGCGCTGGCGGGCGATGCCGAAGACCGCGTTCATTATCTCGAAGCCCGCACCGGCATGGGCGCGGCCGAAGCGGTAACTTATTTGCGCGGATTTTTCCCCGCCGAGCAGGAGAAGGAGCTTCGTGAGACCGCTGCAAAACGGGGCTGGGGTGCGCTGGTCGAGGAACCGGCGGCTGATGATCCGGTGCCGACGCTGCTGCGTAACCCGAAGTGGGTCTCTCCGATCAAAGCCGCGTTGGATCTTATTGATGTTGTGCCTGGGTATAGGGAACTCGATGTAAGCGCCCTGTTCCTGATTTTCCTCAGTATCTTTTTTGCCTTTATTATCGGTGATGCGGGATACGGGTTCCTTTTCATCGGGCTAACTC
This sequence comes from Pontiellaceae bacterium, assembly GCA_029939835.1. GTDB lineage: Bacteria > Verrucomicrobiota > Kiritimatiellia > Kiritimatiellales > Tichowtungiaceae > Tichowtungia. The sequence continues at coordinate 33,801 of JAOZSE010000004.1, forward strand.
TTTTCGGGAAATTCAAAACCAAAGGGAAAAAGGCGGCTCAACCCGGACTGAATCTAATGCTGATTATGAGTGCCGCGACGGTTGTTTTCGGAGTGTTGACCGGAAACTACTTTGGTATTCCCATTGAGAGCTTGCCCCGGCTGTTACAGATGCTGACCAACTCTTATATGACCGGGTGGACAGGAACGATCTGGAATCCGGATTTGGCGGCAAGTCATATCATGTTGATTTGTTTTTCGATAGCGGTGGTACATTTATCCATCGCGCATTTGTGGAATATTGTTCGGAAAATCAATTCATGCGAAGCCTTGGTGGATGCGGGTTGGCTGTTTTGCACATGGTCACTTTACACCATTGTGTTGGAGCTTGTTCTTGATGTCGCTCTGTATCCATTCGTTCAAACGGTAAAGCTACCCTTGATTGGAGCAGGTGTCCTTTTCATAATCATCGGACTGCTGTTAACCAAGGCCTATATTGGGATCATTACCCTTCTTCTCGATATCATCAGTAATTTTGTGGATATCATCTCTTACATTCGCCTGTACGCTGTGGGCGCGGCGTCGCTCGCCGTTGCTCAAGCGTTCAACGAGATGGCCATGGGTGTTGGGTTTGACGGGATGGCTTCGTTGGGAGCTGCTCTTATTCTTTTCGCCGGACACGGATTGAACATCATTCTTGGAGCCATGGGTGTGATGGTTCACGGCATCCGCCTGAACACACTTGAATTTTCAGGGCATGCCGGTGTCGAGTGGGCCGGAATTCACTTCAACCCTTTTAGAAAAAAAGCAGTATTAGAAAAGTAGGACAGGCTTCCAGCCTGTCCAGCCAGCCAGGATGGCTGTCCTACATTAATAAGGAGGAAAAGAACATGGACGCATCATTAGCAACAGCACTGATCAAACTCGGAGGAGTGGCAGCCTTCTCTTTTGCCGCTATCGGCTCAGCACTAGGAACGGGAACCGCTGGAATGGCCGGGATCGGCGCGTGGAAAAAATGCTACGCACAGAACAAGCCGGCCCCGTTCATCCTGCTGGTGTTCATCGGGGCTCCGCTCTCGCAGACGATCTACGGGTTGCTCATGTTGATTAACTTCAACAAAATCGCGGCTCAAATAGCTGAAAATCCATCTGTAGCGTCTCTTTGGCCTGCGGTGTTGGGTGCAGGAATTGTCGGCGGAATCGCGGTCGGGGTCTCTGCCTGGTATCAGGGAAAAACATCCGCTTCAGCTAACGACTCTATTGCGGAGACAGGACAGGGGTTGACCAACTGCATCATTTCGATCGGAATCGTGGAAACAGTAGCTCTTTTCGTGACGTTCCTTGTCGGGATGGCGTTTAAGTAAGCTCGGAGAGGCGTCCCTACCTTTCTGGGTTTAATTTCCCACCGGTTTTTTCCAGACATCAGGCCGTTTTGCGGGTAATTTCGCACGCACTATGGATTTAAAGGAACTCAACCAAATCAGGGAGACGGCGCTCGCCGAGGCAAGCGGCGCGGCCGATGCCGCCGCGCTTGAGGCCGTGCGCATCAAATACCTCGGTCGCAACGGGCTGCTTCCTGAAGTAATGGCGCAGCTCAAAGAGGTGCCGAATGAAAAAAAACCTGCTTTCGGTAAAGGAGCCAATCAGCTTAAGCAGGAACTGGGTGCGCTGATTAAAGAGCGACAGGGCGAGCTGGCTTCCGGCACCAAAAAAGGCGAAGCCTTTGATTCCTCACTGCCGGGGCAGTGGCCCGCGCTCGGCTCAGAACATCCCATCAGCAAAGTGACGGCGCGGATCACCGAAATCTTCCAGACACTTGGATTCACCGTTGCCGATGGCCCGGATGTCGAAACGGTCTGGAATAACTTTGATGCGCTCAATACGCCCGCCGATCACCCTTCGCGCGACGAGCAGGACACCTTCTATCTCGAAAACGGTGATTTGCTGCGCTGCCACACTTCGCCGGTGCAGGTGCGCTACATGGAGGCACACAAGCCGCCGGTCCGCATTATCGCGCCGGGCCGCTGCTACCGTCGCGACACACCGGACGCCACGCACAGCGCCAACTTCCATCAGGTGGAAGGGCTTTACGTAGCCGAGAACGTTTCGATGGCCGATCTCAAAGGCACCTTGTCTTATTTCGCCAAACAATTCCTCGGCGAAGATGTGAAAATCCGCTTCCGCCCGCATTTTTTCCCGTTTACCGAACCGAGCTTTGAAGTGGACTTCTTCTTCGAAGTCGGCGGCAAAAGCCGCTGGATCGAAATCCTCGGCGCGGGCATGGTGGATCCCGAAGTCTTCAAAAAGGTCGGCTACGACCCCGATAAAGTCACTGGCTTCGCCTTCGGTATGGGGATTGAACGCCTCGCCATGATCATGTACGGCATCAAAGATATCCGCATGCTCTACGAAAACGACGTCCGCTTTCTTTCGCAGTTTTAGTCGAATAGGTCGGGGTGATCGTCGAGAAACTGTCCTATTAAATCCATCATGGCGTGGTGAAGTTCATCGGTGAAGGCCATGAAAAAGATGATCACTGCGGCGATATCTTTACCGGGATCGAGTAGGTTCTGAAGTTTTTTGTTCACAAACCGCATCAACTCCGGCTCTTCCATTCCGATGGGGGAGTCTTCGCTTCTTTCATCTGCATCCCGAACGCGATCCAACATGGTTTCCATCAAATCCGATTCGTAGATTTCCGGCAGGGACGGCATGTCTGGGTGGAATACGATGAATGCGGTCTGCGTAGCCAGATCGAGAATCGGTTCACGCACCGTCATCGGTATTTTTCCTTCATCAAATAAAAACGAATCGATCACGGTAATGACTTCTGGAAAGGCTTTCTCAAAACGGCTACGCAAATTCCCAAAGGATTTGAGATCGGCGGCCCGCTTTTTGACTTCTTCTGAGGTCAGGTAGATGTCGCAATCTTCAGCGTCCTCCTCAAAATCCTCATCGTTGGTTCGATGGGGGATTGAGCGGGGCGGTGGCGGCGGAAAATCAATTTCATCGAGTCCCAGTTCTCGGATCAGTGGGTTGATATCGATTTGGCCTCCGTTTTGCAGGTTGTGTTTGTCGCGGTTGTGGACATGCTGTTTCATCAGTTCGACTAGAGCTGGGCGCAGGGCGGGCAGGCTTGCGGCTTCTCGCGGTGTTTTATCGTTCAATGCGGGGATCGGGCTGTCGAGGAAGGTGCGGTCGAATTCCTTCATCATGCTTTCTTCCATTTTTGTTGGGGAGAGGGCTTCGAGATCGCTCGGAATACAGGTGCAGGAGTTTTCAATTTGCATTGGGTTTTTGAGCAGTTTTTTTGGAACCAGCGATTTGTCGTAGTTGAAATTTTGCCGGTTCAGCATTTGTTTGGATAAATCGTCTGTTCTCTGTTTGGTGAATCTGATCAGACCGTTCAGCAACTTTTCCAGTTGAGGGCGGAGGGTGTCACGTTTTTTTGCCGAGGTGGTTTCGAGTCGGATGCGATCTTTTTTGTGGAGGAGGACTCGGCCCAACACAGCGCGTCCGGCACCGAACAGGTCGCTCGGCTCCGTCCAGACCCATTCATCGACAAACCCTTCGTCGGCATTTTCCTCCAGCGGATCTTCGCGGTGAGCCTCTTCAAGCCCGTCCAAACGTTGGATGAGTTCCTCTC
>JAOZSE010000152.1 GCA_029939835.1 Pontiellaceae bacterium
CCCACTTTTCTCACTGAATAACTCCACAACGTCAGCAGGAGCACCAAAACGAACTAATGTGTCTGCAATGACACCAGCCAAGGAAGCGTCAATCTCAGCTACAGGAGCCAATTCCGCGAGATCAGCAAAGAGCTGAGCAAGAGCTTTCCGATCCTTTGACAGGTGATAATTGTCGACCGTATTTTCGAAATCCAAAAGGGCTAAGCATTGCGTCCGAAAATAATGTGAAGGAGGCTCCACATGAGGCATCCCGCTCGTCTCCTGAAACGCTTTCAGCCTAGCTAGATCGGCATACTCGTCCCTGAAAGTAAGAAAATAAGTTGGTGACATAGCAAGAATCGGTGACACAAAAACATCTCGATTCAATGGGTCAGCCTGCATTTCTTCATCGCAAGCCTGTTGGGCTATTCCCATTAACGCCATGACCTGATCCATACCATTCCAACCGCCCGCTAACCGCATAAGGAAAACTGTCTGAATGTGCAAAGAGCAGAGTCGCAAAAATTCTCCCAGCTGCATGGGCTCATCGTAATTTTCGATGATGCGTTGCTGAACATGCTCGAGCAATGCCAAGGCATCTTCATCGTATTCATGCTTGTGGAGTAGGAATGCGATCTCAAGCGCATCGTCCGGGCCAACGATGAGGGCCTTAAGCCGCAAAACATGCTGAAGTGCCTCACTCGGACGGCCTAGAACAATTAAAGCTTCTGCAATCAAACGTGCCGATTGGGCAAACAACGTGTCATAGCGGAAGCTGATTCGTTGCGCCAATAGCGTCAGGCGAAAAAACTCGTCGGGGGGAGCTTCCAAGGCTGCGCGTTTGACCACCGCATCGACATCAGCAATTAGGGCGTCCGGTTCTACTCCGAGCGTTACCGCGATGTCGAACCACGTCTGGTTGCACTCTGCAAAGACAGCATTGTCAACCGCGCGCGCGAGATGAAACACCCGATTAAGAGCACAGTAACGCACACCTGGTTCTTCGAGGCAGAACTTGGCAAGGCGACTGTATGCAAACTCGCCGACTCTTTCCGTTTGTTCAATGATGAAGGTTGCAAACGATGAGTGATAGATAGACGTACTTTCTTCGTCAGCCAATAAATGGCGAATCCTACTCATGACCGAGACAAACTGCGCCTGTTCTGCCGCATTTAGAGCCTTAGCGAATTCCACCGACAACAACCCCCAACGCAGCCGAGCCATCAGAGCTAATAAGTTCACGGCGTCGCCGTCCGGCAATAGCTTAGCCCAAATGCCTTGATAGTATTCTTCGATTGGCCCCGTCAGGACCGGAAAGTCTTCCAAGTCATCATCTGTCTCCTGAAGGTTGGCATATTCGATCATGTATCTAAGGTAGAGTGGATGGCCCTTGGCCTTTTCACAAATCCGGCCACCCAACGCGGGGGATCTCCGCTTGGGCTTTAATTCCTTTTGGCAATAGAGGTAACATGCCTCATCGGGAAGAGGCGGCAGATTGAAAACGTCGTTTGTCTTCACCTTGCCAGCCAAAGGAACCGCAATATTGCCGAAATTTGGGGCAGTCAGCACTACAGTAACGTGGGATGGTAGTTTGGCGGGTAGCATCCCTACAAGTTCACCCAGCATTTCTTCCCCGGGAATCTCGTTCAATCCGTCGACAAAGAACATTCCCTGCCGCCCGCTCTGTGCGCAGTATTTCGAAAACTCATTGAGGTATTCGGATGTTTGCCGAATTTGTTCCGGATAGCTTTTCTCTTCCTTTCGAGGAGGTTGTCCGGTGATGCGTCCGGCGATAGCTGTTGTTAGCCATTCCAGAAAGACCTGAGGTTGCGCCCGATAGTTAGCACCCAACGCACTATTCGGATCAGAGAGGCAATAAGCGCCCAAATTTATCAGCTTCTTTTCATCGGTTCGGAAGTTTCCGCAGAAGGTGGTTTTCCCAAACCCATGGGCGCCCTCTAAAAAAAGATAGTTCCCGGCTCTAGCCAGCACGGCTTCGGCAAAGGTTTCGGGGAAGTCCCCTCGGGTTGCTAATGATGGGGCTGGCGGAGCCGGCAGAATACTAGGAAGATTAACGTCATTCTCTGTCAAAAACCCTTCCAATTGACTCAGGCTCAATGCAGCAATGGTGCCATCCACTTTGAGGCGCATCATCCCGACGACGGCTCCTTCGCAAACCACAGTGGCACCGGACATTCCCCTGTAAGATTGCAGAACCGTCGCCGGGTCGACGGAAAGATCGATGTCTATTTTTAGTATTGGAGCATTCAGAGCTTGCGCAACAGTTCCGGTTAACCGATGACCGATGGATGGTTTGCTCCCTGGATAGCCGAACGCCTGCCACGTTTCGCCTTCGCGAGGCAGTTCTAAACTAATGGACAGTGGCTTGGCAGCGGATGTGGCTTCAAGAGACAGAAGGCATGTATCCCAATCTTCTGATTGAGCAATAATTTCCCCAACAACGGCAACGTCGCCTGAGTCAGGAAAGAACAACTCTACAGGCTTGCCACTTTCTATGCCTGCAAGAACGCAATGCCGAGCTGTGACAACCTGATCTGTCCCGATCAACCAGCCGGTTCCGGATTCATCTCCACAAGATATTCTGCAGGTCGCCGCCTTAATGAGGTTTTCAATCATATTGCATTCATTTCCTTAATACCTACCCAATCAGTTTGATTTTCCTCAACAACAAAATCCGCTCCCGTCTGACTCTGATATATTTTCAGTCTACGTGACTCTGGTGTGGCGTAATTAAAATGTAGCGTCCGGCTGAATGTCGCCGGTCGGTCCGCTATGGCTTTAAGCACTGCATAGTCTGGATGATCGTGGCCATCGCCATTGGTGGAGATAAAGAAATGCGGACTATCCACGAGTGCTAGTAAATCTGGGCTCGTGTTGCGGGCACTACCGTGGTGCGCGATTTTGACGGCATCGAAAATCGTCGGACCATTCGGTGCTAGTGCTACGACTGCGTCATCGGCCAAAGAGTCACCAAGGAATAGCAGTCGGCAGCCTCCAACTTCCACGACAAGAGATATTGAACTACCATTTGTAACGGAATTGTCAGGGATATGAGCCGCTACTAAATCGGCATCTGAAGCGGAGAGCATCTGCTCTCCGGGATCAATCACTTCGTGAGCGCAGAGGAACTCGAATACATCGTCCAGATCTTGTATCGAGCCTACCAAGCCCATGCGACGGATCTCCGATGTCCACCACTTCCTCAAAGCCTCCAACCGCGCATTGCTTGGCCCAATAACCGTGATTTCGGCGTGTGGAAGATGGAGATCAAAAAGGCCATCTTTACCCACTGGAATTTCCCCGACGGCCGTGTTCCATTGATAGTCGCCATCGCGCAACAATTGTGCGAGTGAGTTTCCTTGGCGTGCACTTATTTCTTGCTCTGAATTGTCTGCTGTATTCGACAGAGGATATCCTCGTAAGCGTATTTCACGCAGAAGCGCTAAATCA
>JAOZSE010000153.1 GCA_029939835.1 Pontiellaceae bacterium
CGCTGGGCAAACTCTTTCCCAATTTGCGCTTATTGGTGTTCATTCGCGGTTTAAAGTTCTGGTTGCGGCTTTGCCGCGCTACGCCCTCTGTGGTTTTATTTCACATCCCGAATATCCACGAAGTGTCCGTGGATTGCCGCCGCTGCCGCCATCGCCGGGCTGACCAGATGCGTCCGCCCGCCCTTGCCTTGACGCCCTTCAAAGTTGCGGTTCGATGTCGAGGCGCAACGCTCCTTGTCACTCAGCTTATCGGCATTCATCGCCAGACACATGCTGCACCCCGCGTAGCGCCACTCCGCGCCTGCTTCCACAAAAATGCGGTCCAGCCGTTCCTTTTCAGCCTGATAGCGAACCGCTTCCGAACCCGGCACGACCAAAACGCGAAGGCCGTCGGCCACCTTTTTGCCCTTAATCACCTCAGCGGCCGCGCGCAGATCTTCAATCCGCCCGTTCGTGCAGCTGCCGATAAAAACGGTGTCGATTTGGATATCCGTCATTTTCATGCCCGACTCCAAACCCATGTAATCGAGCGCCGCACGCACGTCGGCCGAACTGTATTCCGGAACCGCGTCGAGCGCGGGCACTTCGCCGGTCACATCCACACCCATGCCGGGGCTCGTTCCCCAGGTCACCTGCGGAGCCAGACCGTTCACATCAATCGTCAGTTCGTGATCAAAGGTCGCGCCTTCGTCGGTGTAGAACTGTTTCCACTCCTCAATCGCCTTCTCGAGAGCCTCGCCTTTCGGGGCATATTTACGGTCGCCGGAAGCGACATAGTCAAAGGTCACCTGATCCGGGGCAACCAGTCCGGCACGCGCGCCGGCCTCAATCGCCATATTGCAGATCGTCAGGCGGCCTTCCATAGAAAGAGCACGAATTGCTTCGCCGCAAAACTCAAAGGCGCAGCCGGTACCGCCCGCGGTTCCGATCATTCCAATCAGCTTCAGCACCATATCCTTGGCGGTCACGCCCGGCTGCAGCGTGCCGGTAAATTCGACTTTATAGTTTTTAGGCTTTTTCTGGCGCAGCGTCTGTGTCGCCAGCACGTGTTCCACCTCGGAAGTGCCGATGCCGAAAGCAATCGAACCGAATGCGCCGTGCGTGGCCGTATGCGAGTCGCCGCAAACCACCGTCATGCCCGGCAGAACAATCCCCTGCTCCGGGCCGATGATATGAATCACGCCCTGCCGGTCGTCGCCCAGCGGAAACAGCGTTACGCCGGTTTCCGCCGCGTTATTGGTCAGCGCATTAACCTGTGCCTTGGCGACGGGGTCGGTGATGTTCATCCGGTTTTCATCCGTCGGAACATTATGATCCATCGTCGCGAATGTCCGCTCCGGATGGCGCACCTTGCGACCCGCCAGACGCAGTCCTTCAAAAGCTTGCGGGCTGGTCACTTCGTGCACCAGATGGCGGTCTATATACAGAAGCACCTCTCCGTTGCCTAAATCTTTGACAACGTGCGCATCCCAAATCTTGTCAAACAGTGTTTTACTCATAGCAACGCAGGGTATATTTTCTGCTCCTATCGCATCAATTCAAAAGTAGGACAGGCTTCCAGCCTGTCTGGACAGCCAAGATGGCCGTCCTACATTAGAATCGGAGAACACACATGAACGGTTACCTGATATTTATTCTCGCACTGCTGGTCTTCAACTGGCTGCTGTCGCTAATTGTCGAAACGCTCAACCTGCGCAATGTCTCCACCGAAATACCGGCGGAATTCCAGGGCATCTACGATTCGGAAAAATACGCCAAGTCGCAGCGCTACCTGCGCGACAACACCCGCTTCGGCCAACTTCAGGCAGGCATCATGCTCCCCCTCACCATCGCCTTTATCCTGCTCGGCGGTTTCCGCTGGATCAACAGCCTCGCGCAGGCCGCTTCCGGCCACATGATCCTGCAGGGGCTCGTCTTCGGCGGTGTCCTCATCCTTCTCGGCCAGCTTGTCGGCCTGCCCTTCAGCATTTACGACACCTTCGTTATTGAAGAAAAATACGGCTTCAACAAAACCACTGTAAAAACCTTCATCCTCGATATCGTAAAAAGCCTGCTCATCACCGTGATCCTCGGGGCGCCGATTTTTGCCCTCATCCTCTGGATTTTCAGCTCCGTCGCAAACGCGTGGCTCTGGGCGTGGGGCGCGCTGGCTGTCATTCAGCTTTTCATCATGTTTATCGCGCCGGTCGTCATCCTGCCGCTCTTCAACAAATTCACCCCGCTTGAAGAGGGTGAACTGCGGGAGCGGATCCAAAACTTTGCCACAGGACAGAAATATAAACTCAGCGGGATTTTTAAAATCGACGGTTCGCGCCGCTCCACCAAATCCAACGCCTACTTCACCGGCTTCGGAAAAACCAAACGCATTGCATTGTTCGATACGCTGATCGAAAAACATACCGTCGCCGAACTCGTCGGCGTGCTGGCTCACGAAATCGGGCACTGCAAGCTCGGCCACATCAAAAAGAGCATCGTCATCTCGCTGGCCTCCTCCCTGCTCATGTTTTTCATCCTCTCGCTCTTCATCACCAAAGGCGGCCTTTATGCCGCGTTCGGAATCGAAGGCACCCCGCTCTACGCAGGCTTCCTCTTCTTCGGCTTCCTCTACGCGCCCATCAGCATGATTCTTGGACTGCTTGGTAATATTCTCTCCCGCAAACACGAATACCAGGCCGACGCCTTCGCCGCCGAAACGACCAACGAGCCCGGCGAAATGATCAGCGCCCTTAAAAAACTATCCGTCGACAACCTCTCCAACCTCACCCCCCACCCATTGAAGGTCTTCCTAGAATACTCCCACCCGCCTGTCCTTAAGCGCATCAAAGCCCTCCGGAACTTCGATAAGAAAATCATCACGGCAGTTTAGGCTGTTGGCAAGTTCCGGAAGGTTCGGATCAAGACCCTTGTCAAGCAGTATGGAATGTACAGAGGTCAAGGTCGGATCATGATGAACGACGATGGGATCACTATAGAGGGTAGACACGTTAAGTCGATGGGAGTCCGCTGGGGAATTGGTTTTCTAATAATGCTCGCATCGGGCATTCTTAGTAGAGGCGCAATTGTACTGGGGATCATTCCTGTCTATCTCCTTGTGGAGTACGTCATACTGAAACGAGAAAATATCACGATACCTTGGGAGAAGTTGCGGGCATACGCTGTTAACCCGAAGAAGAAGCTCATTGGATTGGACTTCGAAGGCTCCGGCGGGACAAGTCCAGCAATCATACAGACGGAGCAATTTCAGGATATAGCGGCGAAACTGCGCAGCCGGGTACCCGACCTGTATGTTGGAATGTAACGAAAGGCATCGAAGCAAGGAGTCTGGACGACGCGACATCCGTGCGCCAGATTCCTGACATCAGAGTAGTAAAATGAATATTCTGAGTATCATCATTTCAACAATAGCCTTAGCCTGAATTATTCA
>JAOZSE010000154.1 GCA_029939835.1 Pontiellaceae bacterium
ATTATGCGAAACCGCCCCTCAAAAGCAACGGGGAAAGCAGATAAAACAATTCCTGTAGCCGAGGTCCTTGACCTCGGAGGCGGGGTCACGGCCCCCACCCTACAAAAACTTCCAATGTTTGGAAAAGTACCGCACGCATCCCGCCTGCCCCGTTCCAAGGGTTGGAACCGATTCTCCGCAGAGCAGGCAAGAAAGCCTGCTCCACATGTGGGGCAGGTTGAAAACTCACGATCCTTCGGAGCTTTCCAGCCTGCCTACCGACGGCGCGGCGAACGGCGGTTTCCGCCGCCCTGTCTTGAGCGACCCCCGGAGCGGCCTCCGCGGCGATTGCCCTGTCGGCCTTTCGGCTCGGGGCGTGCATCGGAACCGGTCGCGCGTTGCGCGACTTCGGAGTGGTATTTATGATCGCTATCGACCGGAACTTCTTTGCGGATCAAATTTTCAATCTGACGCAACCATTCGCGCTCGCGGGCGGAGCAGAACGATACGGCATCGCCATCGAGCCCGGCACGTGCGGTTCGTCCAATGCGATGCACATAGGTTTCCGGCTCTTCGGGCAGATCGAAGTTCACCACGTGCGTGATGCCATCGACATCAATTCCACGCGCGGCAATATCGGTGGCGACCAGCGCGCGCACCTTGCCCGCTTTAAACTCAGCCAGCGCCTTGGTACGAGCCGTCTGCGATTTGTTGCCGTGAATCGCGGCGGAAGAAATGCCCGCCGCCGTCAGTTTTTTAACGACGTTATTCGCACCGTGTTTGGTACGGGAAAAGACGATCACTTTGTCCATGTCGTGCGAATCGATCAGGTCAATCAGCAACTGATTTTTATGACCCTTATCGACGAACATGATTTTCTGATCAATACGCTCCACGGTCGGCTTACCGGGATCGATCGTGATTTTGACCGGATTGCGAAGCATCTCCACAGCCAGCTTTTCCACCACGGGCGGCATCGTCGCCGAGAAAAAGAGCGAGTGACGCTTTTTCGGAAGTTTGGCGATCACTTTGCGAACGGCGGGAATGAATCCCATGTCGAGCATGCGATCGGCTTCGTCGAGAATGAACAGTTCAATCCGGTCGAGATGTACATAGCCCTGATCCATGAGGTCGATTAATCGACCCGGTGTGGCGACGACGACATCGACGCCACGGTTGAGTGCCTGCACCTGCGGGTTCTGGCCAACACCGCCGAAAATCACCGTATGCGAAACTCTCACATGGCGTCCGTACGTTTTAATGCTGTCACCGATCTGCGCGGCCAGCTCGCGCGTCGGAGTGAGAATCAGCGCGCGCGGCCTTCCGCCTGACGCGGCTTTTTTATTCTGAGTCATCTCCTGCAGGAGCGGCAGCGTAAACGCGGCGGTCTTGCCGGTTCCGGTCTGCGCGCAACCGAGCAGATCGCGGCCTTCCAGCAGATGCGGAATCGCCTGCTCCTGAATCGGTGTGGGAGTTGTGTAGCCCTCTTCGGCCACAGCGCGTTGCAGCGGCTCAATTAGAGCCGCGAATACATTATTTGATTTCATGAACCTTCTTTTCCGTCCGGTATTTTCTAAAAAATCTCTGCCTGCCGGACGTGTAGGGAAAGAAGATGCTGCGTGACCGCAGCGAATGGCCCGTTTCTACGAACCGAAGCGAGTGGAGGTTCTAGGCCTTTGCCACCCCATTGTCAATAAAGAGTTTCACCACAGAGTTCACAGAGGCACAGAGGAAGAGGGTTGGCAAAATCATGAACAGCAAAATCATTTTAGAGGTTTTCCGGTGGAACGTGATCTCCGAGCACGTTCAAAGCGCGCCCGGAGGTCGCGCTCCACCTTATGCGTATGCAACCTGTCCGTCTCTCAAAATGATTTTGTCACCTGTCCCGCCACAGCCTTCGGCGACGGCGGATTAATCGTTTTGTCAAAAAAAAACCTGCCGGGCTTTAAAGATTTACACCCCGCCCGCCCGTCATTGCTTTTAAATGCATCCCCCTTCCCAATTTTAGAAACCTCTCTGTGCCTCTGTGGTTAAACATTCTAAAACGCTTCCTTTCCGGGGCGGGCTTCTGTAAAAAGTCCCAACGGAGAAAAACTATGAGTACAAAAGTTGTTATTCAGGGCGCGGCGGGTCGCATGGGCAAAACGCTGATTCGCTGCATTCAGGAAGAAAAAGTCGCGGGCCTTGAGCTCGTTGGCGCCATTGATTTGTGGGACGTTCCAGACATTGGAAACGATGCCGGCATTGCCGCAGGCACAAAAGAGGCGGGCGTGAACCTCACTACCGACCTCGCCGCCGTTGCACCGAACGCAGACGTCATTATTGATTTTACCTCCCACTTCGGTACGGCGGGCAACGCCGAGCGTGTCGCCGAATGGAAAACTGCCTGGGTGATCGGCACAACCGGCCTCTCCGACGAGGAACTGGCCGAAGTGCAAAAAGCCGCCAAAAAAGCTCCAGTGGTAATGGCGGGCAATATGAGCCTCGGCATCAATCTGCTCTGTAACCTCGTGAAGGAGGCCGCGCAGGCTCTCCACGCCAGAGGCTATGACATTGAAGTGATCGAGCGCCACCACAATCAGAAAGCAGACGCCCCGAGCGGCACCGCGCTGATGCTGGGTCAAGCCGCTGCCGACGGCGCAGGCCTCGACCTGAAAAAGTCGCAGCTCGATGGCCGCACCGGACACCCCGGCGCACGTACGAAAGAAGAAATCGGTTTTCACGCGGTGCGCGGCGGCGATATCGTCGGCGACCACACCGTCCTGATGGCGGGCACCGGCGAAATGATTGAACTCTCGCACCGTGCGACGAGCCGCGAAACGTTTGCGGTCGGCGCTCTCAACGCATCGGCGTGGGTGGTTCAGCAAAAGCCCGGCCTCTACAGTATGAAGGATGTTTTGGGCCTCTAACCTCGCAAAGGTGGAACGTGACCTCCGGGCGCGTTCAATGCCGCTCGGAGATCGGCATCCACCCAATTAGGAGGGAATGATTATGAGTTTCTCCACTCTCATTAACTGCATGGACGGCCGCGTGCAGCGGTCATGTAATGACTGGATGCGCAAGCGCTTTGGCGCGGAGCACGTAGATACCATTACCGCCCCCGGCCCCGTAAAACGGCTGGCGGCGGGCGATGCCGCTGAGTTGCTGAAATGCGTCCGTATTTCAGTCGAAAAGCACGGCTCGCGTGCCGTCGCGATTGCCGCGCATCCCGAGTGCGCGGGTAATCCGGTTGAAAAAGAAGTGCAGATCGAAGAGCTTCAAAAAGCCGAGGCCTTTCTGAAAACAGAATTTCCCGAAACAGAGGTCGTCGCCCTCTGGGTTGAGCTCGACGGCACCGTCGAGGAAATTGATTGAGCCTCTCCAAGGTAGGGCGCGTTCGCCGAACGCGCCGCGGA
>JAOZSE010000155.1 GCA_029939835.1 Pontiellaceae bacterium
TGAGTCCTCTTCTGAATAGCTCAACGGCTCTGGGCGCATTGCCGGTCATGTACAATGATGTGACGCTCCATTATGTTGCGCTCTGGACGTTTGTTTGCGGCGCGGCGCTGGTCTGGGTGGTGATGCATCTGCGTCGCAATGCGCATTTTCGTAAAAGTGTATGCGACTGTCGAATACTGGACGCTCGACTCAAAAACGTTCTGCAGCATTCCCGTGAGGCGATTTATAGCTTTGATCTTAAAAGCCAGCGATTTAACTATTTGAGCCCCGCCTGCTTCAGTCTGACGGGTTATACCCCTAATGAGCTTGAAAAAATGGGATGGACCGGATTGCTCGAGTGTATGCACTCGGAAGATAAAAATAAGGTTCTGCACTTGATCGAAACATTGCACTACCGAACCAAAGAGCGCGAGTGGCTTGGGCTGGTGGAGGTTCGTTTTAGTCATCGGGACGGGGAATACCGTTCGTTGAGCGATCATCTTCATGTGAGTTACGATGCCTCCGGTGAAGCAGTCACTTTGAGCGGTTCTGTCCGAGAGGTCACCCAGATTACCCATCTTGAAGAAAGCATGCGTATTCTGGAGCGGAAATTTCAGGACAGCCAGAAAATGGCGGGGCTCGGTTTGCTGGCCAGTGGGATCGCGCATGACTTTAATAATCTGATGACCGTGGTGCTTGGTAACGCGGAACTGGCTCTGCTCGACTGCGGCGGCTCCGATGGCGGTTCGCTCGACGAGATTAAACGAACGACTCTGCGCGCGGCGGAATTGGCCAATCAAATGCTGGTTTACACGGGGAAAACTACGGTCGTCGTCGATAATGTTAATCTCAGTTCCGTGGTTAAAGAGATGGGGTCATTGCTCGATGTTTCGATCTCCAAAAAGGTGAGTATTCAATATTGTCTGACAGAGGATCTTCCGCCGATTCGGGGGGACATTTCCCAGATCCGGCAGGTAGCGATGAATCTGATCACCAACGCGTCTGAAGCCATTGGAGATCGGCCTGGGGTGATTGCCATCAGTATTCACGGGGTGGAGTTAAGGCCGGGTGAACTGAAGAATGTATTTCCGCCCGGGCATATTCTGGAGGGTTCGTATGTTTTGCTGGAGGTTTCAGATACTGGTAGCGGCATGAATGAAGAGACACTCCAGAAAATCTTTGATCCGCTGTTTACCACCAAGGTCACTGGGCGCGGTCTCGGGTTGGCCTCTTTGCTGAATGCTGTGCAACGGCACAACGGAGCTGTGGAGGTGAAAAGCGAGGTGGGCCGCGGCACAGTTTTCCGCATTTATTTTCCGGTCGAAGAAGAGGAAGTCGACGATGCGGTGGTGGATGCGCCGGAATCGGACGGGGGATGGAATGGCTATGGAACGGTGCTGATTGCTGATGATGAAGAGGCCATCCGTGAGATCACAACATCTCTGCTGGGGCGTATCGGTTTTCGGGTGATTACGGCTGCCGACGGGCTTGAAACCGTCGACCTGTATACCGATCACTCCGAGGAAATTTCCGTTTTGCTGATGGATATCAATATGCCGAGGCTCAACGGACTGGAGGCCGCCTTGCGCATCCGGCACATCAATCCAAAAGTCCCGGTTCTGTTTATGAGCGGCTATCCGCGTGAACAGGTGATGAATCGTTTCGGAAAGCAACCGCACACGGATTTCATCAAAAAACCGTTTCAAAGCAGGGAGCTTGCCGCTGCCGTTCGAAACGTGATGGAGAACCGCCGGTAAGAGGAAAAATTGGAGTTTTGGGTTCGTGCTTGGGTTCTTCGGGCTTTGTTATTTCCATTAGGGGTTTGAGGCGGCAGAACTGTCCGAGTAGTGGGCTTGTACGCCGATATTTCCAACAATAATCGGATCTCCGCCGACGATTAGATCGCTTGTATCTTCCACCCAGCTCAAACAGGCGAATAGTTCCTCTTCGGTAAAGTCCGATCCATATACCGCACCTTCAGAGAGGCCTTTTCCAAGACTATGCACCGAGGCGGGTAGCTGAAGAATTCCCTTTGCTTTTTCTATATTGACCACATTGCGTTGCTTGATCTTCGTTTTCGCCTTTTCAATGGAGTTAAGAATGGGGGGGATAATCGCAGCCGCGAGGAGACCGATAATCCCGATCACAACCATCATCTCTGTCAGTGTGAAGCCTGTCTTCTTTTGGTTTCGGGTTTTCATGCCCGAGTACAGTAGCAGTTCTCATGCCGGATGATCTTTTTTTGAGAAAACTGTTCGCAAATATGACAAAACAGCAGATTGACCCAATAGGAATCGAGCCGATTTTCTCAAAAATGACGACTCAATCTTGTGACCGCGTGGCCAAGATGTGCAATGAGCCGGAAAATTCGCGTAGTAGGTGGATTTTTTCCAGTACTCGACCCGTTGCAGAGATAGCGGGAATGAGCTTTTCCGGTACGGCAGGGTGCAACCAGTCGAAAGGGGTGATCAAACAATCTGTGAATCCGACATCCTCTAGTGTGTGTTTTAATGATGAACGGACGAATGCGGTTTCGTCCGCTGAGATGCGGGGGAAGAAGCGTCTGAATTTTCGTTCGGCAAATATTTGCGGATTCAGCATATTCGGTTCGGCAAAGCAGAGGATTCCACTGGGTTTCAGGAGTTCGTACATTTTTGAAAGGGCTTCAACCACCTCCAGGTGATGCAGAACAGAGGATCCGACAATGGCATCAAAGGGGCCGTCGATTACGCAGTCTTCGAAACGTTTATTTACAAATTGCACTTGGTCTTCAGGTAAATTACGCAAGCGGGCCTTTTCTAGAAGATCGCTCGAGATATCCACGGCAACGATGCTACATCCGGTTTGAGCGAACATTTCTGTAAACATTCCTGTTCCGCATCCGATTTCCAGAATACGCATCCCCGGGCGAAGCTGTGCGGCCTCGGCAATGAGTTGGCCCCGACGCTGTGCCCGCTGTTGACCGGCAGGTGTTCCCCATCCCCAAAGTGCTTCGGTGTCGCCGGAGGCCAGAAATTCTCCGTGATTGATCTCGTGCCGCACTCGTTCTTCCATGATCCGCACTCCCATTTTATTCCGCAAAAATTTGTACAAGTCGCTATCGAAAAAATGTCCCACACGGACCCGTCTATAGGCAATCAAATACAGAAAATCTTGGCGGGATCCATTCAAGGACAAGCCCGTTAAAAATCAGTTCTTCACCGGGGTAGTTTCTGCGCACAACCTCTTGAGCGTGTTGGCTCCTGTTAGTATGATGCTCCAATCCTCTCGCAGCCCATGCTTGCCCGAGGTAATGACCCATAACCGAAGTTCGTGAGTTTTGCGAATAAGCTTCAGCAAAAGGTGA
>JAOZSE010000048.1 GCA_029939835.1 Pontiellaceae bacterium
GGGAGCCATTCATCCCCAGCCTTAAAAGGCTGGGGTTTTCTGGCACATGTTATAACAATTGAAGTGCCGCACTTCCGCCTGCAGATCACTCTCCGAGTTTGCCGACCAGTTTAATGACGTCCTTTTCGATTTTTGAGAAGGCGAACCATTTTTTACCGAGATCCTTCAATGAAGCGCCAATATGATAAACCACAGAGCCGTCAAGGATCAGAAAGCGGTCGTGCGCGGCATCAAACGGAAGAATTTCTATCGGCGAATACTGCGCATTGTGTTTTTCCAGATCGAGACGCATCTGCTTCGAAATGCGTTTGCAATGAATCCGGGCGGTTACGTTTTTGTTCCGCTTTGAAAGCAGAGTCAGCACGGAATCGTCCACGTAGTTGTCAATCAGCACAATCGAGGTTTTTGCCTTGCGGACGAGCTTTGAAACAAAGGAGTACGCATCGAATATCTGCCCGTCAAAAAATACACCCTGTTTCGGCTCAAGCTCCTGTGCACTTATGGCATCAAGAACGATATCCACTTTTTTTTCGGTCTGAAGCTGCTTGGTTTCTAACGAATCAATTCGCTTGAACATATCCGCGTTGGAAAGCATGAACCGGCGCATATCCACAAAGGCGCGTATTATTTTGATGCTCATTTCGACCGCCAAGGGAGTACGCAAAACACTGGAAAGCATAGAAACACCCTGCTCAGAAAAAACCAACGGAACGGCGCCTCCAAAGTACTTTCTGGAAGGTATCACAGATTGTGATACCAGCCGGTTGATGTCCGTATCGTTGAGTTCGAACATGAAATCCGCCGGGAATCGCTCAATATTTCTTTTCACCGCCTGTTTCAGCGTACGGGTTTCTGTTTCATATAATTCAGCCAAATCGCGGTCGAGCATCACCTGAACACCGCGAATCAGATGGATTTTCTCCCGGACACTCTCTTTTTTATCACCTCATTCATCGGCACTTCTTTTTCTTTCTGCACCCTCTCGCGGCTCACCACTATGATCCGCAATGAACGGCTGAAAATTCTCCCGTGGTTATTGAAAGCATCCTCTCCCCTTTCACCCGCGCCGGTATGCGATAAGGATTCAACAGCACACCCGGCCCCGAAAACATTGCCGCTACCGCGGCGTGAAACATGGGTGTTTTTTTACATGATTACCACCACCCTTTCCAGTCATTGCTTTAAAAAGTTTTAAGGGAAAGTGTAAGATATTGGAAGTAAAATACGGGATGACGGGATGAACTGTACGATGTTGAAAGCTGGATGTGGTGGAGTTTTTCCGGGTCTGCGAAGCCCTCGGGCAGGATGCCGAATCGGTTTCTGCTGAACTGGCCGATACATTTCGGAAATGTAAATAAACCCACCCCGCCCGTTGGGCACCCCTCCCAAGAGGGAATTTTCTGTAGCCGCGTTCCGCAGAGCGCGGCCCGGCCTCTGCTGAGGCCGGCTACAAAAACAACTGCTTTCATCGTTCATAATTCATACTTCCATAACCAGCCCGCACCATTCGGCATCACCGTCGCGCGTGATTTCACGCGCACCGAGCTCCACAAATGTGTCGGCCACGCCATCGGCCTCGACCGCGCGAATGCCGGTCAGCAGCAGATACTGTTTTGCGGCAGCCAGCAACGTCGCCGCGTTATCAATCAGCAGCGAGGCATAAATGTTGGCACAGACGATATCGAATGCGCCGCCGTTCCAGCCCTCGGTGATATCGTGCTGAAAAAACTCAGCTTCCACGCCGTTCAGCTCCGCATTTTTCTCCGCCTGTTCAACGCACCGCTCATCAAAGTCAACGCCGATAATATCTTCCACGCCAAGCTTTGCCGCCGCAATCGCCAGAATTCCGCTGCCCGTGCCAATATCGAGGAGCGTCTTTGCGCCGCTCTTCGGGATCAGCGAATCAAGCTGTTCGAGGCAGAAGCGCGTCGTGAAGTGATTGCCCGTTCCGAAACTCAGTCCCGGGTTGATCACGATTTCAATACGCCGCGTGAGGTCACGCGGCCTACAGGAGGTTGGCTGTAGGCCCGGTGTCCTCACTGGGCGTGATGATGCTTCCCAAGGGGGCACAACACGAAGCCGTTCACCAATATCCATCGGCTTGAAATGCTTCTTCCAACTTTCCGCCCACTCTTCGGCGGCATATTCGCGAATCGCGCGGTCTTTGACTGGAAACGGCTCCAATGCCCGCGCAGCGATCTCTGCTTCCAGCGTGTTGTCAAAATAGATTTCGAGTATCACGTCCGCAGCACCGGGCTTTTTCAGTGCCACCACGGTCTTTTCGAGGTGTTCAGCTACCCAGTCGCTGATCGTCTCCGCCTCGCTCTGCGCGGTAATCAGCGTCAAAATTGCCCCGCCCTTTGGATTTTCCGTTTTCATGTGCAGGGCTTATACCGTAAATTCTCCGCCAATGAAAACGGTTGTGGCAGAAACTGTACTTTTTGGCCGCGAGGCGTTTGGAACGCTTGGCGAGGTCACTGTCGTTCCCGACCGGCAGATCGGGCCGCAGCACCTCAAGGACGCCGATGCGCTCATCATCCGCTCCAAAACCAATGTAACGCCGGAACTGCTTGAAGGTTCAGCCCTTCGCTTTGTCGGCACCGCCACGGCTGGATTTGAACACCTCGACACCGCCGCGCTCGAAGCGCGCGGTATGGCATGGGCCCACGCGCCCGGATGCAACGCCGACAGCGTCGCCGACTACGTGACGGCCGCCCTGCTCTTTCTTCATACCTTTAAAGGTATGATACTTGAGGGAAAAACCTTAGGAATTATCGGCGCCGGGCAGGTCGGCTCGCGCGTCGCGGCCCGCGCGGAAGCGCTCGGCCTGCGCGTTCTGCTCAACGACCCGCCGCGTGCCGAGGCGAAGCTCCAGGGAAGCGAAGACTGGCGTGCCGCGCGTGAGCCCGAAGAAATTTTTTATCCGCTGGAAGAAGTGCTCGCTGAAGCCGATATCGTCACGCTGCACGTCCCGATGACCGTCGAAAAGCCGTGGCCGACGCTGCGCATGGCTGATTGTCGCTTCTTTGCGCAAATGAGGCGGGGTTCGGTTTTTATGAATACTTCGCGCGGAAAAATACTCGATGGCGATGCGCTGCTCCACGCCATTGAAAACGGTATCGTTGAGCACGCGGTGCTGGATGTCTGGGATCCGGAACCGTGCATCCGCACCGAACTGCTTGACGCCGCAACGATCGGAACACCGCACATCGCGGGCCATTCGCTCGAAGGCAAGCTGAACGGAACGGTTCAGGTTTATCGCGAGGCGTGTCACTTTTTTGAAACCGCGGCGGTCTGGGATCCCGCGCCGCTGTTGAACGCGCCCGCCGTGCCGGAACTGAACATTGATTCGCGCGGTAAAAGTGACGAAGAGGTGCTGGCCGAAGCCGTGGCGGCCGTTTATGACCTGGCTGCCGATGATGCCGCGCTGCGTGCGGCGACAGTGACCGGCAAGACAGAACGGGCGAAAAATTTTGACCGGCTGCGAGCAGAGTACAGCGCGCGGCGCGAATTCAGCAACACGCAGGTGGGTTTAACAGAGGCCCGCCCGGAGGTTTTTGATAAACTTCGACTGGTCGGCTTCCGTGTGCGAACCTGACGTTGCGTCTCCGTCCGGCTCTTCCATCCGGACCAGATAACGGGTCAGACAGCGGCGGCATTTCATTCGTCTGGTGTCGGGCAGAAAGAGCCGTATCAAGATGTTGCGGTTAACGCGCTCTGAAACTTCCAGCCGTCCGCATGAGGGACAGCGTTCCTCCGAATAGATTTTTATATGCATTTTTCATCTCCCCCAACAAACCCCTTGGGAAAAACAGGATATTGTCACCCTCCTTTTAAGGAAAATCAACAAAAAATGTAGTGCTTACCCCCACATCAGATTCGATCTAATTATAATCGAAGAGGCGGCTTGGCGTGTAAGTCTCTCCGGTGGAAAGAGAAAGGGCCTTTGCGATTTTGTCCTGAATGTTACGCGTCAGGCGACGGCCTTTGCGCCCTTTTTGCACCTGTTTATGCGTCAATCCCTCTTTCGACGCCGCTACAAGGTCGTGATTCTTCAAACCGTGCTCTTCCATGATTTTTTCCAGCGGTTGTATTCCATACTCTATGGACTGCGGCGGCTTTATTGTTTTGGACTGCGCAGACTTGCCTGCGCTTTGTTTGCCGAGGCTTGCCTCGGCGACTCGCGGAGCAAGCTCCGCGCAAGAAAGCGGCGGCAAGCCGCCGCACTCCATATTCTTTTCCAATACTTTATCAACCGCAGCCATAATGGTCTCGACGGTTTTCATTTCGTTGAGCTGCTGAAGGAGTTCGCGCCGCCCGCGAAGCCCTTTGAGGTATTGTGCGAGGTGCGGACGGAAATGCATACAGGCTCCCTGCTCCGGATCATACTGCGCTTTGCGCCGTCGCCCGACTGCCGTGGAAGCGGTCATCTCGACCAGATGCAGCAGGTGCGTCTCAATCACCTCACGCCGTTCGGCGAGCGTCGGCACCGCAGCCGGCTCACCGGCCAGCGCCGCGCGGCACTGCTCAAAAATCCACGGGTTTCCAACTGCGCCGCGGCCGATCATTACGCCGTCCACGCCGGTCGCTTTCAGCATCGCCGGAGCATCTTCGGGTGTGTCAAGGCCGCCGTTTCCAATGACCGGAATATTGAGTGTCTGTTTAATCTCTCTCAGCTTTTCCCAATCGGCATCGCCTTTATGAAAGTCGCAGGCATAGCGAGCGTGAACCGAAATCATATCTGCGCCGGCGTCTTCGACAATTTTGGCAATCGCCAAATGGTCGGGAAAGGCCGGACTGAAGCCGATGCGCGTCTTAACGCTGACGGGAAGCGCGACGGCGGCTTTGACTGCGCGAACGATTTCGCCAATCTGCTCCGGCTCTTTCATCAGCGCGGCGCCCGCGCCGCGCCGGACGGCCTTGCGCACGGGGCAGCCGCAGTTGAGGTCAATCCAGTCGAAACATCCGAGCTTTTCAATGTACTGCGCGGCCTCGACCATCGCTTCGACCGACTTGCCAAAGATGTGGCCTGCAATCGGATGGTCGAGCTCCGAGACCTTTAAAAACTGAAAGGTTTTCTGCGAGTCGCGGCGGATGCCCTCGGCGCTGGTTACTTCCGTCCAGCAGGCACCCGCTCCGTGCTCTTTGCAAACGGAGCGGAACGCGGCATCGGTGTAACCCGCCATCGGGGCCAGCACCACCGGAAAGTCGATCGTTACATTTCTAAACTGGAGCGGTTTCAATAGCATTTTGGACTGCGGCTCCATTTTGGAGTGCGCAGGCTTGCCTGCGCACTCCATATTTTTTCCGCACTCACATTATTTTCGGATGATGGCGAGGACTTCGTCGCGTTTTTCGGCCATCTTTTCGGGGGTTTTGGCCTCAAGGTTGAGGCGTACGAGCGGCTCGGTATTCGACGAACGAACATTGAACCACCAGTCTTCGTATTCAAACGAAACGCCGTCGAGCTGATAGGTTTTGGCGTCGCTAAACTTCTCGTTGAGGCGTGCGAAGGCCGCTTCGACATCCGCGACTTCTGAGTTGATCTCGCCGGAAGCAAAGTAGCGGCGGATCGGTTTGACCAGTTCGGAGAGCGGCTTGCCGGTTTCGCTGATGAGGTTGGCGACGTAGATGGCGGCGAGCGAAGAACTTTCGGTGTAGTAGTTGTCTTTGAAGTAGTAGTGGCCGGAAAGTTCGCCGGCGAAAACGGCATCGGCTTCGCGCATCTGCGCTTTGATGAAGGCGTGGCCAACGCGCGACATCATCGGTTTGCCGCCGGACTCTTCAATCACTTCCTTGACAGCCCAGCTGCTGCGCAGGTCGTAGAAGATCGGTGAGCCGGGCTGTTTTTCGAGCAGCGCTTCGGCGATGAGCGCAGTGATCATATCCATGGACACCACGTCGCCGTTTTCATCGAGGAAGCCCGCACGGTCGGCATCGCCGTCAAACGCGACACCGAAGTCATAGCCGCCCGCTTTGAGTCTAGCGGAAATATTTTCAAGCGTATGAAGATCAAGCGGGTTGGCTTCATGGTTCGGGAAGGTGCCGTCGAGTTCGTCGTACATCGGGTCGATGCTGAACATGTCATCGGTAAACACACCGCCCTCAAGAATGCCCATGCCGTTGGCATAATCAATGACGACCTTGAGCGGTTTTTTAAGGTCGGCAAATGAGCGGATGTGCGCAAAGTATTCGGGCTTGATATCGTATTCCGTGACGGTACCGGGCGTCGCGGCGGGTTCATCGAACGCCTCTTCGTTCACGATGCGCTCAATGTCGGCGATACCGGTCGCCCCGCTGATCGGAATGGCTTTTTCGCGGCAGATTTTCATGCCGTTCCATTCGCCGGGATTGTGGGAAGCGGTAATGATGGCACTACCGTCGGCGCCGAGTTTTCCGTTGGCGTGGTAGGACATCGGCGTGGAAGCCAGCCCGATGTTGATGACATCAACGCCCTGCATCGTGAGGCCTTTGGCCATCGCTTCAAAGAGCGGGGTCGAGTGCGGACGCATGTCGTGCCCGATCACAAATTTTTTAGGCTTCAGAAACGTCGCAACCGCCCGCCCGATTTTGAAGGCAATCTCGTCGGTCAGATCGGTGCCGTAGATGCCGCGAATGTCGTATGCTTTGAAAATGCCAGCCATGGTTTTTCCCTTATTTTCCTCGGGGGTCAGTCCGAGAATCGTGCATCAAAGATGCCGTTGCGCTCACGATTCATTCGTACTGACCCCACTCGTTAAAATGAGCGCCTGTTTTAATGAGAATCGGCGACGGGTTCAACAAAACCTTCCATATAAAATGTAAGGGTCGGCTCATCCGAACCGGCCGGGATCAGCTTCAGGCTCTTTTTCTGGGGCCCTTTGCGGCGCGCGGCAGTGAATACCACCGTCAGCTCGGCGGTTTCGCCGGGGCTGATCATCCGGCTGTCCACCCACCCCTTGGTACAATTGCAGGCGGTCTGCACCGATTTGAGTACAAAGGTCAGATCGCCCTCGTTGCGCACCGTAAAGATATTGGTGATGACCGCCGACTGATCCACCTGTCCAAATTTATACACCGGTGTGTCGCAGACAAGCTTCGGCCCCTCCACCGCCCCCGCCATCAGCGGCAGTAGCAAACAACAAATTAATAAAGCTGATGTTAAGTCACCCTTGTAGTGTTGTAGGACGGGCTTGTCCGCAGGACAGCCCGTGTCTTGATTTGGGCGCTGAAACACGCGCCCCCGAATACGGGAGGCACGTCCTACAAGATGCTTATGCGGCATTTGATGCATGACACGACACTAAGGCAAAATAATTAAGGGCAAAACGATTTCAGCACAAGGAGTGGAAAATGATTTTGCCAAATTTCCTTTCGACGATTTAAAGAAGAGTCTGCTGCGCGCCGCCGGGTTTGAGGCCGAAAAGAGTGTACGCGCGTTCGGTGGCGACGCGGCCCTTCGGCGTACGTTTCAGAAAACCCTCCTGAATCAGGTACGGCTCATAGACCTCTTCGAGCGTATCCGCCTCTTCGCCGACGGACACCGCAAGCGAACTTAAGCCCACCGGCCCGCCGGTGAATTTCTCGATGATGACCGAGAGAATCCGCTTATCCATCTCGTCGAGGCCGTGTTCGTCAATATCGAGCATGGCCAGCGCGGCGTCGGCGATATCCGCCGTAATCGCGTTATCCGCCTTCACCTGCGCATAGTCGCGGACGCGGCGCAGCAGGTTGTTGGCGATGCGCGGCGTGCCGCGCGAACGGCCCGCGATCTCCCGGGCACCTTCCGCGTCAATCTCGACATCGAGAATCCGCGCGGAACGCTCGATAATCTGCTGAAGGGTATTGGCCTCGTAGTAGTCGAGCCGGTTGAGCAGGCCGAAGCGCGAGCGCATCGGTGCAGAGAGCAGTCCGCTTCGGGTTGTCGCGCCGATCAGCGTGAAAGGCTGAATATTGAGCCGGACCGAGCGGGCGTTGGGGCCCTGATCAATCACGATATCGATCACAAAATCCTCCATTGCCGAATAGAGGTATTCCTCGACGGTTTTCTGCATGCGGTGGATTTCGTCAATGAAGAGTACATCACCGCGCTCCAGGCTGGTGAGCAGGCCGGCCAGATCGCCGGGCTTATCAATGACGGGGCCGGACGTGCATTTAATGTTTGAGCCCATGGCCTCGGCGATAATGTAGGCCAGCGTGGTTTTACCCAGGCCGGGCGGGCCGGAAAGCAGCGCGTGGTCAAGCACGTCTTCGCGTTCGCGCGCCGCCTGCACGAAAAGCTCAAGGCGCTCCTTCACTTTCGCCTGTCCCATGAAATCCTCAAAGCACGACGGGCGCAGTTCGACGTCGAAATCGGTATCGGGGCGGTTGAGTGTGGTTACAGTATGTTCCATTTATTTTCCTGTTAGCGCCATACGGACAATATCTTCGACAGTGGTACCGTCTTCGAGCTTCAACGCACAGGCCTTGACCATTTTCTGCGCATCGGCCTGTTTATAGCCGAGGGAAATGAGGGCGAGTGCGGCATCGCGCAGGCGATGGTCGCCGGGCGCGGCATCCGCTCCGGCAATCGCCTCAAGTGCTTCGCCGGTGGTGAATTTATCGCGCAGTTCAACAATAATGCGTTCGGCGGTTTTTTTACCGATGCCGGAGATGGAGGAAATCCGTTTGACGTCGCTCTCGACCAGGGCGGTTTTGAGTTCGCGCACCGAAAGGCCGGAAAGCGCACTCACGGCGATCTTCGGGCCGACACCGCTCACGCCGAGCAGCAGCGTGAACATCCGGCGCTCCTCTTCGGTGGCGAAGCCGAAAAGCGCCTGCGAGGCGTCGGTGATGTGGTGATAGATCAGAATGCGGGTCTTAGCGCCCTCAGCCGGCAGACGGTCGAAACTGCTGAGGGGAACCCGCACTTCGTAGCCGATGCCGCCGACGTTCATCACAACGCGCGCGGGCTGCTTTTGTTCGAGGATGCCGTCCAAAAAGGTAATCATGGGCCCGAGCCTAGCAGAGACTGCCTGAAGGTTGAACCATGAAATATGAAAGATGAAAAAGGTATGAGGCCGGACCGATTTTAACGGTTTGAACGAATCCAACGGCTTGAACGATTATAAACAGAAAAGCCCCCCCGAAGTTTCGGGGAGGTTCAGCCGGAAAAAGCGGTGCGCGAAAATTATTTCTTCGCGACGGCTTCGCGGGCGCGCGCTTTGAGGCGCTTTTTGCGAAGCACGCGGCGGCGCTGCTTGTTTTTTTGTCTGAGTTGCTGTCCCATTGCGTGGACGTGTCTATCAAAAGAGCTCCGGCACCGTCAATTGCTTTTGCTAAAAACTGGATTTCGCCGCCGGCCGTTTTACAATGCCCGATATGAAACACAAATCCACCAACCGGAAACTCTGGACCGCCGTCATTCTTCTTTCACTAATTCTGGCCGGCACGCTGATGTCCCGCTGCAAAAAGGTCGAGGCGGATTATCCGTGCGACGAAGCCCCGAAACTGGATGAAACCTGGTCGTTCGGCAGCGGCAACATCAAAGTAGTCCGCATTCCGCTCGAAGGCGTCATTATGCGAGCGGAAGATGAAGGGTTCCTCACCGCGCGGCCCGATATGGTCGAAAACGTTCTCGTGCAGGTACGCGCCGCCGAACGCGATCCTGAAATGCGGGCCATCATTCTGGAAGTCAATTCCCCCGGCGGCGGTGTCACGCCGAGCGACGAAATCTACAACGCGCTCTCCCGCTTCCGGGCCAGCCGTCCCGACCGCCGCGTCGTGATCTTCATCCGCGACCTCGGCGCCTCCGGCGCTTACTACGCGGCTATGGCCGGTGACTTCATCATTGCTGAGCCGACCGCCGCGGTCGGCTCCATCGGGGTTATTATGCAGGCGCTTAACCTGCAGGGCCTTTCCGAAAAGATCGGTATCACCGACGTCACCATCAAATCCGGCGCCAACAAAGACCTGCTCAACCCTTTCCAGCCGGTCGACACCAATCAGGTCGCCCTGTTGCAGGAGCTGATTGACGACATGCAGGCGCGTTTCGCCGGCATTGTCGCCGAATCGCGGCAGCTCGACCCCGCCGCCGCGCCCGAGCTTTTTGACGGACGCATCTTTTCCGCCGACGCGGCCCTCGAAAAAGGTCTGATTGATGCCATCGGCTACTGGAACGACGCCCTCGCCCACACCGCGCGGCTGCTCGACACCGGCGCACTGCGTGTGATCCGCTACGAAGCAGAGAAAACCTTCCTCGAATACCTTCTCGAAGGTAAAAACCCCGTACCGCTTCCGAGCCTCAAGTCTATTCATGCGCCGCAGTTTTTGTATCTTTGGAAACCGTAGGAAATGGATTACTGGAATATTGGAGGAAAATTATGAAGAAACTGTTTCTCATGCTGCTTGCCGCCGGACTGCTGACCGGCTGTGAAACCCTTCAGCTTCAGACGTCCGCCACCCGCGCCCGCACGGCGGAGGATCAGCGGATCGCACAGGAAAACCAGCGCCGCATCGCCGGGCGGCTTGAAACCGTCGAAATGGAAATGGCACGCATCAGTCGCGACTTCGACGCCCTGCGCGTCCAGCTTGAAAACCGTTGCGCCGCCATTGAGCAGAAAAGCGAGCAGGACAAACGCGAGATGGTCACCCGTGTCGGGGGCGAGCTGGATAAGCTGATCAAACAGACCGCCGCCGCGCCCGCACCTAGCGGTGCCTACGGCATCGAGCACACCGTCCGGCCCGGCGAAACTCTTTCCACCATCGCCGCGGCCTACGGCGTGCAGGTTAAGACCCTCATTGAGGTCAATAAAATCCAAAACCCGGACATTCTCTCCGTCGGCCAGAAACTGTTCATTCCTGAATAACAAACAACCATGGAATACTGGATCCATGGATTTTTGAAGTGATGAAAGCTGACGTGACAGCCTCCGCGTTTCGCATTGCGCATTGCGGAGGCTGGTGCGCCCGCCGGGAGTCGAACCCAGATCTACGGCTTCGGAGGCCGCTATTCTATCCATTGAACTACGGGCGCGGAAGAAGAGAGAAGGTACCGATTAGCGGTTCATAGGAAAACAGAAAAACAAAAATTCTGTGCTTTGGGTCTCTGGGAAAAAAGAACTTACAGGACAAAAGCGACCTGACGCCCTTTTGTCACCCCTGCCCTTTATGTCCGCTTCCAAGCTCCAATAAAAACCAACGGTCACCCGTTGTTTTTTTCGAACTCTTTCATGAACTCGACGAGTGCGTCGACACCCTCCGCCGGGAACGCGTTATAGATGGAGGCGCGGATGCCACCCACCGAACGATGCCCTTTGAGGCTAGTCATATTTTTCGCGACGGCCTCGGCCACAAACTGCGCTTCGAGTTCTTCGGTCGGCAGACGGAAGGTCACATTCATCGGCGAACGATATTCCGTCATGGCGGTGCCTTTATAGAAGTCCGACGCATCGATCGCGGCGTAGAGTTTGCCCGCTTTTTCTTCGTTACGTTTTTGCATGCCTTCGAGTCCGCCGTTGGCCAGCAGCCAGCGGGTGACGAGCGCGATGATGTAGATCGGGAAGGTCGGCGCGGTATTGGAGAGCGAGTTGTTTTCCATCACGTGCTTATACTGGAACAGATCGGGCAGCGCAGCGGGCGATGTTGAGGCCAGATCGTTGCGAATGATCACCAAAGTGACGCCCGCGCAGGCGAGATTTTTCTGCGCACCGGCATAGATCATGCCGAACTGCGAAACGTCGAGCGGACGCGACAGAATGTCGGAAGACATATCGGCGATCAGCGGCGCGTCCGTTTTCGGGAATTCTTTCACCTGCGCACCGGAGATTGTCTCGTTGGAGCAGATATGCACATACGCCGCGTCGTCGGTGAATGAAAGGTCATTGCCGGGCACGCAGGTCGGAATATCCTTCGCCGTGTTGGCGATTTCGTTGACGTTGCCGATTTTCTGCGCGGCTTTGATCGCCTTGGTGCTCCAGGCTCCGGCGGTGATGTAGTCGGCCGTTGCACCTGCGGGAAGCAGGTTCATCGGAATCAGCGAGAACTGCGTGCTCGCGCCACCGGTCATGAAAAGAACGCTGTAGTTGTCGGGAATATTCAACAGCTGTTTGAGGTTATCAATCGCCTCGGCGTGAATCACGGAGTAATCCTTGCCGCGGTGGCTCATTTCCATAATGGACATGCCGGTTCCGTTAAAATCGAGCAGTTCGGTCTGAACCTGTTTGAGCACCTCTTCCGGCAGAATCGCCGGCCCTGCACTGAAATTATATGCACGTGTCATGATCTGTATCCTTTCGATTTGAAAATTAAGCCTCGAAATATACCCCTTCCGCACCCACTCATCAAACGGAATGTTGGAATCTTCTTTGGAAAGGTAGGGACGCCTCTCCGAGGCGTCCGCGGACCGCTCGGAGAGCGGTCCCTACCAAGAAACCCCGCGGCAAGTCACGGGGAGCTTCGCTCCGAAAAGCGGTAGCGGTAATGTGCTGAAAGTTCTGCAAAAAGAGAGGATCATGGTGTTTCCTATTTAG
>JAOZSE010000156.1 GCA_029939835.1 Pontiellaceae bacterium
TTCATCTTCTATTTCAGAAATTTCTTCTATTTCCATATCATCTTCTATGATATCTTCTGTTTCATCATCTACATCAATATCATCTACATCAATATCATCTACATCAATATCATCATCTATTTCAATATCTTCATCAATATCATCATCTTCATCAATATCATCATCTTCATCAATATCTTCATCTTCATCAATATCATCATCTTCATCAATATCTTCATCTACATCAATATCATCTTCTACAACTAATGTATCTAATTTTTCTTGTAGTAATTTATATAATTCTTCTTGTTGCTCATTTTCAAGATCTTCAAATGCAGCTACTATCATTTTATTTCCACGTCTTTTCATTTTATACCTTCATTTAGTTATTTTATTTAAACTTAAATATAAAAAAATAGTATATTTTGAAAACAAAAAAAGTCTCTCAAAAATTAATTTGAGAGACTTTATATATTTATTTATAATGATTATTTATAATGATTATTTAATCATTGTTTTTTATTTTTATTGTCCTTCTAATATTGCCATTCTTTTTGATAATTCTTTCTGCCATTCTTTCATACTTTTACCCCAATTAGTTACAATCAACTGACTCATCTCATTATCAACATTTAATGAAATAAGTGCTGCTTTAAGATTATCAACACAAATTTGTTGGAACATTTGAAAAGTAGGTGAATTTAAATCAACATTTGATGCTTTTTCTGCTAATGATTGTTTTTTTGTAATTATTTTACTTAACAATTCAAGCATTTCTGCTCTTTTGACTGTTACAGTAGTTGCATCATGCAAATCATTATTTTTTGTAAATATCAAAGAATTACCTAATAAACTATCAGATTCTTTTGCTAACTCTTCTATTATAATATTAAATGCATTTTGAACACTATCTCCTGGTTCAGAATCCATAAATTTCTGCATAAGACTAGCATCATCACTTCCATAATAAGTCGATACTAATTCTTTTTTAAAATCAAAAACATCTAATTCATCATTAACAGACATTAATCCTGCCTTACTTTCATCTACTTTCATTAAATTATTCATAACTATTCACTTTTTAAATTTAATAATCCAATCAAATCTTCTTTATCTACTAATCCAACTAATTGTCCAACTTGTTTGTTTTCTTTTAACATAATAAAAGTTGGAACTGTTTTTACCCCATATTTCTGGACTAATTCACTTTCTTCTTCAACAGATAAACTCTCAAATTCAACATTTGGATATTCTTGTTTTAATTCTTCAATGATCGGATTCATCATTTTACAAGGTCCACACCAACTTGCCTCAAACTTTAATAATTTCATTTTTCTTTCCTTTTTATATTTTTACTATCAATAACTTCAACCATTATTGGTTTATTATTTATTCTATTTTGTTTTTTTTGTTTTAATAATTCTTCTTTTTTCAACAAAAACTTTTTTATCAAAAAGAGATAATCATCGAATATTTTTAAATTTTTAGAATATGCTTTTGCATGGAGTGCCATCTTTCAAAAAAACTTTTGGTATTCCAATCCAATTTTCGAATTTACAATCATCGAATTCTTTTGTTGTTCCACTTACAATTGTTTTTATGAATGGAGTGAAAATTGTTATTTTTTTCTAATGTAAAAACATCTTCTTTGTATTTTCTTATGATAAATTTCATTTAAATTCACCATTTAAAATTGATTCCGGCAATGGAAATTGAGTTACTGTTATTGTTTCTTCAATATATGCAGGTTTTGCTTTATTATCTTTTGGATCAATTAGCATCAACCAAGTTGCACTTAACCCACTAGGCATAAACAATCCATTTGGATCTGCTTGTGGCATCACAAAATCCATTGTTCTACTAGTATCACCTAATCCTACTGTTAATTTGCTTGGATTTGTATATTGAATAGAATAAGGCAATCCATATCCGATACATTTTCCTATAAAAGTAAACTTTCCTGTATAATCAGATTTTATATAAGCATAACAAATCAAATCTGCTTTATCTCTCAATTCAAAAATCTGTTTTGCAAGTTTCCTTTCTTGCCAATTTGTAATAGCAGGCATCCCAACTGCTCTATTCATTTCTAACATAGCTGCATCAGTTTGTTTTTTCATTTTCTCATCTGCACTTTCTTTTTTTCTGTCACAACTTGTTAATATTGCAATTACTGCAATTCCTAATAATAGTTTTTTCATCTTTTTTTGTTCCTTTTTTTATTTTAATATTTTATTTGTTTTAAAAAACTTTTTAATTCTGGTTCTAATTGATTTTCATTGTATTCAGAAAACATCATCCTAATTGTAGATGCTAATGCTTCTTTATCTTCTTGTGATTCTGCTCTTAAATATTGAAGACGATATCTAATTAAATCTTGTTTTTTTGATTCATTATAAGATCTTGTTTTTTTAAAAACTTCATGCTCTACATTTTCTTCTTGTGGTTTGAACCAACCATTCCATTTTAAAGTTAAATATTGTGCTGCTAATGATAAAATTATAATCATAATGACAATAATTATCCCGACAATAATGTTTTTTGTTTCTTTCATTTTATTCCTTTTTTTTATTTTAATATACACATATTTATCTAATTTCAAAATAAATATTTAATTATGTTGTATTTATTTTGTTACTTTGGCTTACATTCCACCATCTAAGAGCTTCATCTAAACATTTTTTATCTTTATCAGACATTTCATCTCGATTCATTTTTTTCAAAACAGTTGGTGGAACATTAAGGAATTTATATTTTTCTACATTATTCAAATTTTCAAGAAACAATTTTTCTTGTAATGCAACTAATTCTTCATCTTCTTTTGGCTGGACATGTTCAAAAGATTTTCCTAATTCTTTATTGAACCATTCTTCAACTGTGAAGTCTGACTGATTTAATTTATCTTCCAAGTCATCTTTCATTTTTATTTCTCTGTTATTACTTTTTCTAAAGCATTAATTGCTTCATTTATATATCTATCACAACAAGTAACATCTTGATATGTATAGATGTTCACACATAGTGTCCATAATTGATTTATTACATTACTTAATTTATCATTCATTAAAGTGCATGCTTTTATCTCATCTTCAACAGTTTTGATTCCGATAGAGCATTCACATAAACAATTATTCCTATAACTTTTTGATTTATGTGCCTGTTTAATATAAACAATTGCTTTCTTCAAATCTTCTATTTCAGCATTTTTAAAAGGACTTCTAAATATATATTTAAAAGCATTTCCTAAATTAAAATCCAAATAATCAGTCATTTCAAAAACTTCAAAAGAAAACATATTGTAATGATTAGGATGTTTAATTACTTCTTTTTTTCTTAAAA
>JAOZSE010000049.1 GCA_029939835.1 Pontiellaceae bacterium
TTTTTGAAGTGAATGTCTTCGGTCTGCAGGAACTGACCAACCAGTTTGTTCCCCTCTTCCGAAAACAGACGTACGGACGGATCGTAAACATCAGCTCGGTGCTCGGCGAACTCTCCCTGCCTTTTGTCGGAGCGTATTCGGCATCGAAATACGCGGTGGAGGCACTTTCGGACGCGTTGCGCCGGGAACTGTTCGATTCAGGCATTGCGGTTTCGATTATTCAACCCGGACCGATTGAAACAGACTTCTCGCGTAATCTGGCGAAACGGGCAGAACAGTATCCTGTAAATTCCGATTCTCCGTTTGCGACATTTTACCTGGAGCAATTCGAAACGCGAAAAGCCGGAACCGCACACCGCACAGCGGGCGCATTTATGAAACCACCGGCAGCGGTGGCGAAAAAAATCCTACACGCACTGGAAAGCCCCAATCCGAAGCGGCGCTACCGCGTCACAGCGGTTGCGCATTTCGGCGCGCTCATGCGCCGCATCGCCTCTGCGGCTTTGATTGACGCAGTCATGGTTGCCGGGCTTCGAAAGAAGCTGCCCAAAAACCGGATATAAACGGGCATTCTGTGGCAAAAAAAACTTCTTTTCGTCGGCGAATTCTGAAATTCTTCGGTTTTGGCGGACAAACGCAAAAGCAGGAGGCTGTAAAGCCTCCCTTTTTTACGAAAAACGGCAGAAAAACAGGAAAAGAAGGACGCCGAAAAACGGCGTGTTACCGGAATTTAACAGAAAAATGCAAATCCGCAGGAGGAACAGCAAGCATGAATAAGAAAATGGTGACCATTGACGGAAATACCGCTGCGGCGCATGTGGCTTATGCGTTCAGTGAAGTGGCGGCGATTTACCCCATCACCCCCTCGTCCAACATGGGCGAATACGCGGACAGCTGGGCAGCCCAGGGCCGTAAAAATATTTTTGACTCGATTGTAACGGTGATGGAAATGCAGTCGGAAGCCGGCGCAGCCGGCGCGGTGCACGGCGCGCTCTCCGGCGGTGCATTTACCACGACCTTCACGGCATCGCAGGGGCTGCTGTTGATGATCCCCAACATGAACAAGATCGCGGGCGAAATGCTTCCGACCGTGTTCCATGTTTCGGCGCGCTCGCTGGCGTGTCAGTCGCTGTCGATCTTCGGCGACCACTCCGATGTGATGAGCGTCCGCAATACCGGCTTCGCGCTGCTGGCAGCCAACGGCATTCAGGAAACGATGGATCTCGCGGTCGTGAGTCATCTGGCGACGCTCAAGGGTCAGGTGCCGTTCGTGAATTTCTTCGACGGCTTCCGCACCTCGCACGAAGTGCAGAAGGTTGAGCAAATCGACTACGACACGATCAAGGAAATGTTCGAACCCGAATACGCTAAACGGTTCCGCAACCGCGCGATGCGCCCGGACGATCCGGTGCTGAAAGTCGCGGCGCAAAACCCGGATGTCTATTTCCAGGGGCGCGAAACGGTCAACAAATATTATGATGCCCTGCCGGAAATCGTGCAGGAGTATATGGATAAACTCGCTGCAAAAATCGGCCGCCAGTATCACCTGTTTGATTACGTCGGCGCGGCCGATGCCGAAAAAGTAATCATCGCCATGGGCTCGGCCTGCGACACGATTGAGCAGACGGTCAACAAACTCAACGCGCAAGGTGAAAAACTCGGCCTGGTAAAAGTTCGCCTCTACCGCCCCTTCTCCGCAAAAGCCTTCGTGGACTGCATTCCAGCCTCGGCGAAAAAGATCGCGGTACTCGATCGCACGAAAGAGCCGGGTGCGCTCGGCGAACCGCTCTACCTCGATGTAGTGACCGCGCTCGAAGGCAAAGGCCTCGAAATCATCGGCGGCCGTTACGGTCTCTCCTCAAAAGAGTTCACGCCCGCGATGGTCAAAGCGGTCTACGACCATCTCGATGGCGAAGCCTTCCACGGCTTCACGGTCGGCATCATTGATGATGTAACCAACAAGTCGCTCGAAATCGGCGGCGCGGTGAGCATTGAAGCCGATGATGTGGTCAACTGCATGTTCTGGGGTCTGGGCTCCGACGGTACGGTCGGTGCCAACAAAAACTCCATTAAGATCATCGGGGAAAACACCGATCTCAACGCGCAGGGTTACTTTGTGTACGACTCAAAGAAATCCTACGGGATCACGGTCTCGCACCTGCGCTTCGGCAAAAGCAAAGTCAACTATCCCTACCTGATTCAGCATGCGGACTTTGTGGCCTGCCACAACCCGGCCTACATCGGCCGCTACGACATGCTCAGTGCCATCAAGGATGGCGGAACGTTCCTGCTGAACTCGGAAATCCCGAGCAGCGAGGTGTTCGGACACCTGACCCGCGACATGCAGGAGATCATCATTGAGCGCAAGATTAAGTTCTACAACATCAACGCGCTGGAGATCGCCACCGAAGTCGGCCTGGGCGGCCGTATTAATACGGTGATGCAGACAGCGTTTTTCAAACTCTCCGGCGTGCTGGAGCAGGATAAAGCGATTGAGCTGATCAAAACCGCCATTAAGAAATCCTTCTCCCAAAAGGGTGAAGACATTGTGAAGATGAACTGGGCCTGTGTGGACAAAGCCTCCGCAGCCCTGCAAGAAGTGGAAATTCCGGAGACGATCACCGAATCGTACACGCCGGCAACGCTCATTTCCGAAGATGCAGGTTGTTTCGCCAAAGAAGTAATGGAGCCCGTCCTGATGCTGAAAGGCGATGAGGTGCCCGTCTCTAAAATGTCGTTCGACGGCACGCTGCCGATCGGCACGACTGCGCTGGAAAAACGCGGCATTGCGCCGCGCGTTCCGCATTGGCTTTCGGAAAACTGTATTCAGTGCAACCAGTGTGTAATGGCCTGTCCGCACGCCGTCATCCGCGCCAAACAGATCGACCCGAAAGATTTGGAAAACAAACCCGAATCGTTCAATACCCTCAAATCGAACACGAAGAACGAACGTGATCTGGAATACCGGATTCAGGTGTACTGCGAAGACTGTACCGGTTGCGGCGTCTGCGTGGAAACCTGCCCGGCCAAAACCAAAGCACTCGAATTCAAAACGCTCGAAGAAGAACTTAAAAACGGCCAGCGCGAAAACGCAGCCCTCTTCGAAGCCCTGCCCGACAATGTCCTCGATGGCATAAAAGAAACCACCCTCAAGGGCCTGCAATTCAAAAAACCGCTCTTTGAGTTCTCGGGCGCCTGCGGTGGTTGCGGTGAAACCCCGTATGTAAAGCTCGCCACACAGCTTTACGGCGAGCACATGATGGTCGCCAATGCCACGGGCTGCTCTTCCATCTACGGCGGAACCTTCCCGGCCGTGCCGTACTGTAAGAGCAAAGAAGGTCGCGGGCCGACCTGGGCCAACTCGCTCTTCGAAGACAACGCTGAATACGGTCTGGGCATGCGTTTGGCAGTCGATAACAATCGCGCGCTGCTTAAGCTCAACACGCAGCGTGCGATTGAGCTGGGCGTGGACAAAGACCTCAGCGCCGCGCTGACCAAGGCTATGGAAGCGGGCGACACGATTAACGACGAAGCGGTCGCCGCACAGAACGCCGTAAAAATGCTGCTTCCGGGCGCGCTGGATGCCGCCTCTGGCGAGCTCAAAGCCGTTCTGGCCAGAATCAAAGAACTGCAGGACTACTTCGTTGATAAGAGCGTCTGGATCATCGGCGGCGACGGCTGGGCCTATGATATCGGCTACGGCGGCCTCGACCACGTGGTCGCCTCCGGCAAGGACGTCAACATTCTCGTGCTCGACACGGAAGTGTACTCCAACACCGGCGGGCAGGCCTCGAAAGCAACCCCGCTGGGTGCGGTTGCGCAGTTTGCCGCCGCCGGCAAGCGGACGGGCAAAAAGAACCTCGGTTTCATGTGCATGAGCTACGGTTATGTCTATGTGGCCTCCATCTCAATGGGCGCCAACCGCATGCAGACGCAGAAGGCGTTTATGGAAGCCGCGGCCTACAAAGGCCCGTCCATCATCATGGCCTACGCGCCCTGCATCGCACACGGCATTGATATGATGAAAACGCAGGTCGAAGAAAAACGGGCTGTGGAATGCGGATACTGGCCGCTCTACCGCTACAACCCGACGCTCGAAGAAGGCAGCCGCTTCATCTGGGAAAGCAAGCCGCCGACCGGTGACTTCCAGGAATTTATTCGCAGCGAGCGCCGCTACACCACCCTGCTCAAGACCGCTCCGCAGGATGCGGAAGCGCTCTTCAAACAGGCGGAAGCCGA
The DNA here is from genome assembly GCA_029939835.1 of Pontiellaceae bacterium. Classification (GTDB taxonomy): domain Bacteria; phylum Verrucomicrobiota; class Kiritimatiellia; order Kiritimatiellales; family Tichowtungiaceae; genus Tichowtungia. Next base: position 4,240 of record JAOZSE010000049.1, read on the forward strand.
TGCAAAACACCGGATGACGTTCTTCGAGAATCTTGGCAAAATTATGTAACTAAAGGGGCGTGTCATGAAAAAATACAAATGCATACCGTGCGATTACATCTATGATCCCGAAGCAGGCGATCCCGGGAACGGCGTCGCACCCGGCACCGCGTTTGAAGACCTTCCGGAAGAGTGGGTCTGCCCGGAATGCGGCGCGGCAAAAGAATACTTTGAACCGGTGGAATAAATCCGCATAAACCAGCGGGCGGGAGGAAACAGATCGTGAACTTAAAAACCACCTACATGGGGCTGGAGCTTAAAAACCCGGTCGTTGTCGCCTCTTCGCCTATTAGCAAGAACCTTGACGGCATCCGCAAGGCCGCCGATGCGGGCGCCGCGGCGGTCGTCATGTTCTCGCTTTTCGAAGAACAGGTTGAAAAACCGGGCGTGGAGCATCCCTACTTCCCGGCGAAAGAGGACTATTTCATCACTCCGGACGCTTATTTCGACCTACTCAGCAAAGCGGTCAAAAGCACCGATATTCCGGTCATCGGAAGCCTTAACGGCGTCACGACCAAAGGCTGGGAAACCTATGCGCGCAAAACCGAAGAGGCCGGCGCGCAGGGCCTTGAGCTCAACATCTACCATGTCGCCGCCAACCCTGAAGAAAGCGGTGCGGATATTGAAAAGCTCCATCTCGATATTCTGCACGCCGTCAAAAATGCGGTCGAAATTCCTGTGGCAATGAAACTGAGTCCCTACTTCAGTTCACTGGGCCATATGGCCAAACAATTCGACGAAGCAGGCGCCGATGCGCTCGTTCTCTTCAACCGCTTTTATCAGCCGGATATCGACCTCGACGCCATGGAGATCGAAACCACCCTCGATCTCAGCACCGCCGCGGACATCCGTCTTCCGCTGCGCTGGATCGCAATGCTTCACGGGCGGCTCAATGCGTCACTGGCCGCAGCTGGTGGTGTTCAAAGCGGCAAAGAGGTCGTCAAATTTCTGCTGGCCGGAGCGAATGCCGTGCAAACGGCCTCCGCCCTGCTGCGCAGCGGTAGCGGTTCCGAATATATCGCCACACTGATTCAGGAGCTTGAAATGTGGATGAAGGATAACGCGTATGAATCGGTGGCTCAGCTCAAGGGTTCGATGAGCCAGAAAGCGGTTGCCAATCCTGCAGAATTTGAGCGTGCCAACTACATCAAAGTGCTTGAAGCGTATAAGAAAAAACACACCGGATAGCCCCGGGGTTCAGCCCTTTTGAGCCGCTGTACTTCTCTGTAGCCGAGGTCCGCAGACCTCGGGCCGGCCTCTTCCGCCGTCGCCCGGCGGGCTATGGCGGACAGGGCGGAGGCCAGCTACAACCCGGTTTTGAGCCGCTCCGGAATCCGGGGCGGCTTTTTTGTTTATGGGTTGGACACCTCCCTCCAAGCACCTTAAAGTGCCTTCCCATAGTAGCAGGGCAACCACTAGAGACTATGGGGCAGTACATGACCAAATATCTTTTCATCACCGGCGGGGTCGTATCCTCACTCGGCAAAGGCATCACCGCTGCGTCCATCGGACGCCTTCTCATCAACCGCGGCCTCTCCATCCGCATGGTCAAGGTCGACCCCTACCTCAACGTGGATCCCGGCACCATGAGCCCCTATCAGCACGGCGAAGTGTACGTCACCGACGACGGCGCGGAAACCGATCTCGATCTCGGCCACTATGAGCGCTACACCGGGCAACCCACCTCGCAGAAAAGCAATATCACTGCGGGCCGTATCTACTGGGACGTACTCCACAAAGAACGGCGGGGCGACTATCTCGGCGGTACCGTGCAGATGATTCCGCACATCTCCAATGAGATCAAAGAAAGAATCCGTGCGATCGAAGCCGAAAACCCCGACATCATCCTGATTGAGCTCGGCGGTACAGTCGGTGACATCGAAGGGCTGATCTTCCTCGAAGCGCTGCGTCAGCTCGGTGCCGATGTCGGGCGTGAAAACGCTATGTACATCCACCTCACATACGTCCCGTACATCAAAGCCGCCGGCGAAGTTAAAACCAAACCCACCCAGCAGAGCGTCGCCAAACTGCGCGAAATCGGTATCCTGCCGCATATTCTCGTCTGCCGAACCGAGGTTGACCTCACCGACGAGCACATCGACAAACTCTCCCTTTTCTGCAACGTGCCCAAAGAGTGCGTCATCGTGGAAAAAGACGTCGAAACCTCCATCTATGAAATCCCCCTCGTCCTCGTCGAACAGGGCGTCGATGAACAAATCCTCAACCACTTCCGCATCGCGCGCCCCACCCGTCCGCTCAAGGACTGGCAAAAGCTTATCTCTGTCATTAAAAACCCGAAAGGGACGATTAAAATTGGAGTGGTTGGAAAATATTCCGAACTGCAGGATGCCTACAAATCCATCTATGAAGCGCTCTACCACGGCGGCTACGCCGCGGCACATGAGGTTGAAATCGTCAAAATTGCCGCCGAGGATATTGAGGAAAACCCTGCGGTTCTCGACAGCGTGAGCGGTATCCTCATTCCCGGCGGTTTCGGCTCACGCGGCATGGAAGGCAAAATCCGCGCGGCGCAATACGCCCGTGAAAACGGCATCCCCTTCCTCGGCATCTGCCTCGGCCTCCAGTGCGCCGTTATTGAATTTGCCCGTAACGTCTGCGGACTCAAGGGGGCGCACACCACCGAGTTCGACGAAGAACGCGGCGTAACAACCGAGCACCCCGTCGTCTGCCTGCTCGAAGAGCAACGCGAAGTAACCGAAAAAGGCGGCACAATGCGCCTTGGCGCTTGCCCCTGCGTGCTCGAAAAAGAAACCAAGGCGTTCGAGGCGTATGGGGAGAAGAAGATTTCCGAGCGTCATCGCCACCGGTATGAGGTGAACAACAACTACCGTGAGCAGCTTGAAAAAGGCGGACTGATCATTTCCGGAACCAACCCCGACATCGGTGTGGTTGAAATGATCGAACTGCCGGATCATCCGTGGTTCGTCGCTACACAGGCCCACCCTGAATTCAAGTCCCAGCCGGTGCTTCCCCACCCGCTCTTCCGCGACTTCATTGCCGCTGCCATCCGGAATAGCTGAGGGTCTTCAGCGCGAAGGCACGGAAAATTCAACTTTCGCAGGGAAAAACCCTACGCTTCCGGCAAAACTGTAAGGTTGGAATTGACCAAAGCGCCCGGTAGATTTACCATACTGATGGCGGAGCAGGAAAAGCTGAAAACCGCCCCGAAAAAGGAGGTTGCTGATATGCATAGCGACGCTGACAGCAGGCCGATCGGCAAGTGCAAAGGCTGTCCCTTGAACCTCAAAAAGCGGTGCGTGGTGTTTGAGCACCCGCACGAACAGTGGTCTAAGGGCCGGTGCAAAGGATACATGAACGAGCAAATGCACACGCACTATCTGGAGGAACGGGCAAAAACCCACGAAAAAACAAGCAGGGATATCCGCAGGGAACAGGCGGCGGAACGCAAAACGATTTCGCATCAGGACGGTACGTTGAACCCCGGCGGAAAGCACTGGTAATCAGACTTTGAGGCGGGCAAATTTGCGTTTTCCAACTTTGAGAATCATGCTGTCTTTTGGCGTAACCGTCGCTTTGATGTCGGAAATCTGTTCGTCGTCAATCCGCACCCCGCCCTGCTGGATGAGGCGGCGCGCCTCGCCGTTGGAGGAGGCGAACCCGGTCCGGACAACCAGTTCGATCAAACCAAGTTCTTCAGCAGGTAGCTGAATTTCCGGGAGATCGTCGGGCAGTTCGTTCTTCGAAAAGATGCGGGCGAATTCTTCGGAGGCTTTCTGTCCCTCGCCTGCACCGACAAAGCGATCCACCGCGCAGCGGCCGAGTTCATCTTTGACGGCACGCGGGTGCAGTTCGCCGGAGGAAACTTTGTTCCGCATGGCTTCAATTTCCTCCGGATTGCGGCAGAGGATGTGCATAAAGTATTTCCACATCAGTTCATCGCTGACGCTCATGAGCTTGCCGAAGATTTCCTTGGCGGATTCAGTGATGCCGATATAGTTGCCGAGGCTTTTGCTCATTTTCTGGACGCCGTCGAGTCCTTCGATCAACGGAAGGGTCATAACGACCTGCGGCTCCTGCCCGCAGGCCTTCTGCAGTTCACGGCCGAGCAGCAGGTTGAAAAGCTGGTCGGTGCCGCCAAGCTCCACATCGGCTTCTACGACAACAGAGTCGTAGGCCTGAATGAGCGGATAGAGAAATTCAACGAGAGAAATGGGCTTGTTGTCGGCGTAACGCTTGGAAAAGTCGTCGCGTGCGAGAATCTGCGCGACGGTAACGTGCGCAGAGAGACGAATGACATCTTCGAATTTCATTTCGCCGAGCCATTCAGAGTTGAAGCGGACTTCGGTTTTTTCGGGATCAAGGATTTTAAAAATCTGCTTTTTATAGCTCTCGGCGTTTTCGAGAACCTGCTCTTTCGATAAGGCGGGACGGGTGGCGGACTTGCCGGACGGGTCACCGATCATACCGGTGAAGTCGCCGATGATGAAAACCACGGTGTGGCCCGCAGCCTGAAATTCGCGCAGTTTGTTGAGACCGACGACATGGCCGAGATGGATATCGGGCGCGGACGGATCAGCGCCGTATTTGATACGCAGGCCGCGCTTCTCCTTTTTGGCGATTTGGAGTTTCTTTTTGAGTTCGTCCGCCGAGATGAGATCGACGTGGCGGGCGGTTAGAAGTTCAAGCTGTTGTTCTACGTTCATGGTGGAGGGAGCATAAAAAACCCCGCAGGTCTTTACAACCTGCGGGTTTGTTAAAACGGGGAAAGTTTCCCTGTTTCTATTCAGCTTTTTCGCCTGGATGCCACTCTTCGGAACCGGTTATGACGTCATCAAAAGCCGATGAGAGGTCGACCAGCTCTTCGCCGGGTTTGAAGCCGGTGAGCAGATCATCGCTGATCTCGAAGTCCTCGTCCGCAATTTTCGCGGCCTTGACACTGAGCCCAATGCGATGTTCGACCGGATCGATCTTAACGATACGGGCTTCGATTTCGTCGCCGATATTGAGGACATCTTTGACTTTTTCGACATGCTCGTCGCTGATCTGGCTGATATGCACCAGCCCGTCAATTCCGTCTTCAAGTTCAACAAACGCGCCGAAGTTGGTGAGCTTGGTGACTTTACCGCTGATCTTCTGGCCTTCTTTGTAGGTCTCAGTGATGCGGCTCCACGGATCTTCCTGGGCCTGCTTGAGGCCGAGGGAGATGCGCTGGTTGTTGGCATCGATCTCGAGTACAACCGTTTCGACTTCCTCGCCCTTCTGCAGGACTTCGGAAGGATGGTTGATTTTGCGAGTCCACGACATGTCGGAAACGTGGATCATACCGTCCACGCCTTCTTCGATTTCGACGAATGCACCGTAGGAGGTGAAATTGCGAACCTTCCCCTTGACCAGCGAGCCGATCGGGTACTTGTGCATGGCGATTTCCCACGGATTCTCCTCGGTCTGACGCATGCCAAGCGAGATTTTCTTGTCATCGGTGTTGATGGAAAGCACCACCGCTTCGACTTCCTCGCCGACGTTGAGTACGTCCGCCGCGCGCTGGATGCGCTTGGTCCACGAAATTTCAGAAACGTGAACGAGGCCTTCCACACCCTCTTCGATTTCGACAAACGCACCATACGGAGCCAGGCTGACTACCTTGCCGCGTATGCGAGTGCCGATCGGGTATTTGGCGTCGATATCTTCCCACGGATTGGAAAGCGTCTGTTTCAGGCCGAGCGAAATGCGCTCTTTTTCGAGATCAATGTCGAGGATCATCACCTCAATTTCTTCGCCGACTTTGACCATTTCGGTCGGATGGTTAATGCGGCCCCAGCTCATGTCGGTGACATGCAGCAGGCCGTCAATGCCGTCGAGATCCACAAAGGCACCGAAATCGGTGATGTTTTTGACCGAGCCCTTGCGGAGTTGGCCAACCTTGATTTCACCGAGCAGCTTGAGTTTCTGTCCGCGGCGAGCTTCCTCGATGATCTCGCGGCGGGAAACCACAATATTTTTGCGCTCTTTGTTGATTTTAAGAATTTTGACTTCGAGCGTTCTGCCCATGTATTCGTCGAGGTTGCGGACGGGAACAACATCCACCTGTGAGCCGGGCAGGAAAGCGTCGGCTCCGATATCAACGATAAAACCGCCTTTGATGGCGCGGGTTATAGTTCCTTCGACCACGCTGCCTTCTTCGCATTCGTTGACGATGTGATCCCATTTACGCTGTTGTTCAGCGCGTTTTTTGCTGAGCACGATCATGCCGTTGCGATCTTCCAGACATTCGAGCAGGACTTCGATTTCATCGCCGATCTTCAGGTCATCAACGTTTTCGAACTCATCGCCGTCAACAAGGCCTTCTGATTTGTAGCCGATGTCGACGAGAACTTCGTCGTCCTGGATGCGGAGAATCTTACCGGGAACGATTGAGCCCTCGGTGAAATCCTTGAGGGTGTTACTGTACATTGCGTCGATGGCAGCGGTGTCTTGACTGACGCTGAGGCCATCAGAGGTGAGTGTTTCTTCCATGGTATTGTCTTTTTCCAATCCGGCGACGTTCGCTTCCGTGTTGCACGATGCGCCCCGCCCCGGGGTTATGTTCTTTTCTTCGCAGACGCTCACGGCCACCCGGCCGGTTACTTCGCATATCTGGGTTTACAAAAGAGCGGACATAGTAGTGTTTCAGCCTTCAAACACAAGGGATAAATGGGAGAGATATGGATTGCGCCCCGAAGCTTCGGGGCGCTTTGGTAGGGACGGCTCGCCGAGCCGTCCGAGGCGCGTTCGGCGAACGGCGCCCTACCTTTCGAAATTGCTGAAAGAGAAGCATAAGAAGCCCCGCACTCCATACATTCTTCAGAACGCTTCGTTCTGACCGAGGTAGCGCCACTGGCCGGGGGGAAGGTTGCCGAGCATGACGTTGCCGATGCGAACGCGTTTGAGGCCGGTTACTTTGAGGCCGACAAGTTCGCACATGCGGCGAATCTGCCGTTTTTTACCTTCGCGGAGAATAAAGCGGAGTTGATCTTCGTTCTGCCAAGTGACTTTTGCGGGTTTCAGCTTTTTGCCGTCGAGAGATAGTCCGTGGTTCAAAAGTTGTAAGCCGTTGTCGGTGAGTTTACCGGTGACGCGGACGAGATATTCTTTGGGGACATCGGAGGTTTCGCCGATGATTTTTTTGGCGATTCGTCCGTCCTGAGTGAGAACGAGGAGTCCAGTGGAGTCGACGTCAAGCCGGCCGGCGGGAACGAGGCCTTTCAATTGACCCAGATTGAATTTTCGGGGCGACCGATCGCCTTCCCAGCGGGTTTGGGCGTTGATGAGGTCGACGGCGGGTTTGTAGTTTTTTTCGGGCTGTCCGGAGACGTAGCCAACGGGTTTGTTGAGAAGAACGGCGACCTGTGCGTTCTGCCGCGCCTGCCCTTCAGCAGAGAGTTCGATTTTCGCGTCCGGCGAGATTTTTGTGCCTAGTTCGCTAATGCGTTCGCCATCGACGAAGACGAGTCCGCGTTCGATGTAGCGATCGGCTTCGCGGCGTGAGCACATTCCGCGATGGGACATGATTTTGGATAGTCGTTCTAGTTGCATGGGAAGAAACTTTAACCGCGAATGGACGCAAATTAACGCGAATAAGCAAAAAAAGAGGGCCGTTCGATTGCTCGAACGGCCCTCTGAAAAAAATCCGGCAACGTGCTACTCTCCCAAGATCTGTTTCTTAGTACCATCGCCGCTGAGAGGCTTAACTTCCGTGTTCGGAATGGGAACGGGTGGAACCCTCTCGCTATAGCCACCGAAAAGTGGGTGTTGATGGTTGCTGGTTGATGGTTGTTAAGGAAATTCCTCAGCAACTGACAACTGACAACTAACAACTAAAATTCATTGCATAGATTAGAGTATCTGCACAGCATACGTGCCGTTAAAAAAGTAAGATTAAGCCGCACGGCTAATTAGTATTGGTCAGCTTCACTCCTCACGGAGCTTCCACACCCAACCTATCAACGTCCTAGTCTAGAACGAGCCTTTAGATTTCTTACGAAATAGGGAAGTCTTATCTTAGAGGGGGCTTGGCGCTTAGATGCTTTCAGCGCTTATCCTTTCCGTACTTAGCTACCCAGCGATGCTCCTGGCGGAACAACTGGAACACCAGAGGTACGTCAATCCTGGTCCTCTCGTACTAAGGATTGATCTCTTCAAACTTCCTGCGCCC